>DASXYE010000065.1:0-16464 GCA_036502695.1 Jatrophihabitantaceae bacterium
CGCACAGGCCGGCGGCGACCGGGCTCAGGCCGCGCCCGTCCTGCAGGTACAGCGACATGATGTAGAGCGTGCCGAGGAATCCGACCGACTCGAGCATCATGATCGCCGCCGAGGCACCGAAGAGGCGGTTGGCGAACAGCCGGAGGTCCACCATCGGTGCCGGGCGCCGCAGCTCGACGACGACCATGATGCCGAGCAGCAGCAGACCGCCGATAATGGCCGCTAGCACCGATGGGCGCGTCCAGCCGCGGTCCGGGCCCTCGGAGACCCCGTACATCGTCAACCCGAAGCCGAGCCCGGCCGCGAGGAATCCGCTCAGGTCGAACGGCGCGGGGGGTCGTCGCTCGGTGGGCAGGAACATCGCACCGAACACGACGGCCGCGATGCCGAACGGAACGTTGACGTAGAACACCCACCGCCACGACAGGCCGGTGATCAGCGCTCCGCCGACCAGCGGACCGAGCGCCGGCGCCAGCGACACCGGAACGGTGAGGATGCCGGCGGCGCGCACCCGCTCGTCCGGTGCGAACGTCCGCAGCAGCATGGCCATGCCGACCGGGGCGAGCATGCCGCCGCCGACGCCCTGCAGGACGCGAAAGGCCACCAGCTCGCCGAGGCTGGTGGCCGTTCCGCACAACGCCGACGCGAGGGTGAACACGGCGATGGCTGACAGCAGTGTGGGCTTCGACCCGATGCGATCGCCCAGCCAGCCCGAGGCCGGCATGAACGTGGCCAGACTGACCAGGTAGGACACCGAGACGACGCCCACTGACATCGACGCCACGCCGAGGTCGCGGCCGATCGTCGGCAGGGCCACGTTGACGATGGTGGTGTCGAGCGTGCTGAGGAAGATCACCGCCACGTACACCGTGCCCACGGCGACCTTCGGCGTGACCCGGCTCGGCGCGGGACCAGGGCGCAGCGTCGTCACCGGCGGGAACGTCTCGCGGCACGTTTCGGCAGCACCGCCAGGTCGGTTGCCCACTCGTCGAGTTCGCCGAGCAGGGCTTCTGCGGCGCGCTCGACGGCGGCGTCGGGCATGAACAGGCCGCCGTCCTCGGTGAGCATGCGCCGGACGTGGGTGATCACGACCGACTCGCTGACCGGAACCATGCCCAACGCGGTCACCACCTGCAGCAGCATCTGCACCGCACGCGCGCCGCCGGCCCGCATGCCGTAGCCGACGAAGCCGACCGGCTTGCGCCGCCATTCCTCGCACAGGTAGTCGAGCGCGTTCTTCG
The DNA here is from genome assembly GCA_036502695.1 of Jatrophihabitantaceae bacterium. Classification (GTDB taxonomy): domain Bacteria; phylum Actinomycetota; class Actinomycetes; order Mycobacteriales; family Jatrophihabitantaceae; genus DASXRA01. The sequence continues at coordinate 1,242 of DASXYE010000065.1, forward strand.
TCGCGGCGTTGTAGCCGTGGTTGTACTCGGGCACGACGAACACGTAGGCGTCGCCGCGGCTGACGAGCCGGCTCCACCGCTTCGTGTGCTCGTGCTGGTAGCGGCCGGTACGCGGCGGGTGCGGCTCGTCGAGCAGGGGCAGGTCGATCTCGGCCAGGTCGAGGACCTCGACGGCGAAACCACCGTGCTTGCCGGCCAGCTCGGCGAACCATCGTCCGACAGCCGCGCCGGCCCGCCCGGGTCGGGTGCTGCCGATGACGACCTGCAGCCGCGGTGCGGTCGTTGGGTCGGGCGCCATCAGAACGGGTACCGGGTGATCTCGCCCTGGACCGTCATCCACCGCGTCTCGGTGAAGGCATCGAGGTTGGCCGTGCGGCCGCCGAACCGCGACCCGGTCCCGGAGGCCCCGACGCCGCCGAACGGGGCGACCGCTTCGTCGCTGACGGTCTGGTCGTTGATGTGCACGATGCCGCTCGGTATCTGCTCGGCGATCTCCAGCGCCCGGGCGGCGTCACCGCTCAGAATGCCCAGCGACAAGCCGTAGTCCGTGTCGGACGCGAGCGCGACGAGCTCGTCGGTGTCGGCGAACCCGACGACGGGTGCGACCGGGCCGAAGACCTCGTCGCGGAACGCCGGCATCGACGGCTTCACGTCGGCGAGGACGGTCGGGCGGTAGAACAGGTCCGTGTAGGTACCGCCGGCGGCCAGCCGCGCGCCTTGGCCGACCGACTCGGTGACCAGGCCGTGGATCTTGTCGCGCTGCTGGGCGTCGATGATCGGGCCGAGGGCCACCTCCGCGCCGGCCGGGTCGCCGACGGGCAGGTGCTCGGCCTTCGCCGCCAGCAGGGTCAGGTAGTCGGCGACGATGCTCTCGTGGACGAGGTGCCGCCCGGTGGTCATGCAGATCTGGCCCTGGTGCAGGAACGAGCCCCACGCGCCGGCCGACGCGGCCAGTTCGAGGTCGGCGTCGGCGAGGACGATCAGGGCCGAGTTGCCGCCGAGTTCGAGGTGCGCGCGCTTGAGGTGTTGCCCGGCGAGTTCGCCGACCCGCCGTCCGGCGCGGGTGGAGCCGGTGAAGCTGATGACCGGGATCCGCGGATCGGTGACGACGGCCTCGCCGGTGCCGACGTCGCCGGGCAGCACGTGCAGCAGCCCGTCCGGCAGGCCGGCGGCCTCGAAGATGCGTGCGATCGACACCGCGCCGCAGACCGCGGTTCGCGTGTCGGGCTTGAGCACGACCGCATTGCCGAGGGCGAGCGCGGGTGCCACCGATCGGATCGCGAGGATCAGCGGGAAGTTGAACGGTGCGATCACGCCGACGACACCGACCGGCCGGCGTTGTGCCAGGCTCAGTCGGGGCAACGCGCTCGGGATGATCTCGCCCGTGGGGTGCGAGGCGAGTGCGGCCGCCTCGTAGCACTCCTGGGCGGCGGTGTCGGTCTCGACGGCGGCTTTGGGCCGGATCGATCCGGCCTCGCGGACCAGCCAGTCCTGCACCTCGTCCGCGTGCTCCTCCCACAGGGCACCGGCGCGGCGTAGCACCGCGGCCCGTTCGGTGTAGGGCGCGCGGGCCCAGTCGTGCTGGGCCGCCGCGGCCCGCTCCGCCGCTCGCGCGACGTCGGACGCGCCGGCCAACCCGATCTGCTGCAGCGTCTCGCCGGTGGCGGGCGCGACGACGTCAGTGGTGCCGGCGCCCCCGTCGCGCCATCCGTCGCTGAAGATCTTGCCGGCCCATTCGCCGGTGTCCAGCAGTCCCATCTCTAGGCCTCCGTCGCGGTGAGTGGCTTGCGCCGGGGCGAAGCCGCATCGGTTGTCACAGTCACGTCGAGCAGCAGCGGTTCGGTTCGCTCGGCCAGACCCGGCAGCACGTCGTCGAACACCGCGATCAGCTCGGCGTGGTCACCGATCTCGAGTGCCGGGCAGTTGAGCGACCGGGCCAGCCCGGCGATGCTGATGTCGTCGAACGCCGGCCACGGCGCCTTGCCGCCGGCGTTGCTCGCGAGCTGGTCCATGACGGCGTAGCGCCCGTTGGACAGGACGACGAACAGCACGCCACAGCCGTACCGTGCCGCGCTCCACAGTCCCTGGATGGCGTACAGCGACGAACCGTCGCCGAGCAGCGCGACGACGCCGCGACTCGGGTCGCCCATGCGCAGCCCCGCTGCGGCCGGCAGCGCGAAGCCGAGCCCGCCCATCGCCGCGCTGACGAACCCGCCGGGCATCCGGGCCGGCAGCAGTTCGTGCAGCTCGGGCCGCGAGGACGGCGTTTCCTCCACGACGACCGCGTCCTTGGGCAACCGGGCCGCGAGGGCGGCGAAGACGTGTGCGGCGCGCAGCAGCTCACCATCCCGCGGCGGATCGACGGTCGGGACGCGACGCGGGCGGGGCCGCTGGTCGCGCTGCGGCAGCACGTCGGCGAGCGCGGCGCAGATCGCCGCGGGACTGCCGAGCACACCGAGATCGGCCCGGCTGTGGTGCAGGTCGTCCGGGTCGTCGCAGATCACCGTGATCGCCACACCGGGCGGCACGAGCGGGCCGGGCTCGTACGTGTACTGGCGGAAGGCACTCGTGCCGACGACCAGGATCAGGTCGTTGTCCCGGACCGCCTCGCGCAGGGCGGACCGGCTCGCCGGCAGGTGCCCGGCGAACTGCGGATGGTCCTGCGGGAAGCCGGCGCCGGCCCCGAACGCCTCCTGCCACACCGGCGCGCCGAGCCGTTCGGCCAGCCGGACGAGGCTGTCCCAGCCGAGCTGATCGGCCACCCCGGCGCCCGCGACGATCGCCGGACGTACAGCCTGGCTGAGTAGCTGGACCAGGTCGTCCAGCACCGGAGCCGGATCGCTGCCGGCGCGGACCACGGCCCGGGGGCTGATCTCGTCGCGCTGCGGATCGATCTCGACCAGCCAGTCGTCGGACGGCACGATCACGATGGCCGGTCCGCGGTGCTGGGCCGCTTCGTGGCAGGCCCGGCGAATGGCGCCCGGTACGTCGGCCGCGAGCACCGGCTCGTTCGTCCAGACCGGGTAGGAGCCGGCCAGCCCGGTGAGCCGACCAGCCAGGAACGGTTCGAGGGCCAGGTGCTTTCGATCCTGCTGGCCCACCACGACGACGAGCGGCGCTCGGTTGACCCGAGCGGTCGCGAGCGCTCCCACGGCATTGCCGAGGCCGGCGGTGGTGTGCAGGTTGACGAACGCCGGGCGACCCGTGGCGATCGCGTGACCGGTCGCCATCCCGACCACGGAACCTTCATGCAGGGACAGCACGAACTGCAGGTCGTCCGGCAGGTCGGTCAGGAACGCGATCTCGGTCGACCCCGGGTTGGCGAAGATCCGGTCGATGCCGCGTTCGCGCAGGACGGCGAACGTGGCGTCGCGAACCGTTGTCCGCTCGTTCATCGCGCTCGGCACATCTCAGTGCTCTTCCGGGTCGGCGCCGGTGTCGGCGTTCAGGCCGGCGGCGTCGATTCCCGCCACGGCGCAGGCCTCGTCGTTCTCCGGACGGTCGCCGCTGACCCCGACTGCGCCGATGATCTCGCCCTGCCCGTCTCGGACGAGAACGCCGCCGCGCGAGCTCGCGATCCGCCCGCCCGAGATCGCCGCGAGGCCGGAGAAGAACACCGGATCACGCTTGGCATGAGCCGTGAACCGAGCGCCCCCGACGCCGACGCCGAGCGTTCCCCACGCCTTGGCGGTGGCGATGTCGACGCGCAGGATGCCGGCCCGGTCTTCGCGGTGCACGACGGTGACGTTGCCGCCCGGGTCGAGCACCACGACCGCGAGCGGGCGCAGCTCGAGCTCCCGTCCCTTGGCCAGCGCCGCTTCGACGAGGGTGGTTGCCTGCTTCAAGGTGATGGACCACATGGGGTTATCGATTCTCCTTGCTGGCACGGGGGTTCCGGGTTGGGACGCGACGCGCTAGCGCCGCTGCCAGGACAGCGCGCGCCGCTCTATGACGGTGATGGCCATCGTCCCGACGACCAGCATCGCCACGATGATCACGAGACCGGCGAACAGCCCGGCCGGGTCGAACTGCTGGGTCGCCGTCATCGTGTAGAAGCCGACGCCCGCATCGGCGGAAATGAACTCGCCGGCGATCACGCCGATCATCGCGAACGGAACGGCCGCCTTGAGACCGGCGAAGAGCGGCACGTTCACCGAGGGCACGACGACCTTGCGGATCACGAACCAGCGCGAGGCGCCCATCGCCCGGGTGACGTCGACCAGCGGCTCGGGGACGGTGCGCATGCCCGTGTAGACGTTGTAGTAGAGGACGAAGAACACGATCATGCTGGCGATGGCGACCTTCGAGCCCATGCCCAGGCCGAACCAGAGCAGGAACAGCGGTGCGAGCGCGACCTTGGGAATGCCGTTGAACGCGCTGATGATCGGTTCCAGCACGTCGCCGGCGAAGCGCACCGTGCCCAGGATCCAGCCGGCGACGACCCCCGCGGCCGCGCCGAACAGGTACCCGAGCAGAAGCTCCTGGGTCGTGATCCAGATGTTGTGCCGCATGGCGCCGTCGCCGAGCAGGTGCCACAACTTCTTTGCGACATCGATCGGGTTGCTGACCAGGTAGGCCTGGACCAGCCGGCCGCTGGCCAGCTGCCAGGCGACCAGTACGGCGATCACGATCAGCACCTGCGTCGCCAGCACCAGTAGCCCGCGTCGGCCACCGCGGCGCCGCCAGCCGGCGCGGCTGGGTCGGCGTGGAGTTGAGCGGCGCAGGGCGGGCGTGCCGCGCACCGGGATCCGAAGCGTCTCGGTCATCGTCGGCCGGCTCATGACGGGATTCCTTCCTGGTCGCTGGGACGCATGTCAGTGCGCCTCGAGTTCGGGCTCGAGCAAGTGCCACAGGTCCTGCCGGAGCAGGCGGAAGCGCGGCGCCGCGGCGATGTTGTGCACGTCGCGCGGGCGGGCCAGCCCGACGTCGACCACCGCGCGGATGCGGCCCGGTCGGGCGCTCATCACCGCGACCCGGTCGGCCAAGGTGATGGCCTCGGTGAGGTCGTGGGTGATGAACATGACCGAGGTCTGCCGCTGCTGCCAGAGCTCGAGGATCGTGTTCTGCAGCGTCGCTCGAGTGATCGCGTCGAGTGCCCCGAACGGTTCGTCCATCAGGAGCAGGTCCGGCTCGTACACCATCGTCCGGGCGATGGAGCAACGTTTCTGCATGCCGCCGGACAGCTGTTTCGGGTAGTGGTGCTCGAACCCGTCGAGGCCGACCAGCTTGATCCACTGCTGCGCCCGGTCCCGCGCCTCGTGCTTGTTGAGCTTGCGAATCTGCAATGGCACGAGGACGTTCTCCAGGACGGTCGCCCATGGATACAGGTTGGAGTCCTGGGTGATGTACCCGATATCGCGCCGGGTCAGCGCCCGGCCCTCGCCGAGCAGCCGGATGGTTCCCTTCGTCGGCTTGAGCAGGCCGGACATCATGTTGAGCAACGTGCTCTTGCCGCACCCGCTCGGTCCGACGAGGGTGAAGAACTCCCGTTCCCGCAAGGTGAGCGACACGTCATCGAGCACGGCCATGCTCACTCCGTCGGGTGCGGTGAACCGGTGCGAGATGTCCTCCAGCAGCACAGCCGGTCGGGCCTCGGACAGCTCGGCCCGGTCGTCCATCGTCACGCCAATGCCTCGTGTCCCTGTACCTCGTGTCATGGTGCGACCCCGTCATCCCTGATAGGCGGTGGTGTAGGCCTTGTCGAGCACCTCGGTGCTCGGAGCCTCGACCAGCCCGTAGTCCACGAGCTGCTTGACACCGTCCTCGAAGTCGGGCTTGCTCATCGCCGCGTCCGGCATGAACGAGTACGCGGCCAGCCCGTCCTCCAGCTGCTTGGTGCTGAACGACGACATCGCCGGCTGCAACTTCGCCGCGGCCTGCTCGGGCTGGGCGAGCAGGTAGTTGTTGGCCTGGGCGACGGCAGTGCAGATCTTCTTGTTCAGGTCGGGGTTCTTCGACAGGTACGACGTCGGTCCGACCACGCCGGTCCACGGCGCACCGTCGAGCGCACCGAATACGTCCGATCCCTTCGTCTGGTAGACGATGCGTCCGGGAACCTTGGACAGCACCAGATCCGGTACCGGTTGCGGCTGGAACACCAGGCCGACCTGCCCGTTCGCGAACGAGGCCGTCGACGACGCGGTGGACGTCTGGGAGATCACTTTGATCGAGTCGGGGGACAGGCCGTTCTTGGTCAGCAACGTGCGCAGGAGTACGGCCCCCGGATTGGTCGCCCCGCCGATCTCGGCGACCCGCTCACCGTCGAGCGCCGCGAGCGTGTCCTTCAGCGACGTGGACGCCGTGATGTGGTGCTTGTCCAAGGTGGACTGGCTGACGGCCAGGACGTAGTTCGGCGTGCTGACGGTAGGGCAGATCTGTTGCAGGCCGGTGCCGTGCGCCGCCGCCTGGATCAGCTGAGTGGTGCCGACGATGCCGTAGTGCAGTTTGCCGGTCGCGAGCTGCAGGTAGTTGTTGGCGACGATGGTGATCTTGGCGTCGATTCCCTGCTGCTTGAAGTACCCGAGGCTGTCGGCGAGGTACACCGACGCCGAGGGCGGAGCGGCTACCTGGATCGCGAACGTCACCTGGGTGGCGCCGGATTTCGACTTCGAGGTGCCGCCGTTGCTCACGCAGGCCGTGAGCATCAGCCCGGTCGCCGCGACCATCATCGCCGCGCACGCTCGCCGACCGGGCCGGCCACGGCGCCGCGTCATGTGTCTGGTGTCCACCTCGTGTCCTCTCTTCCACTCGTCGCGACGCGCCGCTGAGTCGCATCAGTTCGCCGGCGCGACGGCCGGCTCCGGTTCGGTGACGACGTCGCATTCGACGGCGCCGAGCCCCTCGACCTCGCCGCGCATCCGGTCGCCGGGCCGGATGGGGTGTACCCCGGGCGGCGATCCGGTCGACAGGACGTCTCCGGGCACCAGGGTCAGTGCCTGGGTCAGCCAGGCCAATTGCTCAGGAATGCTGTGCAACATCTGCGACGTGTTGCCGTCCTGGGTCAGCTCGTCGTTGATCCAGAAGCGAATGCCCAGTCCGTGCGGATCGGAGATCTCGTCCTTGGTGACGAAGACCGGCCCGATCACACCGAAGCTGTCGAAGCCCTTGGCCCGGTCCATGCGGTTGTTGTCGAGCGCGCTGACGTCGCGGGAGCCGATGTCGACGAAGCCGATGTAGCCGGCAACCGCCGACATCGCGTCGGCCTCGCGCAGTTGCCTCGCCCGCCGGCCGATCACCACGCCGAGTTCCATCTCGGGCTCCACGCGTTCGGCGACGGGCGGATACCGCACCGGGTCGTGCGCACCCACGATGGCGCTGCCGGCCTTGACGAATCCGCACATGGCCCGTGGGCCGTCAGGGTTGGACCCGTTGGAGCTTCGCGGGTAATTGCCGGTCATGCCCCAGACGAGACGCGGACGGCCGGTCGGCGGCCCCAGTCGAGCGCCGACGGCCGACCACGTGCACTCGTCCGCCAACTCGCCGCTGCTCGACCGGGACCGTGTCCACTCGTCGAGTTCGCGGGCGATGGTCAGGTCGGGGTCGGCCTGCAGCAGCGCGGGCAGCGTCGTCGGCAGCGTACGGGCAGCCCGGTCCAGGGCGTCCTCGCGGTGCAAGCCGCCCGACTGCAGACGCAGCGCGTACGCCGCGTGGAGATCGACCAGTCGGTCGGGCAGCACGCCGGCCAGGCTGAGCCGGTCGCCGAGGTAGGTCCGCCGGATCGCGAGCTTCACACGCCGCCCCTTTCTTGTGAATCAGCTGTTCCGTCATATCGAATCGCTGCTAGGCTCTGCCGGCCCGGTTGATGCGTGATAGCTAATAACTGCGGGAGCATTCTGGAAAGGCTGCAGCGCATGATTTCCACATCACCGAAAACTGGTGAACCGAACGATGCAGTCAGCAAGGCACTGCGGGCGCTGCTGGTCCTGTCGTCGCACGAGTCCATGCGCGTGAGCGACCTGAGCGCCGAGTTGGACGTCGCTGTGTCCACTGCCCACCGCCTGCTGAGCACGTTGTGCGCGTACGACTTCGCCGAGCAGGACGTCGAGTCCCGCCGGTACCGATTGGGGCCGGCCGCGGCGAAGCTCGGCCGCACACGCGGGGACGACCAGCGACTCGCCTCGGTGGCCCACCCGCATCTGATGCACCTGTCGGCCGAGCTGGACGAGACGGTGAACCTTGTCGTGCTCGACGGCTCCGATGCGCTGTTCATCGACGGTGTCGAGTCGCGCCAGCCGATGCGGGTCGCGACCCGGGTAGGTGCCCGGTTGCCGCCGTACGCCACCGCCGGCGGCAAGGTGTTGCTGGCCCACCTTCCGGATTCAGCGATCCGCTCGCGGTATCCCGGCCCGTTGCGTCGTGTCACGCGGTTCACCATCCCGTCGATCGAGCAGCTGGAACGCGAGCTGCACGAGGTGCGCAAGCTGGGCTACGCGCTGAACCTGGGTGAGCATCTGACCGACGTCCACGCGATGGGCGTGCCGGTCCGGGCGGGCGGTACCCGTCCGGTGGCGGCGCTGACGCTGGCCGGCCCCCGTACCCGTTGGAGCCGCCGCCGACTCATCTCGCTCGTACCGACCTTGACCGATGTCGCGAACGACATTGGCCGGCAGCTCACGAGCGGGGCAGCTGGTTAGCTCGCCCGTCAGACCGAGGCCGGGGCCGGCGTCTCGGCCTTGGCTCGATCGCGCTTCTCACGCGACTTGCGGGCGTTCTCGAACTCGATCCCGCCGTCGGAGACCACGGTGTCGAACTGATCCGATGCCACTTCGGGCAGTAGCACCGGCGGCAGGCCCACTATGTACAGGACCAGGTCCTCGGTTGCGCTGACGTGCAGGGTCTCGCCGGCTTCCACCTGCAGTGCGGCCAGCCGGCCGATCTTCGTGTCCTCGGCCACGCCCTCGCCGGACAGGCTCACCATCAGGCGGCGACCGAGATCCGTGGTCGACGTCCAGTCCGCCCCGGCGCGAACCTTGATGTACTCGATCCAGAACGCGCGCTCGGTGAACGATCCGAAGTACTTGCGTTCCACGCCCTCGACGCCCGGCAGCGGCAACCAGTTGAACCGATCCGGATTCATGATCAGGACGCTCTGGTAGCGCGGACGCGGAAACCTCATCTCGCGGCGCTCGCGGCGCTCGGCCTGAGCCTCGCGGTTGGCCGGCCCGCGGCCCCGTCCGCCCCCCATGCCGAGCCCCGATGCGCCACCGAACTGCAGCACCAGCTGCAGCTGCTTGGGGTCGCTCAACGGGTCGTCCTGCGGCCCGTAGGTTTGCCCTTCGGGGAAGTATCCGATCTCGCCCTCGTGCAGGATTCCCTGCTCGCCGAGGTTCATGTCGCCGACGACCGGCAGCCGGATCTGCTCGAACGTGTGCCGGTGCCGAGGCATGTGGAAGTCGGCCTCCTGCCGGCCGAGGATGTAGCGGAAGTTCTCGAGCGACTGTGGCTCGCCGCCCATCATCAGGTAGTTGAACGCCACGGTCCCTCTCGGGTGATCGAGCTTGAACCCGTTCTCGTCGTACGGCGCGATCTTCATGGGTCCTCCGAGGTCGATGTATGTTCCGCGGCGCCACGCTACCTACCTGATAGGTTGGTAGTCAACGTGCTAAGGCGATGAATCGGCTAGGATCCGAGCCGCGCGCTCGCCGGTCGCGGCGTCGCAGGAAGGGGAGAGCAGATGGCGCAGGCCGCGGGCCGACTGAATCGGGTGCGGATCGCCGACCAGATCGTCGACGACCTCCGGCGGCAGATTCTCAGCGGCGAACTCGCCGACGGTTCTCAGCTGCCGTCCGAACGCGACCTGGCCGCGGACTACGGCGTCAGCGTGCCGACCGTCCGGGAGGCGGTGCGGGTCCTTGCGGCGATGGGCCTGCTCACCACTCGCAACGGCAGCCGAAGCATCGTCAGCGCGAGCAGCGATGTGCTGCTCTCGATATCCATCGCCTCGGTGGTTCAGCATGAGCGGATGACGGCGGCCGACGTGTTCGGCCTGCTGGCCGTCCTCAACTCCCACGCCGTCGAGCTCGCCGTGGGCCGCGCTACCGACGCCGAGATAGACCGGTTGCGGACGGCCGCGAGCGAAGCCGGCGAGCGTACCGACGCGGCGTCCGGCCCAGCGGCGCTGACGCAGTTCTTCGGCACCCTCGCCGAGATCTCGCACAATCCGCTGCTCGCCGCACTGTGCCGGATCATCACCGACATCCAGCTCGGCCTGGCCGTGCAGCTTGCCCGTGACGCGGGCGATGAATGGGGGACCATCCCGCGCTCGCTGCATCGGGCGCGTATGGACATCGTCGAGGCGATAGCTGCGCGGGACTCCCGTCGCGCCGTGCAGCTCATGCGCGAGTACCACGACAAGGCCGTCCGGCGGATCAAGGCGTCACCGGGGGCCAAACAGGTCCGTGACGCCGACCCCGATCTGCGATCGGTGCTTTCGTCCTGGCTCGGCGCGAACGTCGGAATCGCGAACGGAACACCGGCACAGGCGAAGGGGCGTGCACCTCGCTCAGCTCGACGCCCATGACCTGCTCTCCGCGCTCCGCCTTCGTGGGCCGCTAGGCGAGGCGTCGTCCCGGCCGTACTCTGACTTCCGTTCAGTGGAAGGCGGACACATGGCGGGGAACACGTCCGAGCCCGGGGCGAGCGTCACGGCCCGGGTGTTCGCGGTACTCGACTCGTTCGACAGCAGCCGCCGCGCGCAGCGGCTCAGCGACATCGCGCGGCACGCCGGCCTCCCGTTGGCCACCGCGCATCGCCTGATCCGCGACCTCAGCGGCTGGGGTGCGTTGATCCGCAACCCGGACGGCAGCTACTCCATCGGGCCGCGGCTGTGGGACCTCGGCCTGCTCTTCCCGACGCACACCGGGCTGCGCGAGGTGGCCTCGCCGTTCCTGCACGACATCTACGCGGCAACGCTCGCCACGGTGCACCTCGCCGTCCGGGACGGCCGCTCCGCGCTGTACCTGGATCGGCTGTCCGGGCACGCGTCCGTGCCGGTGGTGAGCACGATCGGCTCGCGGCTGCCGCTGCACGCCACCGGCGTCGGCAAGGTGCTGCTGGCCCACGCCCCGGAAGAGATCCAACTGTCCGTGCTGGCCGACCTGAAGCGCGTCACGCCGTACACGATCGTTCAGCCCGGCCGGTTGCGCGCCCAGCTGGCCCGGATTCGCCAGGAGGGGTACGCGCAGACCAGCGAGGAGATGAGCCTCGGTGCCTGCTCGGTCGCCGTGCCGGTGCGCGACGATCGCAATGACGTCGTGGCCGCGCTGGGCATCGTCGTGGCGAGCCTCAAACGCGACCGGGGCCGGCTGGTCGCCGCACTGCAGGTAGCGGCGCAGGGCATCCGTCGGACCTTGGTTCCACTGAGCGAAAGAGCGGGCGAGGCGCGGGGCCGTCGGCGCGCTGCACTGGGCCGCATGCGTACCCAGGTCGCCATCATCGGCGCCGGCCCGGCCGGGCTGCTGCTGTCGCACCTGCTGGCCGCGGACGGTATCGAGTCGGTCGTCGTCGAGACCCGCTCCGAGCAGTACGTTCTCGGCCGCATCCGCGCCGGCGTGCTGGAGAGCGCGGCGGTGGACCTGCTCGCCGCCGCCGGCCTGGGTGAGCGCGTGCACCGCGAGGGCATCGAGCATCGCGGGATCTACCTGCAGTGGCCGCACGAGCGGCATCACCTCGACTTCGGCGAGCTTGTCGGCCGCTGCGTGTGGATCTACGGCCAGACCGAGCTGCAGAAGGATCTCGTCGCGGCGCGGGCGGCCGCCGGGCAGCCCGTCGAGTACGAGGTCACCGACACGACCGTCCACGACGTCGACACCGACCGTCCCTACGTCACCTACCTCAAGGACGGGCAGCCGCAGCGGCTCGACGCCGACGTCGTCGTCGGGTGCGACGGTTCGCACGGTTCGAGCCGGGACTCGATTCCGGTGCTGCGGACCTGGGACCGCACCTACCCGTTCGCCTGGCTCGGCGTGCTGGCCGCCGTCGCGCCGTCCACCGACGAGCTGATCTACGCCTGGCACCCCGACGGCTTCGCGCTGCATTCGATGCGCTCGGCCACCGTCAGCCGCCTGTACCTGCAGGTCGCGCCTGACGAGGACCTCGAGCAGTGGAGTGACGAGCGGATCTGGGACGCGCTGGCCCGTCGGCTCGGGCACGGCCAGGACGGTTGGGCACTGACGCCCGGCCCGATCCTCGACAAGAGCGTGCTGCCCATGCGCAGCCGCGTCGCGACCCCGATGCGCCACCGCCGGCTGTTCCTCGCCGGCGACGCCGCGCACCTCGTGCCACCCACCGGCGCGAAAGGCCTCAACCTGGCCATCGCCGACGTCGCGCTGCTCGCACCTGCGCTTTCGGCCCTGCTGCGCAAGGGCGATCGCACGCTGGCCGACTCGTACTCCGAGTCGGCGCTGCGCCGCGTCTGGCGCTGCACACACTTCAGCTGGTGGATGACGATGATGCTGCACCGCCACGGCGACCCGTTCGACGCCCAGCTGCAGCTGGCCCAGTTGCGTTGGGTGGTGTCCAGCACCGCCGGCGCGCAGGGGTTGGCCGAGAACTACGCCGGCCTACCACTCGGCTACGAGTACCGGCCCCGCGCCGCCGACTGACGCGCGGGCACTCAGACCCGCGGTGCGGTGCGCAGCATCGTCCAGGACACCGGCGGCAGCTCGATCTGTAGCCGGTCGTCGTCGATCGTGTGCCGGTCGCTGGATCGCGGGGCGACCCGCGACGGTGTCTGCTTCGAATTGGTGGCGAGTAGGTCCTGCCCGCCCAGCACGGTGTGCTCGACGATCTCGTGGCCGCCGGCGGTGGCCAGCCGAATCTGCAGGTCGGCAGCCTGGTCGTCCGCGCGGTTGACGGCGAAGATCGTCAGCTGGCCGGTGGCCGGATCCAGCGTGGCGGCGACGTCGACCGCGTCCACGTCGCCGAGGGTTTGCGAGTGCAGGCTGGGCGAGGTGGTCTCGATGCGCAGCACGTCACCGCGAGCGTGCCGGGCAGTGAGCGCGAACGGGTAGAAGATCGTCTGGCGCCAGGCCCCGCTGTCCGGCTCGGAGCGGATCGGCGCGATCACGTTCACGAGCTGGGCCAGGCACGCGGCGGTCACCCGATCGCTGTGCCGCAGCAGGCTCATGAGCAGGTTGCCGAGGACGACGGAGTCCTCGACGGTGTACTCGTCCTCGATCAGCCGCGGGGCCTGCGCCCAGTCGAGGTTGTCCTGCCCGACGAAACGGCTCTCGTACCAGAGGTTCCACTCGTCGAAGGAGAGCATCAGCTTGCGGCGCGAGCGCTTCTTGGCCGCGATGTGGTCGCAGGTGGCCACCACGCCGTCGATGAAGGTGTCCATGACGTGGGCGGAGGCCAGGAAGCCGACGCGGTCGTCGCCGTGCTGCTCGAAGTAGGCGTGCAGCGAGATGTAGTCGACGACGTCGTAGGCCTCGTTCAGGACGTCGGCCTCCCAGCTGCCGAAGGTGGGCATCCGTTCGTTGGAACTGCCGCAGGCGACCAGCTCGATGGTCGGGTCGATCCGGCGCATCGCCTTGCCGGTCTCGGCCGCCAGCTGCCCGTACTCGGTGCCGGTCTTCTGGCCGATCTGCCAGGGGCCGTCCATCTCGTTGCCCAGGCACCACATCTTGATGTTGTGCGGCTCGGGGACGCCGTGCGCGATCCGCAGGTCGGAGTAGCGGGTGCCGCCGGGGAAGTTGGTGTACTCGAGCAGGTGGCAGGCATCCTCGACACCGCGAGTGCCCAGGTTGACGGCCATGATCGGCTCGACCCCGGCCTGCTCGGCCCAGTTCATGAACTCGTTGAGGCCAAAGGCATTCGTCTCGATCGAGCGCCAGGCGAGGTCAAGGGTCACCGGCCGGTCGGCGGCCGGGCCGACGCCGTCTTCCCAGTTGTAGCCCGACACGAAGTTGCCGCCCGGGTAACGCACCGCGGTGATGCCGAGCTCCTGGGTGAGCTTGAGGACGTCGAGGCGGATGCCGTCGGCGTCGGCCTCGGGGTGGCCGGGTTCGTAGATGCCGCCGTAGACGCAGCGGCCCATGTGTTCGACGAAGGAGCCGAACAGCCGCCGCGGTACGGGGGCGATGACGAAGGCCGGGTCGATGGTTGCCGTGCAAGTGAGCACGCCTGTCTCCGATTCTGCTCGAGCGAGGTGGTCGGTCATTTCATGCCGGTCGTGGCCACGCCCTGCACGAAGAAGCGCTGCAGCAGCAGGAAGGCGACGGCCAGCGGGGTGAGCGAGAGGGCCGCCCCGGCCATCAGGGCCGCGTGATCGACTCCCCCCTGGCTGGAGAAGAGCGTCAGCGCCGCAGGCAGGGTCTGCATCTTGATGTTGTTGGTGATCACCAGCGGCCACAGGAAGTCGTTCCAGAGCGCCGCGAACTGGATGATGAACAGCGACGCGAGGGCGGGCTTCGCGTTGGGCAGGATGATCCGCCAGTAGAGCGTGAGGTTGTTGGCGCCGTCGATGCGCGCCGCGTCGTCGAGTTCGCGCGGTAGCTGCAGGAAGAACTGGCGGAGCAGGAAGATACCGAGCGCGCTCGTGGCTCGGGGGATGATCAGGCCCTGGTAGCTGTTCAACCAGCCCAGGTGGAACACCGTCAGGAACACCGGCACGATCGTGACCTGGAACGGCACCATCAGGGTCGCGAGGATGAGCACGAACAGCGCGTTGCGTCCGCGAAAGCGCAGCCGGGCCAGGGCGAACGCGGTCATCGAGTCGAACAGCAGCAACAGCAGCGTGGTGCCGCCGGCGAAGACGAACGTGTTGATGATCAGCCGGGTGAACGGCAGCTGGTCGAGCACCGCGTGCACCCCGTGCAGCGTCCAGTGGCTGGGCAGTAGCCGCGCGGGGTCGGCGTAGAGGTCCGAGCTGGGACGGAACGCGACGCTCAGCATCCAGGCGAACGGTACGAGCGTGGCGAGCGCGCCGACCGACACGATGATCCAGGACAGCACCGAACCGAGCCGGCCGGCGACTCGCGCGGCCTGCCGGACCGACAACCGAGGGCCAGGCTCCCCGCTGGGCGCGGAGAAAGACCGTACGGTGACGTCCGGATCCAACGTGTCAGTCGACATCGCGGTACCTCAGCACTCGCAGCTGCACGACCGAGATGGCCAGGATGATCACGAACAGCATCCAGGCGACCGCACTGGCGTAGCCCATCTGGAACTCGACGAATCCCTTTTGGTACAGGTACATCACGACCGACTCGGTGTGGAAGAT
>DASXYE010000066.1:0-2832 GCA_036502695.1 Jatrophihabitantaceae bacterium
AAACTCTTGCGGTGGCCGCCCGACCGCCTCGTCCAGCCACTTGCGCAGCGTCGGCCAACTGTAGTGGGCCTTCATCGTGGACAGGCGGTCTCGCTCGGCCTCGGGCAGGGACTCGTAGGCGAGGTAACCGTTGGCGAAGTAGGTCTCCCCCCCGGTGGACGGCACCTCGACCGCGTACAGGCACGAGGCGATCGGCGGCCGACGCCACCCCGAGCCGTCGGTGTGCCACTCCATCCCGCCCTTGCTGGCGGAGCCGATCGGCTGGTTGTCGTCGCCGAGTATGTTGGACAAGATGATCAACGACGGGTAGCCCGGCACGTGGTTGTAGTTGGAACCGTGGGCAGGGTCGGCGATGCCGCCGAAGAGCCGCATCGTCCGGACCTCGTCGGCCGGCTCCAGCCGCTGGTCGGGGAAGCGCAGCGCGCCGTAGATGTTGAACGCCCGCCGCAGCTCGGCGACCTCAGCGTCGCTGACCTCCCGGGACAGGTCCACGCCGTGGACGGTGGCGCCGAAGCTGGCGCCGAGCGGTTCGAATGTCATCCGCCGGCCGTCGGCGCACGTCACCTGAGTTGCGCCTCGCTGGGCGTAGACCATGTGCGTACTCATATTGCTCCTTGTTGAGTTGGCTCCGCGGACAGTTGGCAGGCCACGGCGTGGACGGAACGATTGTTGGTCGTCGCGGGCGCGAGCCGCGGCTCCGTGGCGCACGCCGCGAAGGCTCGGGGACACCGCGGCTGGAACCGGCACCCGGCCGGAAGGTCGATCGGACTCGGTGGATCGCCGTCGAGCATCGGCAGCTCGCGGCGCCACGGGGCGTGGGCCCTGGGCACCGAGTCGATCAGGACCTGTGTGTACGGATGCCGGGGTTGCTCGAACAGCTCGGCGGTCGGCGCGACCTCGACTATCCGGCCGAGGTACATGACGGCGACACGGTCACAGAGGTGACTGATCACCGCCAGGTCGTGGGATATGAACAGCAGGCCCAGGTCCAGCTCGCTGCGCAGCCGGTCGAGCAGCGCAAGGATGGCCGCCTGAACCGACACATCCAGGGCCGCGACCGGTTCGTCGGCCACGAGCAGCCGCGGCTCGACGGCCAGGGCCCTGGCGATCGCCACTCGCTGCCGCTGGCCGCCGGACAGCCGGCGCGGATACATATCGGCGACGCTGGCCGGAAGTTCCACCGTGGCAAGCAGCTCGGCCGCCCGCTCCGCTATCCGGTTCTTGGGCACGATGCGGTGCACTCCCAGCACTTCACGCAACATTGCGCCAACCGTCATGCGCGGATTGAGGGACAGGGTGGGGTCCTGGAAGACGAGCTGGATCTTGCGGGTCAGCGCGCGGTCGCGCACCGCCGGGACTTCCTTGTCGTCGAGCAGGACGGCCCCGGAGGTCGGGCGCTGCAGCCCGATCAGCACCTTCGCCAGCGTGGACTTGCCCGATCCGGATTCGCCGACCAGCCCGAGGGCCTCGCCGGCGAACAGCTCGAGGTCCACGCCGTCCACGGCTCGCAGCACCGAGCCGCGCCGACCGCCACGGACCGGGAACCGGACCTGGACATCGACCATCGATGCCGCGGCCCGCGGCCGGGAAAGCATTCTCGTGTCAGGCATGAACCATCACGTCGATCGCCTCGTGTTCGCGCCGGCGGCAGGCCGAACCGCCCGGCAGCAAAGGGAATTCGCCGTGGTCACAGTCGGCGATGTGATGGACGCACCTCGGCGCGAACGGACAGCCCGGCTCCGCGAACCAGAGATCAGGCGGGCTGCCACCGATCGTATGAATCGGCGCGTCCGGGTGGTCGATGTCCGGCGCCGCGGATACCAGGGCCGCCGTGTAGGGGTGACGAGACCGGTCGAGCACGTCCGCGGTGTCACCGCTTTCGAGCAACTGGCCCGCGTACATGACGATCACGCGGTCGCAAAGCTGTCGGACGACCGCGATGTTGTGCGTGACGTAGACCAGAGCCAGACCGACGTCCCGCTGCGCATCCGAGATGACGTTGAGGACCTGGTTCTGGATGGTCACGTCCAACGCGGTCGTCGGCTCGTCGCACAGCAGCAGGGACGGCTTCGTCGCCAGCGCCATCGCGATCATCACCCGTTGCCGCAGGCCGCCGGACAGCTCATGAGGGTAGGCCGACAATCGACGTTCCGGGTCGGGGACGCCCACCCGCACGAGCAGTTCGCGGGCCAGCTCACGGGCTGCCGCCCGGCGCAGGTGCAGGTGTCGCTGGGCCCCGTCGACAAGCTGGCGTCCGATCCGCATGACCGGGTTCAGCGCGCTCGACGCGTCCTGGAACACCATCCCGACGACCTTGCCTCGCAGCGCTCGCTGCTCGGTGCCCCTGAGCTGGGCCACGTCGCGCCCGGCGATGAGGATCCGCCCGGACACGATCGATGCCCCCGTAGGGAGCAGACCGAGGACAGCGAGCAGCAAGGTGCTCTTGCCACAGCCGGACTCCCCCACGATGCCGAGCGTTTCGCCCGCCTCGACAGTGAGCGAGACGTTCCGTACCGGCTGCATGCGGCGATGCCCCGAGCGGATCTCGACGGTCAGGCCCTCGACGACGAGTGCCGGCGCCGACGCGGTCATGACGTCTCCCGTTGCATCAGCCGCGACAATCCGTCCCCGATGAGGCCCAGGCCGATGCCGATGAGAACCACCGCGATGCCGGGGGCCGTCGAGAAGATCCACCGACTGGCGAGGAACGGCTGCCCCTCGGAGATCATCGACCCCCACTCGGCGCTCGGCGGTGCGATGCCCAGGCCGAGATAGCTCAACGTGACGACGCTCAGGATCATGATGACCATGTCGGAAACGGCGTAGACCACC
>DASXYE010000067.1:0-2218 GCA_036502695.1 Jatrophihabitantaceae bacterium
GGCGGCCGCTACGGCCTGCAGACGATGTGCGAGGGCGGCGGCATGGCCAACGCGACGATCATCGAGCGGCTCTGATCCCGGCCCTCATCCCAGGTCGATCTCGATCTCCTCGGCGATCCAGATCGGGGAGGCGGCGTGGTCGATGAAACGCCGCTCGTCCTCGATGAGGGCATCGGCCGCCGCTCGCCCGGCGTCGCTCGTCAGGGCCGCCCGCAGCGAGTCGACGCTGTCGAACCACACCTCGGCAACGCCGTCGTAGCCGTCCGGGGCACCGCGATACTCCTGCAGTGCGTAGTTGAGCCGGCTGGGCCGGCGGTGGCTCTGCGTGTACCGTCGCACCGCCAGCGCCTCGGCGTACTGGCGGAACAACGGGGCGTGCTCGTCGCGCCAGTACCGCGAGAACTCCTCGGCGTCGATCTCCGGCAGCCGCCGCAGGCAGAACACCATTTTCCAGCTCATCGCCGCAATATACAGCGACGTTTGTTTTAGGATGCGGGCATGACGATCCACCAACGGCTGAGCGACACCGGTGTCCTCGAGATCGTGCTCGACATACCGCCGGTGAACGCGATCGACATCGGATCGCTGAACGAGCTGATCGGGATTCTGGACGGCATCGAGAGCCGCGACGAGGTGCGCGCCGTCCTGTTGCGTGGTGAGGGTCGCGGCTTCGTCGGCGGGGGAGACGTCAAGGAGGTGCAGCGGCTGCCCGGCCACGAGGGCATCCTGGGCCAGGCGCACGGGTCGGGCGCGGCCTCGGTCGCCCTGCACGAGTGCGCGGTGCCGGTCGTCGCGGCGGTGCACAACTACTGCATCGGGCTGGGCGTGCTGCTCGCCGGCTCGTGCGACATCGTCCTGGCCAGCACGGGAACGGTGTTCGTCCTGTCCGAGGTCGACAACGGGGCGACGGGCGGGGCGATCCAGGCCATCGGGCTGATGCCGGACAAGCGGCTGCGGGCCGCGATGTTCACCTGCGAGCCGGTGCCGGCCGAGGAATTGCACGGCTACGGCTCCATCCTGCAGGTCGTGCCGGAGGGCGAGCTGGTACCGGCCGCGCGGACGGTCGCCGAGAAGATCGCCACCAAACCGCCCCGCGTGGTGCGGGCGGCCAAGAAGGCGATCAACGGCAGTGTGGGCCGGCGCATCCACGACCTGTACCGGCAGGAGCTCAGCTACACGTACGAGCTCAACCTGACGAACGAGGCCCACGACGCCCGCGAGACGTTCGTGAGCGGCGAGCGCAAGGGATACCTCACTAACGCCGAGGTAGACCAGCCCTACCCAACGCTGTAAGGTTTGGCTATGTCGACGGTGGCCACGAAGTACAGCCGTACGCCATACCTGGTTGTCCAGCGGGACAACGCCAAGCGCAAGGACGTCTACGGGTCGATCGGCGACAACGTCGTCCTGCACGCCCAGCTGCTGCGCGGCGCCGAGGACTCCGACACCGTCGTCGTGGCGATGCACCCGATCGGTTCGCCCGGCTACCTGCCGATGTTCTCCGGGCTGGCCCGCGCGGGCCTGCACGTCATCGCGTCCGACACGCGCTACTCGAACGGTGACGCGGCGCTGATCATGGAGAACGTGCTGCTCGACCTCGGTGCGGTGGTCCGCGACGCGAAGGAGCGCCTGGGCTACCGGCGGGTGCTGCTCGCCGGGTGGAGCGGTGGCGGGTCGCTGATGATGGGTTACCAGGGCGAGGCCGAGCAACCGCGCATCACGCAGACGGCCGCCGGCGACTACACGGCGCTGGCCGACACCGAGCTGGTCCCCGCCGACGCGGTGATGATTCTCGCCGCCCACCGCAGCCGCCATTACCTGATCACCGAGTTCCTCGACCCGTCCATCACCGACGAATCGCGCCCGGATGACCGCGACCCCGCGCTGAACATCTACGACGCCGCGAATCCGGATCAGCCGCCTTATACGGCCGACTTCTTGACCCGGTACCGGGCCGCGCAGGTCGACCGCAACCGGCGCATCACCGCGTACGCGAAGGCCAAGCTCGACGAGCTGCGCGCCGGTGGCCGTGACGACGAGGAGCACTGCTTCGTCGTGTACGGCACGATGGCCGATCCGCGCTGGGTGGACCTGTCGGTCGATCCCAACGACCGGGAATCAGGCTCGTACCTCGGCGATCCCCGGCTGATCAACGACGGCCCGTCCGCGCTCGGCCGGTTCACGACGACCCGCAGCTGGCTGTCGCAGTGGAGCCTCG
>DASXYE010000068.1:0-21842 GCA_036502695.1 Jatrophihabitantaceae bacterium
CGAGGATCACCCGCTGCGGCGCGGCCGGCGCGACCGTCCACCCATCCGGTACGGCCAGGGAAACGCGGGCGTTCGCGATCGGCAGGTCTCCTGTATTTCGCACCGCGCCGGTGACCTGCACCGTCGTGCCGGCGTCCGCCAGGCTCGGCGCCGTGACGTCGACCGACTGCGCGCCCAGGGTCAGCGGCACCCGCAGCGGAGCGTGCGTCCGGACGTCGCTCGACGACGAGGCGACGTACACCTGGTAGGTACCGTCCACAGTGGACGGTTGGTGGGTGACGGCGTCCCAGATCGCCAGGTCGGACTGCCGCAACGTGAAGCGCAGCGTCGTCGAGGCTCCGGCGTCCAGCGTCACCTTGCGGAACGCCTTGAGCACCCGGGGCGGCTCACCGGCCGACGCCGGGGCGCCGACGTAGAGCTGCACGACTTCGGAGCCGGCCCGCTGCCCGGTGTTGCGCACCCGCACGCTCACCGACGCCGAGCCGCCCGGCAGCAGCACCGGGCTGACGTGCAGGTCCGAGTAGCCGAACGTCGTGTAGCCCAGCCCGAATCCGAACGGGAACAGCGGCTTCGTGCCGGTGGCGTCGTACCACCGGTAGCCGACGTTCAGCTTCTCGCTGTACACGTAGTGGCCGTCGACCGCGGGATACTGCGGTGGGCCGGCGATCGGGGTCTGGTCGGCCGCCGCGGGGAACGTCACCGGCAACCGGCCGCCGGGCGAGCGGTCGCCGAACAGCAGGTCGGCCAGGGCGTTGCCGTCCTCCTCACCCGGGTACCACATCTCGAGGACGGCTCGGGCGTCGTCGATCCACGGCATCAGCACCGGACCGCCGGTGTTCAGCACGACCACCGTGTTCGGGTTGGCCTGAACGACCGCGCTCACCAGCGCGTCCTGCGTGCCGGGCAGGGCGAGCGACGTGCGGTCCGAGCCTTCCGAGGACACCTCGCCGACGATGACCACCGCGGCGTCGGCCGCCTTGGCCGCCGCCACCGCGGCCGCGATGGCCGGGTCCTGACCGGGCGCCGACCAGCCGAGCGACACGGACGCGTCGCCGGCGTTCTCGTAGTACTCGACCTTGATCTGATGCGGCGCGCCCCCGACCAGGTGCAGCACCGCGGTCTCGGTGTTCGCCGCCTGGTCACGCCAGTTGTCGATCACCTGCTGGCCGTCCACGAACAGCCGGCTGCCGTCGTCGCTGGTCAGGCCGATCGTGTAGTCGCCGGTGGTCGGCGCGGTCACCGTGCCGGTCCAGCGCGCCGAGTAGCCGTCGACCGGCAGGCCCGCCGCCGGGGCGCCCTGCCCCCAGTCGAAGTCGATCTGCGCGTCGTTGCGGGTGAGCGCCGGCGTCCCGGACAGGTTCGGGTTGGCGAAATAGTCGCCGGACAGGTTGCTGAACGCCGAGGCCGGAATCGCCGGCGGCGCCCCGTTGCCCGACGACCCCTGCGTGTACGTGACGTTCACGCCGCGCGCGGTGAGCCCCTGCACCGGCGTCACCGCGTGGTACGGCGTGACCCGCGAGCTGCCGCCGCCGGCCGGCACCGAATTGCCGTACGGGCCGATCACCGCGACAGAGTGGGTCTGGCCGCCACTGAGCGGCAGCACGCCGTTGTTCTTGAGCAGGACGCTGCCGTCGGCGGCGGCCGTGCGCGCGGTCGCGGCGTGGGCGTCGACGTCGGGCGGTCCGGTCGGACGGTCGTTGTCGAACAGCCCGGCGCGGAACATCATCCGCAGCACCCGCCGGGCGTGGTCGTCCAGCACCGACTTGGGCAGCTGGCCCGAGTGCACGGCGGCCGGCAGCTGCGCGTAGAACGTCGAGCCGCCGAACTCCTGGTCCAGGCCGGCCTCGGCGCTGGCCACCGTGCTGTGCGTGGCCGGGTAGTCCGAACCCACGACGCCGTCGAATCCCCAGTCGCCCTTGAGGATGTCGTGCAGCAGCGGGTAGTTCTCGCAGGCGTAGGTGCCGTTGACCTTGTTGTAGGCGCACATCAGCGACCAGGCCCGGCCGTTCTTCACGGTGTCCTCGAACGCCGGCAGATAGATCTCGTGCAGGGTGCGCTCGTCCACGTCGGAGCTCGTCGTGGTGCGGCCGTCCTCCTGATTGTTCGCCGCGTAGTGCTTCACTTGCGCCGCCACTCGCTGCGACTGGATGCCCTGCACCTCGGCCGTGCCGATCGCGCCGGCCAGGGCAGGGTCCTCGCCGAGCGTCTCGAAGTTCCGCCCGCCCTCCGGCACCCGGACGATGTTGATCATTGGCCCGTACAGCGTCTCGTAGCCCCGCCGGGCCGCCTCGTCGCCCATGACCGCGCCGTACTGCTTGGCCAGCGCGGGATCGAAGCTGGCGGCCAGCGACACGGGCGCCGGCAACGCGGTGGCCGGCGTGCCGTCGCGCACCCCGGCCGGGCCGTCGGACATCAGCTGGGCCGGAATGCCCAGCCGCGGCACGCCGGCCACGTAGCCCACGGCGTGCACGCCGGCCGGCGCGTTGACGCCCTCGAGCAGGGTCGCCTCCTCCTCGACGGTCAGCTGCGCGAGTAGCTCGTCGACCCGTTGCTCGATCGGCTGGGTGGTGTTCAGCCATGGGCGGGCATCGGCCGACGCGGGCCGCGGGCTCAGCGCGGTGGTCCCGAGGGCGACCAGCGTGGTGATCAGGACGAGATGGGCAACGCGCCGCATACCAACGCCTCCTAGGACCGGCCCCAGAAAAGTTGCGCCTCACAACATAAGTGGTGGGTGAGCGGTTAAGGAAGAGTTCGCGCAGAATCGAGCAGCAAGCGGCCGATCGCTCAGGAGTTGTCCGCGCTCTCCGATGCTCCGACACTCCGACGCGCGGACGACTCGGCAACCCGGTCGGGCCGCGGACGAGCCATCAGCACCAGGAACGCCAACCCGGCGACGGCGTAGCTCACGCACAGCCAGGTCTGCCACCAGTGATGGTGGAACTCGCGGATGTACGTGTACGGCGCCTGCGTGGACGGCGTCCACCACTCGGGCGCCAGCGCCGGCACCAGCGCCAGGATGACGGCCGCCCGGCGCCGTCCCTGGGCCAGCAGTACGAGCACGGCCGGCACGAACCAGACCCAGTGGTGGCTCCACGAGATCGGCGACGTCAGCAGCCCGCCGAACGCCACGCAGGTCAGCGCCGCGACGGCGTTCCCGATGCGCAGCTGCCGGTGCGCCGCGTAGACGGCCAGCGCCAACGCCGCCAACGCGATCGGCCCGTAGATGCTGGTGGCCGGATGCAGGTTGCGGCTGAACCGCACCAACTGGCCGTACAGCGACTGGTTGGAGATGTAGGACTGCTGGCCCACGTGGTTGGGGTCCCAGAACAGCTTCGTCCAGAAGTGGGTGGCGTCGTGCGGGCTGGCGATGGCGCTGATGCCGACCGTCGCGGCGAAGCCCACGACCGAGCGCGCCACCGACCCCCACTCGCGCTTGAGCACGAAGTAGATGACATACACGCCCGGGATGATCTTGATGCCGGCCGCGATCCCGGTCAGCACGCCGCGGAACCGGGCCGGAACCAGGAAGCAGTCGGCGACCACCAAGGCAGCGAGCAGCAGGTTGACCTGCCCGAGCCAGAACGTGCGCTGGATCGGCTCCAGCGCGAACCCCAACGCCGCAAGTGGCAGCAGCCGCGGCCAGGCCAGCCCGAGCCGCCGCCCGCAGGTGAGCGTCACCAGCAGGTAGCAGCCCAACGACATCAGCGACTGGCCGATGCCGGCCACCACCGCCCCCACCGCGTAGAACGGCACGTACAGCGCGGCGGCGAACGGCGGGTAGGTGAACGGCAGCTCAGGATGCGGGTAGTGCGGCGCGTCGTCGTACAGCGATCGACCGTGCAGCAGCTCACCGGCGCCGCGACGGTAGACCGACAGGTCCAGAAGCGGCCAGTGCCAGACGTCGCCGAGCCAGCGCACCGACGCGAACGCGAAGGCGCCGAGCAGGCACAAGGCCGTGACCTTCACCAGCCGGCGGTCGAGGACGAGCCGATCGCTCACGACTCGGCTCGCAAGACGTCCAGGGCGTGCTGCAGGTCGGCCGGGAAGGGCGAGGTGAACGTCACCCACTCCCCCGTGCCCGGATGGTCGAAGCCGAGCTCGCGGGCGTGCAGCCACTGCCGGGTGAGGCCGAGCCGCTTGGCCAGCACCGGGTCGGCGCCGTATGTCAGGTCGCCGACACATGGGTGGCGGATCGCGGCCATGTGTACCCGGATCTGGTGGGTCCGCCCGGTCTCGAGCTTGACGTCGAGCAGCGACGCCGCCCGGAACGCCTCGACCGTCTCGTAGTGCGTGACGCTGGGCCGCCCGCCGGCGACCACCGCGAACTTGTAGTCCGAGGACGGGTGGCGATCGATCGGTGCGTCGACGGTGCCCCGGCTCGGGTCGGGATGGCCCTGCACGAGCGCGGCGTAGCGCTTGTCGACGGTGCGCTCCTTGAACGCCCGCTTCAGGACGGAGTAGGCGTGCTCGCTCTTGGCGACGACCATGACGCCCGTGGTGCCGGCGTCCAGCCGATGGACGACGCCTTGCCGCTCGGCCGCCCCGGATGTGGCGATGCGATACCCCATGGCGGCCAGGCCGGCGACGACGGTCGGCCCGGTCCAGCCGGGACTCGGGTGCACGGCCACCCCGATCGGCTTGTCGATCACAACGATGTCGTCGTCGTCGTACAGCACCGCGAGCCCGTCGACCGGCTCGGGCTCGGGCGGCGCCGACTCGGGCGCGGGCAGCGTCACCTCGAGCAGCGCGCCACCGTGCACCTTGGCCGATCGGGGCGGCGGGGTTCCGTCCACCAGGACGGCGCCGTCGTCGATGAGCCGGGCGGCCACCGTCCGGGAGACCCCGAACAGCCGGGCCAGGGCGGCGTCCAGGCGCAGACCGTCCAACCCGTCCGGCACGGGCACCAACCGCGGCGCGGTCATCGACCGCGGGTGCCGTCGAGATTCACCCCGAGCAATGCCAGGATCGCGGCCAACACCGCCCCGCAGGTGATCGCCGAGTCGGCCAGATTGAAGATCGCGAACCGGGATCCGTCGTTGGAGAACAGGCTGATCCAGTCGACGACGTGGCCCCGCCCGATGCCCGGCGCGCGGAACAGCCGATCGACGATGTTGCCCAGCGCGCCACCCAGGATCAGCCCGAGCGCGACGGCCCAGCCGATCGAGTGCATTCGCCGGGCGGTGCGCACGATGACCGCCGCGACGGCCAGGGCCACGACGGTCAACACCACGGTGGCACCGGTCCCGACGCTGAACGCCGCCCCGGAATTGCGTGTCTCGACCAGGTAGATGGCCCCGCCCAGCAGCTTCACCGGCGGGTGGTCGCCGAGATTGGCGGCGACGATCACCTTGCTGACGATGTCCAGCACCAGCGCCGCGACGGCCACCGCCGCGAACAGAGCCAGTCGCCGCGGCCGCGCCGGCACCGTGTCGTCACGGGCGTCCACACGGGCGTCGGCGTCGGTCACCGCACCATTGTGCCCGGGCCTGCTAACGGCGTTCCTCCCGCTGCTTGCAAGCGACGTCCAGGGTGGCCATCGGGAACGCCTTGAGCCGGGCCTTCGGGATCGGGTTGCCACAGCTCTCGCAGTACCCGTAGGTGCCCGCGTCGATGCGGTCGACGGCCCGCTGGATCTGGGCGAGCAGGTCCATCCGGTTGGCCGCGATGGACAGCTCCTGCTCGCGCTCGAACGTCTTGCTGCCCGCGTCGGCCTGGTCGTCGCCTGCGCTGTCGCTGTTGGCCCGCTGCAGGTCGTTGAGCTCTTGCATCGACCGGTCGTACTCGCCCTGCATCTCGGACAGCTCGGCCACCAGCTGGGATCGGATCTCGGCCAGCTCGGCCGGCGTCCAGTCCGAACCGCGGGGCACCGCGATCGACGTCCGCGCGGCCGAGGCCGGCTTCGCCTTCGCGGGCGGCGCCTTCGCCGCGGGCGCCTTCGCCGCGGGCGCGGTCTTGACCGGGGCGGTTTTGGCCGGAGCCTTCGCTGCCGGGGCGGTCTTGGTCGGCGCCGTCTTGGCCGGCGCAGGGGCCGCCTTGGCCGGCGCCTTGGCGGCGACCTTGGCCGGAGCCTTCGCGGCGGCCTTCTTGGCCGGAGCCGCCTTCACCGCTGCCTTGGCCGGGGCTTTCTTGGCCGGAGTCTTCGCCGGCGCCTTCTTCACGGCCACCGTCGCCACCGCCTTCTTCGTCGCCTTCGCGGGCGCCTTCTTGGCCGGCGCCTTCTTCGCTACGGCCTTCTTGGCCGGCGCCTTCTTCGCCGGAGCCTTCTTCGCCACGGCCTTCTTCGCCACGGCCTTCTTCGCGGGCGCCTTCTTCGCCGCAGCCTTCTTCGCGGGCGCCTTCTTCGCCGCAGCCTTCTTCGCGGGCGCCTTCTTGGCCGGCGCCTTCTTCGCCGCAGCCTTCCGGACCGGCGCAGCCTTGGCCGTCGCGCGAGCCGCCGGTTTCTTCGCCGGTGGAGCCTTCTTGGCCGGAGCGGCCTTCTTCGCCGGCGCCTTGGCGGCCGCCTTTACCGCAGTCGTACGTGCCGTCGACGCCCCCCGCCCGGCGCCGACCTGACGCAACGAACGACCGATCCGTCCCAGTCCGGCGGGCATGGCAACCCCTCTCCGCTGTGTGACACCACCGCGGCGGACCAGGGAGTCCCGAGGCCCGCAAAGGCGGCCCAGGATACGAGCCGTAACAGCAAGCCGCCACTAACCACGCCGCGTAACCGGCCTACGCCGGGTCGCCAGACGCCGCCCTAACACCCGGGATCACCGGCAACGAACGCGGGCCGGCCGCGGGTCGACTGCCCCTCTCCGCCCCGATCGCGGCTATCATGGCGCCGCGACGACGAGGACGAGTAGCCCGCGGAGTCCAGCCGTGAGCGACCTGGGGACGGTGTGAGCCCGGGCGGTCTGGCCGCGGGCGAAATCACCTCCGAGCACCGGAAGAACGGGCCGAAACGCACGGAAGGCCTCAGTAGAACCGGACGACCAACGAAGTGGGTGCCACGGACCAGTCCCGGCGCCAATGAGGGTGGTACCGCGGCCAGGCCGGAGCCGATCCGGGTGGTCGTCCCTCGACCGTGATGAGTCGAGGAGTACCCCGCAGTGACTGCCTACGAGCCGCTACCGGCCCACGTCGACCTCGCCGCGCTCGATCACGAGGTGATCGACACGTGGCAGGCGCAGAAGGTCTTCGCCCGCAGCCTGGAACAGACCGCCGGCGGTCAGCCGTGGACGTTCTACGAGGGCCCGCCCACCGCGAACGGCATGCCCGGCACGCACCACATCGAGGCTCGCGTCTTCAAGGACGTGTTCCCGCGGTTCAAGACGATGAAGGGCTTCCACGTCCCGCGGATGGCCGGCTGGGACTGCCACGGGCTGCCCGTCGAGCTGGCCGTCGAGAAGGAGCTCGGCTTCACCGGCAAGCCCGACATCGAGGCGTACGGCATCGCCGAGTTCAACGCCAAGTGCCGCGAGTCGGTGCAGCGCCACGTCGACGCGTTCGCCGACCTGACCGTCCGGATGGGCTACTGGGTCGACTTCGACAACGCCTACTGGACGATGAACCCCGACTACGTCGAGTCGGTGTGGTGGGCACTGCGGCAAATCTTCGACAAGGGGCTGCTCGTCGAGGACTACCGGGTCACGCCGTACTGCCCGCGGTGCGGGACGGGGCTGTCCGACCACGAGGTCGCGCAGGGCTACGAGGACATCGTCGACCCGTCGGTCTACTTCCGGATGCCGGTGCTGGACGGGCCGCTCGCCGAGCTCGGCGCCGACCTGCTCGTGTGGACCACGCAGCCGTGGACGATCTACCTCAACACCGCGATCGCCGTACATCCCGACGTCACCTACGTCGCGGCGCGCACCGCGACCGGTGACGTGCTCGTGGTGGCCGAGCCGCTGGTGGCCGAGGTGCTCGGCGACGACGTCGAGGAGCTCGCCCGCTTCACCGGACGCGAACTGGAGCACACCCACTACGAACCGGCCTACGAGGTCGCCGGAATCGAGGACGCCCGCTACATCGCGCTGGCCGACTACGTGACCGTCGACTCGGGCACCGGCCTGGTCGGCCAGTCGCCGGCCTACGGCGCCGAGGACCTCGAGACGGCGCGCCGCTACGGGCTGCCCGTCGTCAACCCCATCGGCCGGGACGGGCATTTCGAGGCCGACCTGCCGTTGGTCGGCGGCCGGTTCTTCAAGGACGCCGACGACGTGGTGATCGCCGACCTGCGTCAACGCGGCCGGCTGTTCCGGCACGTACCGTTCGAGCACGCCTACCCGCACTGCTGGCGCTGCCACACCCTGCTCATGTACTACGCGCTGCCGTCCTGGTACATCCGCACCACCCAGGTCAAGGACGCCCTGCTGCGCGAGAACGAGGCCACGAACTGGTACCCGGAGACGATCAAGCACGGCCGCTACGGCGACTGGCTGACGAACAACATCGACTGGGCGCTGTCGCGCGACCGGTACTGGGGCACGCCGCTGCCGATCTGGCGCAATGACGCCGACCCGAGCCGGATGGTCTGCGTCGGTTCGTTGGCGGAGTTGCGCAAACTCTCCGGGGCCGAGCTCGACGACCCGCACCGCCCGTTCGTCGACGACGTCACGTTCACGCTGCCCGGCGAGTCCGGCACGTACCGCCGAGTGCCGCAAGTGATCGACGCCTGGTTCGACTCGGGGTCGATGCCGTTCGCCCGGTTCGGCGCGCCGCACCGCAACGAGGCGACATTCGAGGCGGCCTACCCCGCCGACTTCATCTGCGAGGCGATCGACCAGACCCGGGGTTGGTTCTACACGCTGATGGCGATCGGCACACTGGTGTTCGACCGCAGCTCGTACCGCAACGTGGTCTGCCTCGGGCACCTGTTGGCCGAGGACGGCCGCAAGATGAGCAAGCACCTGGGCAACATCCTCGAGCCCATCCCGTTGATGGATCAGCACGGGGCCGATGCCGTGCGCTGGTTCATGGTGGCGTCGGGTTCGCCGTGGTCGGCGCGACGCATCGGGCACAAGGTGCTCGACGAGATCGCGTCCAAGGTCTTGCGCACGTACTGGTCGGTGGCCTCGTTCCAGACGCTGTACGCGCGAGCCAACGACTGGACGCCGGCGTCAGGGGGCGGGGAACGCACGCTGCTCGACCGGTGGGCGCTGTCCGAGGCGCACCGGCTCGCCGTCGAGGTCGACGCCGCGCTCGAGGACTACGACACGCAACGGGCCGGCCGGGCCATCAGCGCCTACATCGACGACCTGTCGAACTGGTACGTGCGTCGCTCGCGTCGCCGGTTCTGGGACGGCGACCCGGCGGCGCTGGCCACCCTGCACGAATGCCTGTCCGTGCTGACGTTGCTCATGGCGCCGTTCACGCCGTTCATCACCGAGAAGGTGTGGTCGGCGCTGTTCGCCGGGCAGGACGGCCGCTCCGACTCGGTGCACCTGGCCGCGTGGCCGACGCCCGATCCCGGCCTGATCGACGCGACGCTGAGCGAGCAGATGGCGCTGGTGCGCCGGCTGGTCGAGCTGGGCCGCGCCGCCCGGGCCGAGTCGAAGGTGAAGACCCGCCAGCCGCTGGCCACCGCGCTGATCTCCGCGCCGGGCTGGGCCGAGCTGCCCGACGGGCTGCGCCGTCAGGTGGCCGACGAGCTCAACGTCGCGGAGCTGTCCAGCCTGGCCGGTACCGGCGAGCTCGTGCAGCTCACCGTCAAGCCGAACTTCCGGGTGCTGGGCAAGCGGTTCGGCAAGCGCACGCAGACGGTGGCCACCGCGATCACCGGCGCCGATCCGGTCGCGTTCGTCGAGGCGCTGCGGTCCGGGCAGGCGAGCGTGACGGTCGACGGTGAGTCGCTGCCGATCGGTGACGAGGAGGTGTCGGTGACCGAGACGCCCCGCTCCGGATGGGCGGTGGCCAGCGCCGGCTCCGACACCGTGGCCCTCGACCTCGAGCTGACCCGCGAGCTGCGGCTGGCCGGTCTGGCCCGCGACGTGGTGCGCATCGTGCAGGAGGCTCGCAAGAGCGCCGGCTACGAGGTGACCGACCGGATCGAGCTGTCCTGGCGGGTCGGCGGTTCGCCCGAGCCGGCCGAGGCAATCCGGGCGCACGCCGACCAGATCGCCGACGAGGTGCTGGCCGTCGCGCTGCACGAGGGTGCGCCGGCCGACGACACCGGTATGTACAGCCAGGCTGACGACGACCTGGGCCTGCACATCTGGATGCGCCGCGCCTAGTCCACCGTCCGCGCCCAGCCCACACGAGAGTTGTCCGCGCTTAGCGCCGTCCCAGCGCCGCGAAGCGCGGACAACTCATAACCGCCAACGCGATGAGCGCTCGCGCGAAGAGCCCGCCGCGAAAGGCGGGATGAATTAGGCGGTAGAGGACAGATCTATGCGCTCGGGTTCGCAGAGCGAGCAGGGGATGAAGCCGTCCTCGTCGGCCTGGCTGAGCGGCACGACCTCGGCGTCCTGGTTGTCCAGGATCTGGCAGCCTTCGAGGTGGTAGCGCGGCCGGCCGTCGACGACCCAGACCTCCGGGTCGGGGCGGGGCGGCGTCGCGACGGCGCTGGCGCGCACCGGTTCGGCGGGCTCTGCGGCAACGGAGTGTTTGCCGGGCGGTCGCCGGGTCGTGGGCGTGGGTCGGGGAATCGCGAACAGGCTGCGATTGCGGTAGATGACCACGCCGGCGACCACGCTGGCGGCCAGGGATCCGATCAACCAAGCCGTACTGGACAGCAGCAGCCCGATACACAAACAGACCAGGCCGGCGACCAGCAACACGACTACGAGCACGGTGAGCCCATCCCTATATTCGCCCCCGACGTCGTGCGCGCCTCAAGCCCGCACTAACCGGCGGCGCGCTGACCTTCCTGCGCCACAGCGGGCTCGGGCCGACTGCTGGCATCCAGATCCCGCAGCTGCGACTCGAGGTAGCTCTTGAGCCGCGTCCGATACTCGCGCTCGAACGTCCGCAGTTCCTCGACCCGCCGCTCCAGCGCGGACTTGCGCTGCTCGAGCTGTGCAGTGATCGTCGTGGCCCGCTGCTCGGCGTCCTGCACGGCCTGGGCGGCCTTGGTGGAACTCTCCCGCTCCATCTGCTCGGCGCGCGTCTTGGCCTCGGCCATGTGCTTGTCGGCCTGCGCCTGCGAGTTGCTCAGCGCGGCGTGCGCGTTGGCCTGCGCTTCGGCGAGCAGCCGCTCGGCCTCGGACTTGGACTGGGCCAGGTGCTGGTCGGCCGTCTGCTGGGCGAGGGCGAGCATCTGCACCGCCTGCGAGTGGTGCTCGTCGGACACTCCGCCCGGGGCCGCCGCCGCGGACGCCGCCTGCTGTTGCGCGGCCTGCGCCTGCTGCTGGGCCTGCTGGGCGGCCAGCTGGGACTGCTGCAGCTGCTGACGCAGCTGGCTGACCTGCTGCTCGGACTGCCCGAGCTGCTGCTGCACCTGCGCCAGCTGCTGGGCGGTGCCGTCCTTGCCCTGGGTGAGCGCCTTCTCCAGCTCGGCGATGCGGGCCTGCAGCCGGGCGTTGTCCTCCCGGGCGGCCGCGACCTCGGCGAGGCCGACGCCACCGTTTGCCTGCGGCGGACCGCCGCCACCGGGCCGGGCCCGCAGGTCGTTGTTCTCCTCGATGAGGCGAGCCAGCTCCACCTCGACGATGTCGAGGAAGGCGTCGACCTCCTCTTCGTCGTAGCCACGCTTGCCAATCGGGGGTTTCTTGAAGGCCACGTTGTGGACTTCGGCGGGCGTGAGTGGCATGCGGGTCACCTCGTGATCTAAGACGGAGCCGGTCGGCTCCGACGTTATTGCTCGTTGCGGATGATGCAGGTGGTGCGTCGCGGTCGCAAGCCGACTGCTCTACCTCAAGCGAGCGAGAGGGCAAGCCACCGCAGAGCCAGGATAGCGATGAGCAAAATCCACACGCTCAAATCCAGGCTAATGGGACCTAACCGGACGGGTGGAATCAAGCGGCGGAACAGCTTCACCGGTGGATCCGTGCTGCTGTACACGACCTCCAAGCCGACTGCGGCCACCCCGACCGGGCGCCACGATCGGGCGAACTGGCGGGTCACGTCGATGACAACCCGCGCGACGATGAGCAGGAAGTACAGGTACAGGACGAGCGCGACGACACTCCAGAACAGCGTCATCTCGTCGTGCTCTCCTGATCGAATCTGTGCGCCCGGACGGGCGCGTGCCGGAACCTGCCTGACTCCATGCTGCCAGGAAGGCTTGGGGCAAGCTAACACCCGGCCCCTAGGACCGGGAACCGACGAACGGCCGGAAGCTCAGGACTGGTTGAAGAACCCACCCTCCGCGATGCGGGCTTTGTCCTGCGCGGTGACGGTCACGTTGTGCGGGCTGAGCAGGAAGACCTTGGCGGTCACCCGCTCCAGCCGGCCGTGCAGCCCGAACGTCAGGCCGGCCGCGAAGTCGACGAGCCGCTTGGCGTCGGAGTCGTCCATCTCGGACAGATTCATGATCACCGGGGTACCGGTGCGGAAGTGTTCGCCGATCGTGCGCGCTTCGTTGTAGTTGCGCGGGTGCAACGTCGTGATCCGGTAGGACGGGTACTCCACGTCGGTGTACTCGGCCTGGTACGGCTCTTCCTCGCGGTAGTCGCGCGGCACCAGGTTCGCGCCGTCTCCGCCACGCGAGTACCGGGGTTCGGCGTACTCGGCGTGACCGTTGCCGCGATCGTAGGACGCGGCGCCGTCCGCGAGAGCCTCGTCGTCATCTTCGACGAGGCCCAAGTAGACGCCCATCTTCCGCATCGCTCCGGGCATGTCGTCCTCCAGTACGTGTGTCTGGCTGCGACGCTAGCCGAAAGTGGGCGTCCGACGGCCGAGCAACGCCGATCCGACACGCACGTGTGTCGCGCCGTTTCGGATCGCCGATTCCAGGTCGGCGCTCATGCCGGCCGAGATCGCGGTGGCATCGGGGTGGTCGGCCCGCAGCCGCTCGGCAATACCGGCCAGCCGCGCGAACGCCTCGTCGGGATCGGCGCCGAGCGGGGCGACGGCCATAAGTCCCAGTAATCGCAGGGCATCCTGCGTCGCGACGTGGTCGGCCAGCGGAGCCAACTCGGCCGTCGGGACGCCGCCGCGCGTCGGGTCGTCGTCGAGGCTCACCTGGATGAAGACGTCCAGATGCCGCTCGGCCCGCTGCGCCCCGGCCGCCAGCGCCGTCGCGACCTCGATCCGGTCGACGGAGTGCACGACGTCGGCGTAGCGGGCGATCGAGCGGCACTTGTTCGTCTGCAGCCGCCCGACGAAATGCCACCTGAGCGCCGTGAGCGCCGTGAACTCCGACAGGTCCGGCCGGTCGGCCAGTTCGGCGACCTTGGCCCGGGCTTCCTGATCGCGGTTCTCGCCGATGTCGGTGACGCCCAGGGTGGCCAGGCTGGCGACGTCCGAGGCGGGAAAGCCCTTCGTGACGGCGACGAGCGTGATCGCGTGTGGATCGCGACCGACATCCGCGCTCGCGTCGGCCAGCCGACCGCGCACACCGGCCAACCCCGCTACCAGCTCGGCCCGGCGGTCCGGGTCGAGCGGTTCGCTCACCGGTTCATGATTTCAGGAAGTCCGGCACGTCCAGGTCGTCGTCGACGTTGACCGGCGTCCGCTTGATGCCCGAGGAGGGCAGCGGCCACCGCCCGCCGGGCCGGCCCGCTTCGGCCGGGGCACCGTTCGGACGCGGGGCGCCGGCCGGCGCGCCGTTCGCGGGCGTGCCGTTGGCCGGAGGTTGCTCGCTCGCGGCCGCAGCCGGTGCTTCCTCGCGGCGCACCTCGACCTTCTTGTACGGCAGCTGCCCGCTGTCGAACCCGGCGGCGATCACCGTGACCTTGACCTCGTCGCCGAGGGTGTCGTCGATGACGGCCCCGAAGATGATGTTGGCGTCCGGGTGCGCCGCCTCGGCGACCAGCGACGCGGACTCGTTGATCTCGAACAGGCCCAGGTCCGAGCCGCCGTAGATGGACAGCAGCACGCCGTGCGCGCCTTCCATGCTGGCCTCGAGCAGCGGGCTGGCGATCGCGATCTCGGCCGCGGCGCGGGCCCGGCCCTCGCCGCGGGCCGAGCCGATGCCCATCAGCGCCGAGCCGGCGCCGCTCATCACGCTCTTGACGTCGGCGAAGTCCAGGTTGATCAGCCCGGGCGTGGTGATCAGGTCGGTGATGCCCTGGACACCGGACAGCAGCACCTGATCGGCGCTGCGGAAGGCATCCATGACGCTGACGTTGTGCTCGGAGATCTGCAGCAACCGGTCGTTCGGGATGACGATCAGCGTGTCGCACTCGGACCGCAGCGCCTCGATGCCCTCGTCGGCCTGCCCGGCGCGGCGCTTGCCCTCGAAGGAGAACGGCCGGGTGACCACACCTATCGTCAGCGCGCCGAGCTTGCGGGCGATGCTCGCGATGACCGGAGCGCCACCGGTGCCGGTGCCACCGCCTTCCCCGGCGGTGACGAACACCATGTCGGCGCCCTTGAGCACCTCTTCGATCTCGTCCTTGTGATCTTCGGCCGCCTTGCGGCCCACCTCGGGATTGGCGCCCGCGCCGAGTCCCCGCGTCAGTTCGCGGCCGACGTCGAGCTTGACGTCGGCATCGCTCATCAGCAGGGCCTGCGCGTCGGTGTTCACCGCGATGAACTCGACGCCCTTGAGCCCCACCTCGATCATCCGGTTCACGGCGTTCACGCCGCCGCCGCCGACGCCGACGACCTTGATGACCGCCAGGTAGTTGTGCGGTGGTGTCATCGTTTCCTACTTCCGCTGGTCAGCGTGGTCGGTGTTCCTTGGTCGTACAAACCCTCACCCTCAGGTAGACCGTTAACGTTATGTCAACCTACGAGCTAGTTGCGAAGGTACGTAAAGACCGCGGACATTCGACGAAGGCGCGCCGACTGCGGCGTGTCGCCTCGGTTATCTTGCGACTACTACGTCGGGGTTGCTGACGTCGAACGTCGTGCCGGCCCGGCCGAGCAGGGCGGGCAGCACCTGCGCCTTGTCGGCGCTGCGATCGGCACTCCCCCACAGGACCGTGCGCCCGTCGCGGAGGTGCAGCGTGATCGCGGCCGGGCTGCTCGCGGCGATCGAGGACAGCTTGCCGAGCAGCGCCGGGGTCAGCGCTCCGGCCGCGGTGGCCACTGCCTGGCCGATCGGGGTCGCGTTCGGGCCGGACGGGATGTCGAACTTCGGCAACGCCGCCGGCGCCGTGCCCACGGTCCGGAACTGCCGGCCGCTCTTGTCTATCAGGATCGCCTTGGTGGAGCCGCCGCCGACGGCCAGGTAGCCGACGGCGACCCGCTCGGTCACCGTGATCACCACCGTCGACGGGTAGCTGACGCCGACGCGCACGTCGGCGATGCCAGGCAGCGTCTCGACCCGCCGGGCGATCGCGCCGGTGTCCAGGCGAACGAGCGGGTGCCCGTGCGGCACCTCGGCGGTCGAGCGGATCTGCGCCGCCGACACGGTGTGCGCACCGTGCACGACCACGCGGTTGGCGCCCAGCACCGAGCTGAACACCACGACCCAGACCAGGACGGCGACCAGGCCGACCGCGCCGGCGACCAGCGCGATCCGTCGCGCCGAGCGCCGCGCCGCGGCGAGGTCGTCGTCGTCAGCCATCGTCGGCGGTACCCGCGATCTCGGCGAGGATCTCCGGGCAGAGCAGGTACACGTTGCCGATGCCCATGGTGACGATCACGTCGCCCGGGGCGGCCGCCTCGGCGATGCGGCGCGGCGCGGCCGAGAAGCTCGGCTCGTAGATCACCTGCTCGGCCGGCAACTCGACCTGGTCGGAGATGAGCGCACCGGTCACGCCCGGGATGGGTTCCTCGCGCGCCGGGAAGATGTCGAGCACCACGGCGATGTCGGCGATGCCCATCGCGGTGGCGAACTCGTGCGCGAACGTCTGCGTGCGGCTGTACGTACCGGGCTGGAACACCGCGATCAGCCGCCCGCCTCCCCCGACGACGGCCCGTGCCGCGGTCAGGACGGCGGCCACCTCGGTCGGGTGGTGCGCGTAGTCGTCGTACACGCTGATGCCGTCGGACGTCCCGCGGTACTCGAAGCGCCGGTGCACGCCGCGGAACTCGCGCCACGACTCCAGGACGGTGTCGAGATCCAGGCCCAGCTCGACGGCCAGGCCCAGGGCGGCGCAGGCGTTCAGCGCCATGTGCCGGCCGACCAGGGCGCCCACCTGCACGCGCACACCGTCCAGGCCGTCGCCGTTCGCGGTGAACTCGACGCTGTCCGGATGCTCGACGATGTCGCTCACCCGGATGTCGGCGCCCTCGGCCTCGCCGTAGGTGAGCACCCGCCGGCCCGAGCGGCGGGCGTAGTCGGCGATGCGCTGCGCGCCCGGGTCGTCGGCGCCGGTGAGCAGCACGCCGTTGTGGTCGATGCGGTCGACGAACTGCTCGAACGCGCGGAAGATCCCTTCCAGGTCGCCGTGGTTCTCGAGGTGGTCGGCCTCGACGTTGGTGATCACGGCCATGGCCGGGTGCAGCAGCAGGAACGACCCGTCGCTCTCGTCGCCCTCGACGATGGCCAGCTCGCCGGTGCCGAAGTGGGCGTTCAGCCCGGTCTCGTAGAGGTTTCCGCCGATCGCGAAGGACGGATCCAGCCCGCAGGCCTGCACGGCCACGGTGAGCATCGACGTCGTCGTGGTCTTGCCGTGCGTGCCGGTGATGGCCACGCACTGCTTGTCCTCCAGCGCGGACGACAAGGCCGCCGCCCGGCGCAGGAACGGCTTGCCGCTCTCGCGGGCGGCCACGAACTCGGGGTGCTTGGGATTGATCGCCGTCGTGTAGACGAACGTGTCGGCGTCGTCGAGGTGGCTCGGCGAGTGTCCGATGTGGACGGTGGCGCCCACCGCCCGCAGCGCGGCCACCGTGTTCGACTCGCGGGCCTCGCAACCGCTGACCGGCACGCCCCGCGCCACCAGGATGCGGGCCAGCCCGCTCATGCCGGCGCCGGCGATCCCCATGATGTGCACGCGGCCCAGCTCGGCCAGCGGCGGCACGGCGTCGGTGGCGGCACTGCGAACCAGGGCCGCGCCGGGGGCTTCCCAGTCGCTCGGCCGGTCGCCGTCGGCATCGTGGGTGGGGGTGCTGGTCACTCGGGTACTCCCGCTCACTTGGGTACTGTCGCCAATCGCGCTCATCGGGTTCCCCGGCGGCCGAAGCGGCGCCGTTCGGCGGCGACGGTCAAGACGTGCTGGGCGAGCACCGTGCCGGCATCGCGGGCGCCGGCCTGCCCGGCTGCCCGAGACATTACCGTCAGCGTCTCGGGGTCGGTGATGCGCGGGATGACCTCGTGCTCGATCCATTGCGGGGACAGGTCCACGTTGTCGACCAGCAGCCCGCCGCCGGCCGCGACGATCGGTTCGGCGTTGTAACGCTGCTCGCCGCCGCGCAGGGACAACGGCACGTAGGCCGCCGGCAATCCGACCGCGGTCAGCTCGGCGCAGGTCATGGCCCCGGACCGGCACAGCACGAAATCGGCGGCGGCGTAGGCGGTGCGCATGTGGTCGACGTACGACACGACGACGTAGGGCGGCTTGCCCTTACCGACGTCGACGGTGTGCTTCGGCCCGACGATGTGCAGCACCTGCACGCCGGCCTCCCGCAGGGCGTCGACCGACCCCTCCATCGCCGTGTTGATCGCCACGGCGCCCTGCGAGCCGCCCGTCACGAGCAGGGTCGGCGCGTCGGGCAGCAAGCCGAAATCCAGCCGGGCATCGGCGCGCAGTTCGGGGCGGTTCAGCTCGGCGATCTCGGGGCGCAGCGGAATGCCGATCGCGGTGGCGTGCGGCAGGCGCACCGCGGGCGACGCCGTGAACACGTGCTTGGTCATTCGCGCCCCGAGCCGGTTGGCCACCCCCGGACGGGCGTTCGCCTCGTGCACGACGATCGGCACGTTGCGCCGGCGCGCGGCGAGGTAGGCCGGCATCGCGACGTAGCCGCCGAAGCCCACCACGACGTCGATCGCGTGCCGGTCGATCACGTCGGCGGCAGCGGCCACGGAGGCCCGCAGCTTGCCCGGCGTGGCCAGCAATGCCTTGCCCGGCTTGCGCGGCAGCGGCACCGGCGGGATCAGCTCCAGCGGGTAGCCGCGCGCCGGGATCAGCGTGGTGTCCAGCCCGCGCTCGGTGCCCAGCGCGACAATCTCGGCGGTCGCGTCCAGCGCGCGCACCGCGTCGGCCAGGTTCATCGCCGGCTCGATGTGCCCCGCCGAATGCCCACCCGCGACCAGCACCCGTGCCCCACCGCTCATGCCCGCCTCCGTTGCGTCCCCGGCGCTGAACGGTAGGCGCTGCCCTGATCGCGCGGTGCAGCGGGCAGGCGACGGACCGGAGCCACCCGGGTCGCGGCCGGTGCCCGGGCCGGCTGGGTTCGGCGGGCCGGCGCCGGCGTGGCCCGGGGGGCGGCTTTCGCCCGAGGCTTGGGGGCCGGCTTGGGCTTCGGCTTCGGCTTGGCGCGCTGCTTCGGCGGGACGTAGGCCTTGGGCACCGGCACGCGCAGCCACCGCTCGATCCGCGTGCGCGCGTTGCCGGCCGCCGCCCGCTGCGCCGCCGCGATCGCGGCCGGTTCGTGCCGGGCGAACGAGACGAGCATCCCGAACACCAGGAACGTCGCCAGCAGCGACGTCCCACCGGCGGAGATGAACGGCAGCGGGATGCCGGTGACCGGCAGCAACGCCGTCACGTAGCCGATGTTGATCACGGCCTGCCCGCAGATCCACACCGTCGCGGCGCCGGCGGCCAGCCGCACGAACGGGTCGGCACTGCGCCGGGTGATGCGCAGCCCGGTGTACGCGAACAGCGCGAACAAGGCCAGCACGGCTGTACATCCGAGCAGGCCCAGTTCCTCGCCGATCACCGAGAAGACGTAGTCGGTATTGGCATTGGGCACCCATTCGTACTTGGACGTGCCGTTGCCCAGGCCCACACCGAACACGCCGCCGGACGCCAGCGCATACAGGCCCTCGACGGTCTGGTACCCGGCGCCCTTGTGTTCCTGGAAGGGGTGCACGAACGTCAGCAGCCGCTTGAGCCGGTACGGCTCGGCGATCGCCAGCAGCGTGACCGCCCCGCCCACGGCGAGCAGCACGCCGGCGAAGTAGCGCAACGGCAATCCGAGCGTCCACAACAACCCGAGCAAGATGAGCAGGAAGCACAGCGTCGTACCGAGATCCGGTTCGAGCATGATCAGCCCGCAGATCAGGATGAACACCGGGATGAGCGGGACGAACACGTGCCGCGCCCGGGTCAGCGTCTTCAGGTGCTGCTTGCGCGCCAGCAGGTCGGCCGCCCAGAGCAGGATCGCCAGCTTGGCGAACTCGGACGGCTGCAGCTGCAGCGGACCGAGATCCACCCAGCGCCGTGCGCCGTACACGCCCACGCC
The DNA here is from genome assembly GCA_036502695.1 of Jatrophihabitantaceae bacterium. Taxonomy (GTDB): domain Bacteria; phylum Actinomycetota; class Actinomycetes; order Mycobacteriales; family Jatrophihabitantaceae; genus DASXRA01. The sequence continues at coordinate 19,378 of DASXYE010000068.1, forward strand.
GATGCCCGGCACCAGCACCGCCATGAGCGACACCAGCGCGACGAACATCGCCGGATACGCCAGGGTACGGAACCGCCGGGGCGACGACCGCATCGCGAACCAGAAGATCGGCAGGCCGACCACGACGAACTCGATCTCGCGGACCAGCTGCGTCCAGATCGTCGAGCCCTGGTCGTCGGACGCCGAGATCGTGGTGGACGCCGCCATCAATACGCCGAACCCGAGCAGGCCGCCACCGGCGAGCAGAATGAGCTGTACCGAGGCGTACGGACGGTCCAGGTAGCGCCGGACGCTGCTCGCCCGGTCGCCCCGCGTGGCCCTCACGGTGCAGTGAGCGCGTCGATCGCCGTCGTGAAGGCCGCTCCGCGGGCGGCGTAGCCCGCGAACATGTCGTAGGACGCGGCCGCCGGGGCGAGCAGCACCGTGTCGCCGGGACGCGCTAGCCCGGCCGCGGTGGCTACCACCTCGGTCATGGCTCCATCGTCGGTCCTCGCGACCTCGATCACCGGGATCTCGGGCGCGTGTCGAGCCAACGCGGTCCGGATCACCGCCCGATCGGCCCCCAGCAGCACTACCGCCCGCAGCCGCGGCGCTGCCGCCGCGACCAGGTCGTCGACCGGCGCGGCCTTGAGCTGGCCGCCGGCGATCCACACGACCGGCTCGTAGCTCAGCAGCGAGGCCAGCGCCGCGTGCGGGTTGGTGGCCTTGCTGTCGTCGACGTAGCGCACGCCGGCCCGGTCGGCGACGACCTGGTTGCGATGCGGGTCCGGCTCGAACCCGCGCAGGCCGGCGCGCACCGCCGCAGCGTCCACCCCGTGCGCCCGGGCCAGCGCCACCGCTGCCAGCGCGTTGGCCACGTTGTGGGATCCGGCCGGCGTGATCTCGGCGGCGGCGATCAGCTCGACCGGATCGTGGCTGAACGCGCGATCGACCAGCATCCCGTCGGCGACGCCGAGCTGGCCCGGCCGCGGGGCGCTCAGCGTGAACCCGACCTTGCGCCCCTGAGCTCGCGACGCAGCACCGTTCAGCAGCTCGGCAACGTCCGGGTCGTCGAGGTTGCCGATGGCGACGGGCGAATCCCACACCTTCGTCTTGGTCAAGGCGTACGTACCCATCGAGCCGTGCCAGTCGAGATGGTCCGGCGCGAGGTTCAGCAACGCCCCCGCAGCCGGCTCGATCGTCGACGACCAGTGCAGCTGGTAGCTCGACATCTCGACGGCCAGTACGTCGTGCGGCGTCGGCGCGGTGACCGCATCGATGATCGACACACCGACGTTGCCCACCGCCGCCGCGCGCAACCCCGCCGCCACCAGGATCGACTCCAGCATCCGCACCGTCGTCGTCTTGCCGTTCGTCCCGGTCACCGCGAGCCACGGGGCCGCATGCGCGCCGCGCAGCCGCCAGGCCAGCTCGATCTCACCGATCACCTCGATGCCGGCGGCCACGGCGGCCTGCGGCAGCGGATGCGACGGCGGCACCCCTGGCGTCACCCAGAGCAGATCGACACCGGGTGGCAACGCGTCGAGGTCGCCCAGAAACTTCGCGCCGGCCGCCTCGAGCGACTCGACGGCGTCGGTGGTCCGCCGGTCGGTCAGCAGCACGGACGCGCCGCGGGCCAGCAAAGCCCGGGCCGCCGCCTCGCCGGCGAAGGCCACACCACACACCAGGACGGTCCGCCCGGCGAACTGATCGGTCACGGCTGCCGAGGCTAGCCGGTGCCGTACGCGGCGGCCTGAATGTCGAACAGTTCGCGGTAGCGCCCGTCCGGGATCGACATCAGCTCGTCGTGCTTGCCCCGCTGGGCCACCCGCCCGCCGTCGAGCACCACGATGTGGTCTGCGGTGCGGGCGTTCGCCAAGCGTGCGTGATCAGCACCCTCGTCCGGAGAGCCTGGCCGCCGTCGCCGTCGCCGTCGCCGTCGCGCGCACGGTGAGGCGATCGAGGTGCGGTGGGCGCCGGACATGACCTCCGGTGTGACGGGTCTGCTGATCGCGGTGCTGCCCAATCGACGTTGATGATGTCGGCCGAATCCGCCGGATCTGGCGGTTTCGGCCGAGATCATCACGGGTTGACACCGGGAAGCCCGCACAAGCCCCGGTTGTGACTGTCCGCGGCAAGTAGCGCCGATCTCGCAGCATTGCTTGTCGTGATCCGTGGAGTCAGGAGAAGGTCGCGCGGTCGTAGGCTTCTTGTGACGCGGACACGCCGCCGAGGTGCGCGATCGACCATTCCTCCAGCGCCCGCAGCGGCTCGCGCAGGGTGCGGCCCGCCTCGGTAAGCGTGTACTCGACGCGGACCGGAACCTCGGGGTAGACGGTGCGGCGCACGAGCCCGTCCCGTTCGAGGCCGCGGAGAGTCTGGGTGAGCATCTTCTGCGAGACGCCTTCAATACGTCGACGCAGTTCCGAGAAACGGACGTTGCCGTCCCAGAGGGCGCCCACTATGAGCACCGTCCAACGGTCGCC
>DASXYE010000069.1:0-2956 GCA_036502695.1 Jatrophihabitantaceae bacterium
ATCACGACGTACTACTACCACCAGTCGGCCGGCACGTACGACCACTACTTCCACCTGTTCTTACCGCCCGGCGACATCTACCGGTCGTTCGTCAAGGTGCTGTGCTTCGCCATCGTGGTCATGCTCGTGCACTGCTACTACGGCTACACGGCCAAGGGCGGCCCGGCCGGCGTCGGCGTCGCGGTCGGCAAGGCGGTGCGGACCGCCATCGTCGCCATCAACGTCATCGACTTCTTCTTGTCGCTGGCCATGTGGGGCACCAACGCCACCGTGCGGTTGGGTGGGTGAGCGATGGCCGCGGAGAGGATCGGAACCGTCGTCCGGCGTCGGCTGCTCGGCGTCTTGCTGCTGGCCCTGGTGGCCGCCCTGGTGGCGCTGTCGATCGCGGTCTACAACAAGGCGTTCACCAAGGTCGTGCTGGTCAAGCTCGAGACCGACCACACCGGCAACCAGCTGCTGACGCACTCCGACGTCAAGGAGCGCGGCGTCATCGTCGGCGAGGTGCGCTCGATCAGCTCGCACGGCGACGGGGCCACGATCACGCTGGCGCTCAACCCGGGCAAGGCCAAGACGATCGACAACTACCAGGTCGCCCAGCTGCTGCCCAAGACGCTGTTCGGTGAGCGATACGTGTCCCTGATCGTGCCGCCGGACAACGCGGCGCCCAAGCCGGCGTACTGCAAGCCGACGCAGGCCCCCGGGCCGGTCAAGGGCGGGCAGACGATGTGCCAGGACAACTCGGCCCAGTACGCCGAGGTGCAGAACGTCCTGGCCGACCTGATGCCGGTGCTGACCGCGCTCAAGCCGGCCGAGCTGAACGCGACCCTCAACGCGCTGGCCACCGCGCTGGACGGCCGCGGCAAGGAACTCGGGCAGACGATCGACACGCTCGACACGTATCTCAAGGGGATCAACCCGCACGTGCCGCAACTCGTCGACGACCTCGACAAGCTCGGCAAGGTGGCGCTGGAGTACAACGACGTCGTCCCGGACCTGTTCGACTCGCTGACCAACCTGCAGACCACATCGCGCACCCTGGTCCAGAAGCAGGCCGCCCTCGACGACCTGCTCCGGGTCGGTTCGGCCACCTCGACCACGTTGACCCAGTTCCTCAACGCCAACGCGCAGAACCTGATCACCGTGACCGACACGTCGAACTCGATCTTCACCCTGCTCGCCGAGTACTCACCCGAGTACGGCTGCCTGCTCAAGGGGCTGGCCGACCTCGATCCCCGTCTGGAGGACGCGTTCCGCGACGGCCGGCTGCACGTCACGATCGAGATCGTCAAGGGCCGGGGTAAGTACGTCCCGGGTAACGAGCCGAAACTGATCACCGGCCGGGGGCCGCACTGCGGTGGGCTGCCCAACCCGCAGGTGCCGTACACGATCCCGCCCGAGTATCAGAACCTCAACGACGGTGCGCCGCTCGTGGGCGGACCGGGTACCGGCGCGCTGGCCTCGCCGATCCGTGGTGCGTACGGCCCGGGCTCGCCGGCCGAGACCTCGATGATCAACACGCTGATCGCCGGCGACTACGGCACCACGCCGAACAAAGTGCCCCCCGTCGCCACAGTCCTGGCCGGGCCGCTACTTCGGGGAAGCCAGGTGACGGTCAAATGAGGGGAGTTACCGGGCCGCTGATCAAGCTGTCGATCTTCCTGGTCGTCACGATCGCCGCGACCTACGTCCTGGCGGCCACGATCACGAACTCCTCGTACGGCAAGGCCGTCTCGTACCGGGCCGACTTCACCGACGTGACCGGTGTGGTGCAGGGCGACGACGTCCGGGTGGCCGGCGTACGGGTGGGTACGGTCAAGAGCATCAAGGTCGTGAAGCTCGGCAGCCGGCGCGTCGCCCAGCTCAAGTTCAGCGTCCAGTCCAGTCGCAAGCTGCCGCTGCTGACCCACGCGCGGATCCGTTACCGCAACCTGGTCGGCCAGCGCTACCTGGAGGTGGCGCCGCCGACCCCGGACGAGGTCTCGGCCGCGCACGTCGACCCGAACGCCATGCTGGCCAAGAACGCGGTGATCCCGTTGCAGCGCACCGAGAACGCGCTCGACCTGACCACGCTGTTCGCCGGGTTCCAGCCGCTGTTCCAGGGCCTGAACCCGAGCGACATCAACTCCCTGTCGCAGGAGATCATCCAGACACTGCAAGGCGAAGGTGGCTCGGTCGACCTGCTGCTGCAGCAGACCGCCGACCTGGCCAACTCGATCGCCGACAAGGACCAGGTGATCGGCAACCTGATCGACCACCTCAACTCGGTACTCGGCGCGGTGGCCGATCGCGACGACCAGCTGTCGAGCCTGATCAGCACGCTGCAGCAGTTCGTGTCCGGCTACGCGGACGACCGCGAGGCCATCGGTGGCGCGATCGACGGCGTCAACCAACTGGCCACCGAGACCACCAACCTGCTCGTCAAGGTCCGCCCCGGCGTCAAGAAGGACGTCACCGAGCTGACCGGGCTGGCCAAGAACCTCAATGCGGCGGCCCCGACCATCGCCGGGGTGCTCCAGCGGCTACCCAGCAAGATCGGTGGGCTGACCCGCACCGCCAGCTACGGCGCCTGGTTCAACTTCTACCTGTGCGAGATGGGCGGCACGATCACCTTGCCCGGCAACGTGACGCTCAATCCGGGCATCCGGTCGCCGCGCCCGAGGTGTGACTCATGACCCCGCCCCGCCGGCCCCGGCCGCACCCGCCCGAGCCACCGAGCGGGCCGCCGACGTCGGCGCCGCCGAGCTCGGTCGCGCCGGCCCGGCCGGACAAGCCCGCCATGAAGACGCGCCGGGCGCCGCGCGGACGCTCCTTCAGCAGCCGCAATCCCACGGTGATCGGCGCGATCGGCCTGGTCGTGATCGGCGCGCTGCTGTGGGCGTCGTTCAACGCGTCCAAGCTGCCGATCATCGGCGGCGGCACCGTGTACTCGGCGCAGTTCAGCGAGGCGGCGGGGCTG
>DASXYE010000070.1:0-8162 GCA_036502695.1 Jatrophihabitantaceae bacterium
GACCCGATTCCCCCGCGACGCCGGCGCCGCCGGGCCGTGTGGCGGGCCGGGGTCGGCATCTCCCGCATCGATGATCCGGCTACCGCTGTCACACCCGAGGTGGACGACGCCGCCGTCCCGCCGCGTCCGGCCCCGCCGCCCGAACGCCCCGGGCCGGCCGCCGCCCCGGCCCCGAGCGCATCCCCGAGCGAGGCGAAGCCGCCGATCAAACGCCGCCGGAGCGACCCGACCGAGCGCGGACTGCGCGATCTGGTGGGCGCCGGACCGTCCCAGCTCGGACCGGTCCGCGCCATGCGAGCCCGCGACGCCAACCGTCCGACGGCCGAGGACCTGGCCGAGGCCGAGCAAGACACAGCAATAGTCCGAAGGCACTGGAAGCCGCCGAACTAGACCGCCAAAGGCGACCACCCCTAACGCGACGAGCGTTCGCGCACCCAACAGCGCAACGCGACCGAGCTAACTCAGCCGAGAACGCGACGAGCGCTTGCGCACCTGACAGCACAACGCGACCGAGCTAACTCAGCCGAGAACGCGACGAGCGCTCGCGCACCTGACAGCGCAACCCGACCGAGCTAACTCAGCCGAGAACGCGATGAGCGCTCGCGCGAAGAGCCCGCCGCCGCGACGCGGCCCGCGACGAAGGAGCGGTGCGGAGCTGCGTTGGACCCCGAGCTTGCGAGGGGGTCCACAAGCAGATCCGCGAAGGCGGATGTTTAGACGTGGCCGGTGGTCTCGTACTCGGTGATGAGGCCGATCCGGCGCTCGTGGCGCGCCCCGTGTGAGAACGGCGTCGCGAGGAAGATGTCGACGAAACGCTGGGCGTCCTCGACGGGATGGTTGCGCGCCCCGATGCTGATGATGTTCGCGTCGTTGTGCTCGCGGGCCAGTTGCGCGGTCTCGTCGTTCCACACCAGGGCGGCCCGCACACCCTTGACCTTGTTGGCGGCGATCTGCTCGCCGTTGCCGGATCCACCGATGACGATGCCCAGGCTGCCCGGGTCGGCCACGGTCCGGGCGGCAGCGGCGATACACGGCGCCGGGTAGTCGTCGTCCGGATCGAAGGTCAGCGCCCCGCAGTCGACGGGCTCGTGGCCCTGCTTGGTCAGGTGCTCGATCAGGGCGGCCTTGAGCTCGAAGCCGGCGTGGTCGCTACCCAGGTAGACGCGCATGACCCGCATCATCGCAGCTCGGCACACTTAGCCGATGAGCACCTGGGCCGAGATCGCCGAGCGCGTGTTCGTGCGCCGGCACGCGTCCTACGACGTCAACGTCGGGCTGATCGTCGGCGACGAGCGCTGCGCGGTGATCGACACCCGGGCATCGCTGCGCGAGGGCACCGAGCTGGCCGCTGCGGTCCGGACGGTGACCCCGCTGCCGTGCGTCGTCGTCAACACGCACGCGCACTTCGACCACTTCCTGGGCAATGCCGCGTTCCCCGGCGTGCCGATCTGGGCGTCGCAGCGCTGCGCGGACGTCGTGGCCCGCGACGGGGCGGCCCAACGCGACGCGGTGACCGACGGCCCGGACGACCTGCGCACCACGCCCGTCGTCGCGCCGACGGACACGTTCACCACCTCCGCGGAACTCGATCTCGGCGGACGTACAGCGCAGCTGAGCTTTCTGGGACGCGGCCACACCGACAACGACGTCGTCGTCGTCGTGCCCGATGCCCAGGTCACGTACGCCGGCGACCTGATCGAAGAGGGTGCCCCGCCGTCGTTCGAGGACGCCTACCCCCTCGATTGGCCGGCCACGCTGGACGCCCTGCTCGCTGCCGCCGCTGCCCGGCCGGGGCCGGTGGTGCCGGGCCACGGCGCGGTCGTCGACTGGGCGTTCGTCCGCGATCAGCGCGAGCTGCTCGCCCGGGTCGCCACCGCCGCACGCACCGGCGCGTGGCGCCACGTCGGCCTGCCCGACGACTTCGCCGCCATCGCCCGGGCCCGCTCCGAATGGCAGCTGACGCTGTGACGTCGCCGAGTTGTCCGCGCTTCGCGACGCACCAGCACCGGGAAGCGCGGACAGCTCCGGGCAACCCCGGTCAGCTCGCGTGGGTCCGCAGCAGAGCGAGAGCTTGGTCAGCGTGCTTGTCCATGTTCAGCTCGCTGGAGATGACGTCGAGCACCCGCCGGTCGGTGTCGATGACGAATGTGACGCGCTTCACGGGCAGCGGTCCGATGCGGCGTTTCACACCGAACTGCCGGGCGACGTCACCGCTCGCATCGGACAGCAGCGGATAGTCGAATCCGTTCTTCTCCGAGAACTGCTTCTGCTTGTCGACCGAGTCGGTGCTGATGCCGACCCGTTGTGCCCCGATCTCGCGGAATTCGGCGGCCAGGTCCCGAAAGTGGCAACTCTCCTTCGTGCACCCGGTCGTCATCGCCGCCGGGTAGAAGAACAGCACGACCGGGCCGTCGGACAGCAGCTCGGTGAGGCGGCGCGGCGTTCCGTCCTGGTCCGGCAGCTGGAAATCGGACACCACATCATTCGGTTTCATGAAACTCAGCGTATTGCGCAATGATCGCCTGCCACACTCGTCTTACCATCTATGAAGCGAACACTGCACATCTTGACCAGGGAGTGAGCAGCAGCCGTGGCCGTACCCAATCTGACCCGCGATGACGCGGGCCTACGCGCGGAGCTGCTCCGCGTCGAGTCCTACGACGTAGTCGTCGACTTCACCGACGGCGCGGGCCAGCCGTCCGAGCGAACGTTCCGCTCGACGACCACGGCCGAGTTCAGCGCCGCACGGGTCGGCGACTCGACGTTCCTCGACCTGGTCGCCGACACCGTCCGCTCGGTCACGCTCAACGGCCGGCCCGTGGACGTGTCCGACTACGACCCCGAGCGGGGCATCGTGCTCGCGCCGCTGGCCGCGCACAACACCGTTGTCGTCGACGCGGACCTGCCGTACATGAACACCGGCGAGGGCATGCATCGGTTCGTCGACCCGGTCGACGGCGAGATCTACCTGTACAGCCAGTTCGAGACGGCCGACGCCAAGCGGGTCTACGCCTGCTTCGACCAGCCCGATCTGAAGGCCGTGTTCACGTTCCACGCCACCGTGCCGGGGGCCTGGCAGGTCGCGTCCAACACCAAGCCGGCGAGCGTCGACGAACTGCCGAACGGCAGCCAGGCTGTGCATTTCGCGCCGACGCCGCGAATCAGCCCGTACATCACGGCCCTGGTCGCCGGGCCATACCACGTGGTCCGGGATCAGCACGACGGCATCGACCTCGGGCTGTACTGCCGGCAGAGCCTGGCCGAGTACCTCGACCCGGACGAGATCTTCACGATCACCAAGCAGGGCTTCGACTGGTATCACGCGAACTTCGGGGTGCGCTACTTCCTCGACAAGTACGACCAGCTCTTCGTCCCGGAGTTCAACGCCGGCGCCATGGAGAACGCCGGCTGCGTGACGTTCCGCGAGGACTACGTGTTCCGCGGCAAGGTCACCGACGCGCGCCGCGAACGCCGGGCCGAGACGATCCTGCACGAGATGGCGCACATGTGGTTCGGCGATCTCGTGACCATGCGCTGGTGGGACGACCTGTGGTTGAACGAGTCGTTCGCGACCTACGCCTCGGCGCTGTGCCAGTCGGAGGCGACCCGGTTCAGCGACACCTGGACGACGTTCGCCACCGTCGAGAAGGCGTGGGGCTACCGGCAGGACCAGCAGCCCACCACGCATCCCATCGCCACCGACGCCCCCGACGTGCAGACCGCCGAGGTCAACTTCGACGGCATCACCTACGCCAAGGGCGCGAGCGTGCTCAAGCAGCTGGCCGCCTACGTCGGGCAGGAGCAGTTCCTGGCCGGCCTGCGCGAGTACTTCGCCGAGCACGCCTACGGCAACACCACGCTGGCCGACCTGCTGGGCGCGCTGGAGCGCTCGTCCGGACGTGACCTCGGGTCGTGGTCGAAGCTGTGGCTCGAGACGGCCGGCATCAACACCATCCGGCCCGACTTCGAGCTGGACGCCGAGGGTCGCTACACCCGGTTCGAGCTCGTGCAGTCCGCCCCGGACGACGTGGCCAGCTCGAACGTGGTCCGTCCGCACCGACTCGCAGTCGGGCTGTACAACGGCGAACAGCTCGTGCGTACCGACCGGATCGAGCTCGATGTCGTCGCGGAACGCACCCCCGTCCCGGCCCTCGTCGGCGTGCCCGCGCCCGCGCTGTTGCTGGCCAACGACGACGACCTGACGTACTGCAAGCTGCGCCTGGACGAGCACAGCCTGCAGGCGCTGCGCGATCCGGACGGCGACGGCATCGGCCGGCTTCCCGAGTCGCTCCCCCGGGCGCTGTGCTGGTCGGCGGCCTGGGACATGACCCGCGACGGCGAGCTGGCCACCCGCGATTTCGTCGCCCTGGTGCTGGCCGGTGTCCGCGCCGACTCGAACGTCGGCCTGCTGCAGCAGCTGAACCGGCAGGCCCTGCGCGCGCTGGAGATCTACGCCGACCCGACCTGGGCGCCCACCGGCTTCCACGCGATGGCCGAGAAGGCGTACGCCGCGCTACACGCCGCCGCGCCCGGATCCGATCACCAGCTGGCGTGGACCCACGCGCTGCTGGGTTCGGCCCGCGACGACGACCACCTGAACGCGATCCGCGGCCTGCTCGACGGCGGCCACGTGATCGAGGGTCTCGCGCTCGACGCCGACCTGCGCTGGGCCATCCTGGCGTCGCTGATCGCCCAGGGTCGGGCCGGTGAGCCCGACATCGCCGGCGAGCTCGAGCGCGACCCGTCAGCGGCCGGGCAGCGGCACGCGGCGACGGTCCGCGCGCTGCGTCCGATCGCCGAGGCCAAGGCCGAGGCGTGGCAGCTCGCGACCGAGGACGACAGCCTGCCGAACGCCATGCAGGAGGCGGTGATCGCCGGATTCTCGCACCCGACCCAGGGCCCGCTGGTTGCGCCGTACGTCCCGCGCTACTTCGAGATGGCGCCCGAGGTGTGGCGGCGTCGTTCGAGCGAGCTGGCGCAGAACGTGGTGATCGGCCTGTTCCCGACCTGGACCTCGACCATCACCCAGGACACCCTGGATGCCGCCGACCAGTTCCTCGCCCGGGGCGAGCTGCCGGCCGGTCTGCGCCGGCTGGTGAGCGAGGGCCGGGCCGACGTCGCCCGCGCCCTGCGCGCCCGCGCGACGGACGCTGGCTAGTCCGGCCCAAGATCGGATCTGCGCGGGCCCTCCAAAGAACAGAGGGCCGCAGGCAGACCCGAGCGCAAGCTCCCTCCGGTCGCGCGCGGGCCGGGCTCTTCGCGCAAGCGCTCATCGCGTCGTGATCAGGATCGGTTCGAGCTGCGCGAGTGGCTACTAACGCGTAACCTACGGCCGTCGCGTCTGTGGAGCGGGTGCCGGACCCGCTCCCGCCGTGGGAGGCACGCATGACACACGGTCGGTCGTCCAAGCCGGTACGGGTCGGCGCCACGGTGGTCGGGCTCGCCGCGGTCGCCACCCTGAGCGGCGCCGCCGCGACGCACGCCACCCCGAAGCATCAGACCCGTCCGCTCGCGCCGGCCGAGGTCCACGCCGCCGCCTTGCCGCAACTGCCGTTGACGCCCGAGATGCTGTCGCGAGGTGCTCCGGCCGGCGCGAAGCTGCTGCCCCGCAAACCCGTGCACGCCGCGCATCCGGCGCCGGCCACCCACCCGGTGATCTCGGGCCTGGCCGCCAACGGGATCCCGACCATCGCGCTCAACGCCTACCGCGTCGCCGCCGCCCGGATGGCGTCCGCCGACCCGGGCTGTGGCATCCAGTGGCCGCTGCTGGCCGCGATCGGCCGGGTCGAGTCCGACCACGGTCGCTACGGCGGGGCGCTGCTCTATGCGGACGGGACGTCGCTGCCGCGCATCATCGGCATCCCCCTGGACGGCAGCCGCTCGGCCTACATCGGCGACACCGACGGCGGCACCCTCGACGGCGACACCCGCTACGACCACGCCGTCGGGCCGATGCAGTTCATCCCGAGCACCTGGGCCTCGTGGGGCGTGGACGGCAACGGCGACGGGGTGGCCAGCCCGTTCAACGTGAACGACGCCGCGCTGGCGGCCGCGCGGTACCTGTGCGCGTCCGGCGGCGACCTGCGCGCGCACGCCGGGCAGGTGGCCGCCGTGCTGGCCTACAACGACTCCGATCAGTACCTGGCGCAGGTGCTGGCACTGGCCACGGCGTACGCGCACGGCGTCCGCGTCGACGACGTGCCGATCACCGGGCCGACGACGGGCGGCCTGCCCCCGGCCAGCCCGTGGGGCGGCGCCCCGGTGAACCCGGCCGTGCCCTCGGCAGGAACCCCGCCCGGGGCGGTGCCCCCGGCGGCCCGGGCGCACGCCACTCCGCCGAAGACGACAGCGGCGCCCGGTGGCGCCCACTCGAGCGCGCCGACCGGGGCGCCGTCCGGACCGGTCTCGTCGGGTCACAACGGCGGCGGCAACACCGGGGCCGGTGGCGGCAGCGACCGGGGCGGCGGCAACGGCGGCTCGGGCGGCAGTACGGGGAATCATCCCGGGACGCCCACCCCGACGCCGACTCCGACCCACTCGCCCGGTCCCGGCGGCACCCCGACGCCCACGCCGACGCCGAACCCGCTGCAGACCGTGATCAACGGCGTCCTGTGCACCCTCAGCCTGCTGGGCATCCCGATCTGCCCGCCCAGCTAATCCGGCCCAAATCGGTCCGCGCGGGCCCGCCAAAGAACAGCGGACCGCACGCAGACCCGAGCGCAAGCTCCTTCGTCGCGCGCGGGCCGGGCTCTTCGCGCGAGCGCTCATCGCGTTCGTGGTTGGCTCTCAAAGGCCTTACCGGCGGGGTGTTACTTCCTACCGGCTGAGTCGGCGAGCATGCGGAGGCCGGTGACGATGCCGCCGGTCAGATCGCCGTTCGCGAAGGCGGCGCGCATGCCGAGCGCCGCGAGCGCGCAGGCCCGGTTCGGTAGCCGCGGCGCGGATGCCTCGCCGGTGACGATGTGCAGCCGGCGCTGCCCGGGCGAGACGGCGAGCAGGACGGCGCCATCGGCCTCGGTGGCCAGCTTCTCGAACAGTTCCTCGGCGGTGGCCCGGGTCGGCTCGGCCAGCTCACCGACGTAGACCGAGAACGTCAGGCCGGACTCACGACTGGACAGCGTGAGCGCCTCGTCGATGCGCGCCAGCTGCCGGGCGTTGAACGGCTTGCTGCCGTCGTCCCGGCCGGCTGTCGGGCCGTGCCCGACGTGCGCCGCCGACGGCTGCGCGTCACCACTCACCGCTAGCACCTCCCACCGCCTGGGGAATGGGCGCGGACGCCGACGCCGAGCCGCCGGCCTCGATCGCCGGACGAACCGGGGCCGCCACGGCGGCGTGCCCGCCACTTGCCGAGCCCAGCTCGGCTGTCGGTCGCGGCAGGTACCAGACCGGGGGGTACGTCCACGGCTTACCCGGGCGATACCGGTTGGGCTGGCGGACCTCACTCGGGCCGAAGACCAGCAACGCGAACGTCCCGACGATCAGGATCGGGATGCCGGCAAACACCAGTGCCGTCTGCGCGATGCTCACGCCGACACGGTAGCGAACCGGGCGACGCGGCCCGCAGTCAGGCGGCGCTCCGGGCGCCGTTCATAGCGACTGCTCACCCGGTCCAGATCGGCGGATGCCTGTCCCGCCACGGCAACGCCGCCTCGAGCTGCGCGCCGAGCCGCAGCAACGTCGCCTCGTCGGCGGGCCGTCCGACCAGCATCACGCCGATCGGCAGGCCCTCGACGCTCTGGTAGAGCGGCAGCGAGATGGCCGGCTGTCCGGTGGCGTTCACCACGGCGGTGAACGGGGTGAATCGCTTCTGCCGCTCGAAGTCCGCCGCCGGATCACCGTCGTGGTCGAACCAGCCGATCGGCTGCGGCAGCTGGGCCAGTGTCGGGGTCAGCACGGCGTGCAGGTGCGCCGTCGCGGCGATGGCGCGGCGTGAGAACGCCCCGAGCGCGCCCATAGCCTGCGCGTACTGCGGGCCGCTGACCGCCTGACCCCGCTCGCGCAGGTGGCGGGTGAGCGGACGAAGCTCCGACTCACGCGCCGGGTCGACCGGGGCGCCGACGGACGACACCGCCCACACCGTCTCGAACGCCGGCACCGCCTCGTGCGGCATCGGCGAGTCGATGTCGGACACCTCGTGGCCGAGCTCGGCGAGCAGCCGGCTG
>DASXYE010000071.1:0-11748 GCA_036502695.1 Jatrophihabitantaceae bacterium
GGGGCAAGGGCGGCCAGCGCCGGCGCGAGATCGGGACGCAGCCCGCGCACCTGGCGTAGCGCGTGGGACAACCAATCAGCGCCCTCGGGCAGGTAGGACCGGTACACCGGGAACGCCACGAGCAGTTCGGTGAGCGCGTCCGCGATGCCGTCGACGTCGGCCAGCCGCGCCATCCGCAGCACCTCGGCCCGCAGGATGGTCGTGGCCACCAGCCGCTTGCCGGCCTCGACGTGCTCGTCGAACGACCGCTCGTCGCCGGTGAGTTCGCGGTAGATCGTGTCCAGCGCCCGTTCAGCCGCCGGATCGATCAACACGTTCGTCACCTCAGCCAGCGCGTCGTAGCCGGTCGTACCGGCCACGGGCCACGAGCTCGGCAACGTTTCGCCGGGCTCGAGGATCTTCTCGACCAGCAGCCAGGCTGTATTCGCTGCCTCGTGCAGCCGGCGCAGGTAGGCCAGCGGGTCGACCAGCCCGTCCGGATGATCCACCCGAACTCCGGCCACCCCGTCCTCGCGCACCCAGCGCAGCACCTTGCGATGCGTCGCGTCGAACACGGCCGGATCCTCGACGCGCAGGCCGGCCAGCGTCGTCACCGCGAAGAAGCGCCGGTAGTTCTGCTCGGTGTCGGCCCGGCGATAGCTCACCAGCTCGTAATGCTGACGAGCGTGCACGTCGACCGGCGAGCCGCCGCCCGTGCCGGGGGCCACGGGGAACCGGTGCTCGTCGTAGCGCAACTCGTCGTCCACCACGGTCAGGTCACGAGCCGGATCGAAGTCGTCGCCGAGCACCGGTAGCAGCACCTTGCCGCGCGACCAGTCGATGTCGAACCACCGCGCGCACGGTGAGGCCGGCCCGTCGCGCAACACCGCCCACCACTGCGCGTTCTCGGACGCCTCGGCCACCCCGGTGTGGTTGGGCACGATGTCGACGACGACGTCCAGCTCGTGCTCCCGGGCAGCCGCCAGGAACGCCTGCCAGCCGGCGTCCCCGCCGCGCGCGGAATCGATGCGCGAGAAGTCGACGACGTCGTACCCGTGTTGGGATCCGCCCGCCGACTGCAGGATGGGGGACAGGTACACCGCGCCGGCGCCGAGCTCGCGCAGGTAGTCGCAGAGCGAAGCCGCAGCGTGCAGATCGAACGACGGCGTGATCTGCAGCCGGACTGTAGAAGAGGGCATCAGTCGGCGCGCTGCAGCACGACGAGGGCGCGCGGACCGACCGGCAGGATGCTGTCGGCCTGCACCACGGTGCTGTCGTCCAGGTCGGGCCGGCCGGTGTCGAGCACGACGTGCCAGGTGCCGGCGTATTCGGCGCCCGGCACGTGGAAGTCGATCGGCTGGTCGTGCGCCGAGAAGCACAGCAGGAACGAGTCGTCGACCACGCGATCGCCCCGGGCGTCCCGATCGGGAATGCCCTCGCCGTTCAGGTACACGGCGATCGCCCGGCCGAACGGGGCTTCCCAGTCCTCCTCGGTCATCTCCTCGCCGTCGGGCGCGAACCACGCGATGTCGGGCAGCGCGTCGGCGCCCCGGCGACGCACCGGCCGTCCGTCGAAGAACCGCCGTCGGCGAAAGACCGGATGCTGGCGGCGCAGCTCGGCGACCTGCCGGGTGAACGCCAGCAGATCGACGTCGACCTTGCTCCAGTCGACCCAGGTCAGCTCGCTGTCCTGGCAGTAGGCGTTGTTGTTGCCCTGCTGGGTACGGCCGAGCTCGTCGCCGTGGCCGAGCATGGGCACGCCCTGGGACAGGAACAGGGTGGCGATGAAGTTGCGCCGCTGCCGGGCGCGCAGCTCGAGGACGGCGGGATCGTCGGTCGCACCCTCGACGCCGCAGTTCCACGATCGGTTGTAGCTCTCGCCGTCCTTGTTGTCCTCGCCGTTGGCTTCGTTGTGCTTCTCGTCGTAGGACACGAGGTCGAGCAGGGTGAACCCGTCGTGGACGGTCACGAAGTTGATCGACGCGACGGGCCGGCGGCCCGAGTGCTCGTACAGGTCGGCCGAGCCGGTCAGCCGGGCCGCGAACTCGCCGATCGTCGACGGCTCGCCGCGCCAGAAGTCGCGCACGGTGTCGCGGTACTTGCCGTTCCACTCGGTCCACTGCGGCGGGAAGTTGCCGACCTGGTAGCCGCCCGGGCCGACGTCCCACGGCTCGGCGATGAGTTTCACCTGCGACACAACGGGGTCCTGCTGAACGAGTTCGAAGAAGGACGACAGCCGGTCGACGTCGTAGAACTCGCGGGCCAGCGCCGAGGCGAGATCGAACCGGAACCCGTCGACGTGCATCTCCAGCACCCAGTACCGCAGCGAGTCCATCAGCAACTGCAGCGAGTGCGGGTTGCGCACGTTCAGGCTGTTGCCGGTGCCGGTGTAGTCCATGTAGTCCTGCAGATCGTCGTCGACGAGGCGGTAGTACGCGCGGTTGTCGATGCCGCGGAAGGACAGCGTCGGCCCGAGGTGGTTGCCCTCGGCGGTGTGGTTGTAGACGACGTCCAGGATCACCTCGATGTCGGCCTCGTGCAGGGCGCGCACCATCGCCTTGAACTCCTGGGCGTGCCCGCCGACCGCGGTGGCCGACGTGTAGCGGGAGTCCGGCGCCAGGTAGCCGATCGTGTTGTAGCCCCAATAGTTGGTCAGCCCGCGGTCGATCAGCGCCGAGTCGTTCACGAAGTGGTGCACCGGCATCAGCTCGAGCGCGGTGACGCCCAGCCGGGCGAGGTGATCGATCGTCACCGGATGGGCGATGCCGGCGTACGTGCCGCGCAGTTCGGCCGGGATATCGGGATGCTGCTCGGTCAGGCCCTTGACGTGCGCCTCGTAGATGACGCTGTCGGCATAGGCGTGCCGCGGCGGCCGGTCGACGCCCCAGTCGAAATAGGGGTTGATCACCACCGACTTCGGCATGTGTGCGGCCGAATCGTCGGAATTGAAGTCGTCGGGGTGACCCAGGTCATAGCTGAACAGTGACGGGTGCCAGTCGATGCGCCCGTCAATGGCCTTGGCGTACGGGTCGATCAGCAGCTTGGAGGGGTTGCAACGCTGGCCCTGCTTCGGGTCGTACGGCCCGTGCACCCGGTATCCGTAGCGCTGCCCGGGCTCGACGCCGGGCAGGAAGGCGTGCCACACGAAGCCGTCCATCTCCGGTAGATCGACCCGGGTCTCGGTGCCGTCGGCGTCGAACAGGCACAGCTCGACCCGCTCGGCCACTTCGCTGAACAGGGCGAAGTTGGTGCCCGAGCCGTCGTAGGTCGCGCCCAGCGGGTAGGCACTGCCGGGCCAGACCTGCATGCCTGCTCCTGTCGTGATCGATTCGGTGTGAGAACGAGCCTGCCACGCCCCGTCTCCGGATGGCAGTTAAGACCTCCCGGTGGACGTCCCGGGATTCGTGCTGTTCACGCGGTTTGTAGCGCACTGGAGGTGTCGGCTCAAAAACTGTGCGTTACTTCCGGTGACTGGCGGTATTCCCCGTGACGAACAGGCCCTATCATTCCTTGAGCCCTCGCGTGACGACACAGACCAAGCACGAAAGACCCCTACAGAAACCAACTGAGAAGGCATGGCTGGCCGGCATTCGAAACCCTCCACGGGACGTCGAGGGATATCGCTCCCCATCGTGGCAGCGATCTTGCTGCTCGCCGCCGCGTGCGCGGCCGGGGTTGTCGTCTTTGTCAAACAAGGTGGGTCTTCGCACAAAGCGGCTGCGGGCTGCAGCGGCAAGGTCACGCTCAACGTCGACGCCGCGCCGGGGATCGCCGAACCGGTTCAGGTCATCGCGAACCGGTGGACGGCCACCCATCCGAACGCCGAGGGCCGGTGCATCGACGTCGGCGTGACGCCACTGCCGTCGAGCAACGTCGAGCAGATCCTGGCGGCCGGTGGTAGCGGCGGCGCCGAGAACGCATCGATGTGGATTCCCGACTCGAGCACGTGGGCCACGCGGCTCACCGACGACATCACCGCGTCCGGCCGTAGCGCCCAGGTCGAGATCCACGCGCCGATTGCGGTGTCACCGCTCGTGTTCGTCGCTTCGCCAACCGCCAAGTACCCCACCAGCCCGGACTGGCAAGCCGCGCTGAACGGCGCCTTTCCGTTGGCCATCCCCGATCCGGTGTCCAACACGGATGGCCTGCTGAGCTTGCAGATCATGAACTCGCTGAAGAACTCGGCCGGGCAGGGGCCGGCCGCGGTGGTGGCGAGCTCGATGCTGCGGCTGAGCCACGCGACGTTGCCCGATGCGAACGCAGGCTTCGCGCAGCTGGCCGCCGACCCGGGCCACGCCCCGGTGTTCACCGCACCCGAGCAGGCCGTGATCCAGGCCGACAAGGCCAAGCAGTCGCTGTTCGCCCGGGCGATCTACCCCGACTCGGGCACGCTCAATCTCGACTACCCAGTGGTGCGGCTGGTTCGCTCCGGCGACGACCCGGCCCTGACGGCTGCGCTCGACGACTTCGAGCAGCAGCTTCGAGCCCCGGCGTCGCAGGACTATCTGCACGACGCCGGCTTCCGCGACCCGAGCGGCGCGCCGGTGCCGGGCGTCGGCGCCGCCGAGGGCGTGGTGGCCGCCAAGATCCGCCAGCTGGACAAGCTGTCCCCGGGCCAGGGCGTCGACACGCTGCGCCTGTGGGAATCGGTCACCGACGACGTCAACTCGCTGCTCGTCATCGACGTGTCCGGCTCGATGAACGAGGCCGGCGGGGCCGGCAAGAGCAAGATCCAGCTGGCCTCGGCCGCGGCGTCGGCGGCGATCGGCTTCTATCCGGACACCTCCAACCTCGGCATGTGGGTGTTCGCCACCACACAGACGGCCACCGCCGCCTGGCGCGAGCTGGTGCCGATCGGCGAGATCGACAACTCGGTCGGTAATCAGAGCCGGCGCAAGGCCCTGGTCGCCGCGGCGAACCACCTGCCCGCCCTCGTGCAGGGCGACACCGCGCTCTACGACACGACCCTGGCTGCCGTGGATTCGGTGCGACGCAACTACGACCCGTCCAAGGTCAACACCGTGGTGCTCATGACCGACGGGCAGAACGTCGACCCCGGCGGTCTGACCCTGGACAAGCTGCTCGCCCAGCTCCAGACCCCGCAAGCCAAGGAGCTGCCCGTCCCGGTGTTCACGATCGGTCTCGGGCCGGGCGCGGACCTCGGCGCGTTGAACAAGATCTCCAAGGCCACCGGCGGCAAGACCTACGCCGTGAAGGACCCGACGAACCTGCGCAGCGTGTTCCTCGACGCCATCGTGCAACGCCAGTGCGGGCCCAACTGTTAAATCCGCCTGATTCGGCTCCGGTCTCGCCCCACTCGCTTCGCTTCGGGGGCAATCCCGGATCCGAGCCTCCGCTAGCGCCGCGGCCGGCGGGCTCTTCGCGCAAGCGCTCATCGCGTTCTCGGCTGGGATAGCTCTGATTGCGTTTCGCTGTAGGGCGAGCGCTCATCGCGTCCTCGGCTGGGCGGGCAGCTATGCACTGTCGGGACGGTCGTCGATTAGGCCCCGTGCAGGAAGATCGTCTGTCGACCGGGATCTTCCTGCGTATGCGGCCGCATAGGGCAGCCGGCGCAGGAAGATCGCATCAGTGCGGTGATCTTCCTGCGGAGCGTGCCGGACCGTCTCCGGGTCGTCGGGAGGCCATGATCGTGACGCGCCGGGGCCGGGTCAGAACGCCCCGCGATCCGGCCGGTAGAGTGGACCGCACTGGAGGGGAGTAACCCCTAGCGGTGTCCTCGTCATCACGGGCGGCTATCGATGCGCCCCGGGGAATCGGCCCATAGACGGGCGGGTGAGACCTCCGGCAGCAGCACGCGTATCGCCGTACATCGGGGTACGCCTTGAGCGCGCCGGAGGCAGGATGCATGTAGAGCCGTGGGTCTGGGGTCTGACGCTGGGTCTGGCCGTCGCCTTCTTGATCTTCGACGTCTTCTACATCGGTCGTCGACCGCACGAACCCAGCATGGGCGAGTCGGCTCGCCATCTGGCGTTCTTCATCGGCGGGGCAGCGCTGTTCGCGGTCGGCATCTACATCGTCAGCGGCAGTACGTACGGCACCCAGTTCGTGGCGGGCTGGCTGACCGAGTACTCGCTGTCGGTCGACAACCTGTTCGTGTTCTTGATCATAATGACGAAGCTGCGCGTTCCTCGTCAGCTGCAGCAGTCGGCGTTGCTGGTCGGGATCGTGGTGGCACTCGTCCTACGAGGGGCGTTCATCGCCGCCGGCGCCGCCGCGATCAACGCGTTCAGCTGGGTGTTCTACCTGTTCGGCGCGTTCCTCGTGTACACGGCGGTGCGGCTGGCCCGCGACGACGACCTGGACGGCACGGACTACGACGAGAGTCGCGCCGTGCGCTGGATCCGGCGCCGCGTGCCGTCGACCACGGAATGGCACGGCGCGCACGTCACCACCAAGCGCGACGGACGTCGCGTGATCACCCCGATGATGATCGTCATCGTCGCGCTCGGCACCACCGATCTGTTGTTCGCGCTCGACTCGATCCCGGCGATCTACGGCATCACCCAGGAGCCGTACCTCGTGCTCACGGCCAACCTGTTCGCGCTGATGGGCCTGCGGCAGCTGTACTTCCTGATCGGCGGGTTGTTGCAACGGTTGGTGTACCTGAGCATCGGCCTGTCCGTGCTGCTCGGGTTCATCGGCGTCAAGCTGATCCTGCACGCGCTCCACGAGAACGAGTTGCCGTTCATCAACGGCGGCGAGCCGGTGCACGGCGCCCCGGACGTGCCGATCCTGGTGTCGCTGGCGGTGATAGTCGGCATCCTGTCGATCACCGTGGTCGCGAGCCTGATCAAGTCCCGACGTACAGCTCAGCTGAGCAGCTCGCGGCGGTAGGCCTCGGCCACAGCCGATGCCCGGTCGCGCACGCCGAGCTTGTCGTAGAGGTGCAGCAGGTGCGTCTTCACCGTCGCCTCGCTGATGAACAGGGTGCGCGCGACCTCGCGGTTCGTGCCGCCGCCCGCGACCAGGCGCAGCACCTCGAGCTCGCGCTGGCTGAGCGCGTCCGTGGCCGGTTTGCGCACCTGCCCCATCAACCGGCCGGCCACCGACGGCGACAGCACCGGCTCGCCCCGGAACGCCGCGCGGACGCCGCGCAGCAACTCCTCGCGGGGCGAGTCCTTGAGCAGGTAACCGGTCGCGCCGGCCTCGATCGCCGGCAGCACGTCGCGGTCGGTGTCGTAGGTCGTCAGCACCAGCACGTGCGCGGACGACCCGGCCTGACGCAGGGCGCCGATCGCCTCGACGCCGCCCATCCGGGGCATGCGTAGATCCATCAACACGACGTCGACGTCGAGGCTGGTGGTCCGCGCAACCGCCTCGGCACCGTCGCCGGCCTCGCCGACCACGTCGAACTCGGGATCGCCGCTGAAGACGCCGCGCAGGCCGTCGCGCACGATCGGATGGTCGTCGACGATGAGCATGCGGATCGGCGTCACGCGGGGACGCTCGCATTGATGGCGGTGCCCTCGCCGGGCGCGCTCTCGACCTCGAGCGTGCCATTGACGCCGCGCAGCCGCCGGCGCATCCCGTCGATGCCGTACCCGTCGGGCGCCGCCGCGGTGGGGTCGAAGCCGACGCCGTCGTCGCCGATGTCGAGCAGCAGCACATCGTCCAGGTAGGACAAGGTGATCCACGCCTTGGACGCCTGCGCGTGCTTGGCCACGTTGGTCAGCGCCTCCTGGGCCGCCCGAAACAGCGCCGCCTCGACGTCGGACGGCGCCGGACGGCACTCGCCGGTGGTCTCGACCTGGACAGCCACCCCGCTGCGCTGCGACCAACCCTGCGCCAGGGCGGCGACGGCGTCGGGAAGCGGGACGTCGTCGAGCTGTTCGGGACGCAGCGCGCGCACCGAGCGGCGCGCCTCGGTCAGGCTCTCGCGGGCCAGCGTGCGAGCCAGCTCGAAGTGCCGCTGCCACTCGTCGGGGGAGTGGCGGGCCTGCTCGGCGGCCTCGAGCTGGGTCACGATGCCGATCAGCCCCTGGGCGAGCGTGTCGTGGATCTCGCCGGCCATCCGCTGCCGTTCGTCGAGGATGCCGGCCTCGCGAGCCTGGGTCAGCAGCTGGGCGTGCAGGCCGGTGTTCTCGGCCAGGGCGGCCTCGAGCCGGCGGTTCGTCTCGTTGAGCTCGTCGATCATGTCGCCGCGCTCGGCGTTCTGTTCGATGACCCGGCCGGTGACCTGCCCGAGGAACCCGGCCAGCCCGGCGTTGACCGCGGTAAGTGCCGCCCAGACCAGGATGTTCACCGCGCCGACCCGGTAGCCGCCCATCTGCGAGCCGGCGATGAGTACCGCCGTGGCGACGATGCCCACCGGCGTCCAGCGTCGGGGAAGCAGCCGCGCCTCGATGTAGCCGATGAACGCGTAGAGCGCGAACCAAGGGTTGACGCCGACCAGCACGGCCGCGAGGGCCGTGCGTCCGACGAAGTAGACCGTCAGGACGCCGGCGCGCGCCTCCCAGTCGCGGACCATCCGGGTGAAGACCAGCATCCAGACGGCGGTCACGACGGCTACGACGGCGCCGACCTCGAACCGGGCCCACGTCTTGTAACCGGCCGCGGTGGCGACTGCGGCAACCGCCGTCGCCAGCGCCAGCATCGGAAACCGCAAGCGACGGTCGAGGCGCGGCAGGCCCAGTTCGGCCAGCCGGCCGCGCTCACCCACCTCTACCGTCATGTCGGGAATTCTCTCATTCCCAGCGGAACAGGCGGGTTGCCGCGACACCGAACACCACGGCGTAGCCGGCCAGGACGGCCAGGTGCAGCGCGTGCGGGAACTGCCCGCGGGCCGAGTCCTGCAGGGCCTGCACCGCGGCGCCGAGCGGCGTGTAGTCGCTGACGTGGCGCAGCACGTCGGGCATGACCGCCCGCGGCACCCACAGCCCCGCGAAGAACATCATCGGGAAGAACGTGATCGCTCCGGCGGCATTGGCCACCTTGCCGGACGGGGCCAGCGCGGCGATCGTCAGCCCGATACCGAACAACCCGGCGGCGGTAAGCACGAGCGCCAGCAGGAAGCCACCGGCCTGTCCGGGCAGGCCCACGTCGAACGCGACCCGTCCGATGATCAGCACGAGCACCGTGGCGGTCGCGGCGACGACCACGTTGATCATCACCTGCGCGGCGAGCAGCCGCGACGGCGGAACGGGCGTGGTCGACATCCGGCGGAGCACCCCTCGCTCGCGGTAGCTGCCGAGCACCGGCGGCATGGCGTTGAGGGCGAGCATGGCGATGGAGAAGGCGATCACGATCGGTACGTAGGTGGCGGCGAGGGTCAGCCCGTCCAGGTCCTTGTCGTGCTTCTTCCCGCCCAGGGCGCCCAGGATGATCAGCAGTATCGCGGGGAATGCGAGCCCCCAGATCAGGCCGGCCCGTTCACGTAGGAACAGCCGCGCCTCGATGCGAGTCAGCGTCGCAGTGGCGGTGGTCATGAGATCTCCTGTCCGGTCAGTGCGATGAAGGCGTCGTCGAGGCTGGTCTGTTCGAGGCGTAGTTGCTCGGCGACGATGCCGGCGCGGGCCAGCACCGAGGTGACGGCCCCGAGCACGTCGCCCGTCCCGGTCACGAGTACCTGCTGTCCGTGCCGGCTTACCGCGGTGACCTGCGGCAGGTCGGTCAGCAGCCGGTCGTCCAGGTCGGCGGACGGGTAGAAGCGCAGTCGCTGCTCGGCGTTCACCCGGTTGACGAGTCCGGCCGGCGAGTCGACGGCGACGACGCGCCCGGTGTCGATCACCGCGACCCGCTCGCAGAGGTGCTCGGCCTCTTGCATGAAGTGGGTGACCAGCACGATCGTGACGCCGCGTTCGCGGACGCCCTCGATGAGGTCCCAGGTCTCGCGGCGGGCGGCCGGGTCCAGGCCGGTGGTCAGCTCGTCCAGGATGGCGACCTTCGGGTTGCCGACGAGGGCCAGGGCGATCGACAGCCGCTGCTTCTGCCCGCCGGAGAGCTTGCCGAACCGGGCGGTGCGCTTGCTGCTCAGCCCGAGGCCGTCACGCAAGGCTCGCCAGTCGGCCGGATCGCGGTAGAACGACGCGTACAGCTCGAGCGCCTCGTCCACCTGGATGTTGTCCGGCAGCTGGCTTTCCTGCAGTTGGATGCCGACGAGCTGGCGCAGCTGCTCGTGGTCGTGCTCGCGTTGCGGGTCCAGGCCGAGCACGCGGATCTGGCCGCCGTCGGCGTGACGGAGCCCGGCGAGGCACTCGACGGTGGTGGTCTTGCCGGCGCCGTTGGGGCCGAGGATCCCGAAGATCTCGCCCCGCTCGACGCTGAACGATACGTCGCGGACCGCGTCGTTTCCGCCGTAACTCTTACGGAGGTTGGTGACTTCGATGACTGGCATGCATCCAGCATCGAGGCGGCGTCGGCTCGGCGAATCGGCTGCCGAGCTGGTCCTGGACGGCGCCGTGGTGGACGTCGGCATCAACCGATCGGTTGATGCCGACCGTGCAGCTTGCCGGTGTGCAGTTGCGCCGCCGAGTTGTCATACCTTCGCCGCGCTATGAGACGCCGACGGTATGACAACTGGCGAGAATCAGCTGCTGGTGCTGGCCGACGGGCTCGGTGTGGTCGGCGGCCCTTGCTGTTGATGCCGTGGGCCGTTTGGGTTGCCGGGATTGCCTTGTCCACCGGGGAATCCGGGGCCTTGGCCGTTGTAGGGCCGCTCGAATCGGTTGCCCGGCGGCCGGTGGTGGTCGTCGCTGCCGAAGGCGGCCGCACCGATCCCGACGCCGGCGCCGATGAAGGCGAGCGCGCCGATGATCGCGATGCCGACGACGGCTCCCTTGCGTTGTGGGGCGATCCAGGGCGCCCGCGGTGGCCGGGCGACCGGGACGAACGGGTCCGGGTACGCCGCCGGCGGGAGTGGCGGTGCAGCCGGTGGTGGCGGTGGCGCCGCGGCGGAGGCCGGCGGCGGGGGCGCAACCGGCTGAGCCGAGGCCTGCTCGGCGGTCGGCTGTTCGGCCGTGGGCTGCTCGGGTTGGGCCGGCGCTGCGGGTTGGGATCGCTGGGGTTCGTCTGGGGTGGTCATGGCCTCTTCCTGTCCCGGGTTTGTCGCCACGGTAGGAACCGGACCTGGGAAATGCCGTTGCCGCATCCGTCTCTTCAGAAAGCCACAGGCGTTCAGCGGGACAGCAGGTCGCGCGCGGCCCGGTCGATGTTGGCGAGGATGCGCTCGAGCGGTACCGGCCGATGCCGCTCGGCGTGGACGGCCTCGGGCTCGGGCAGCAGCACCAGCCGATGCACACCGAGCTCCTCGTAGCGGGCCACGACGTCGCGATCGAGGGACCCGTACGGCGTCACGGTGATCTCTAGCGGTCCCAGCTCGGCCGGCCGGTCGTGCTCCTTGCCGAGCCGGCGCAGCTGGTCGAGACGGTCGCGGGTCGCGTCCACGTCGAGGCTGAAGCCGTACCAGCCGTCGGCCAGGGTCAGCGCCCGGGTCAGCGCGGCCGGCCCTTCGCCGCCGACGACGACGGGCGGGCCGGCGCGCTGCACCGGCCGGGGATACGCGTCGATGCCTTCGAAGGACACGTGCCGGCCGTGGAAGCTCGGATGCTCCATCGTCCACAACGCGCGCAACGCCTGGACGTACTCGTCGACCCGGGTCTGGCGTCCGGCCATCGGCACCCCGACCGAGGCGAACTCCGCGGGCATGTATCCGGCCGCGACGCCGACCGTGAGTCGCCCGCCGGACACCACGTCGACGCTGGCCAGCTCCTTGGCCAGCAGCACCGGATTGTGCAGCGGCAGCACGATGAT
>DASXYE010000072.1:0-3046 GCA_036502695.1 Jatrophihabitantaceae bacterium
TTCTCGGTCAGCTCGGCCAGTTCGTTGCGCAGCCGGCTCAACCGGTCCTTCGAGGCGTCGTCGGTCTCCTTGGACAGCGCCATCTCCTCCATCTTCAGCCGGTCGACCGCGCGCTGCAGCTCGTCGATCTCCACCGGCCGGGAGTCGATCTCCATCCGCAGCCGGGACGCGGACTCGTCGACCAGGTCGATCGCCTTGTCCGGCAGGAACCGGCTCGTGATGTAGCGGTCGGACAGAGTGGCCGCCGCCACCAGGGATCCGTCGCTGATCTGCACCTTGTGGTGCGCCTCGTAGCGACCCTTCAGCCCACGCAGGATCGCGATGGTGTCCTCGACGGACGGCTCGGCGACCAGCACCTGCTGGAACCGCCGTTCCAGGGCGGCGTCCTTCTCGATGTGCTCGCGGTACTCGTCCAGGGTCGTGGCGCCGACCATGCGCAGCTCGCCGCGGGCCAGCATCGGCTTGAGCATGTTGGAGGCATCCATCGCGCCCTCGCCCGTCGCCCCGGCGCCGACGACGGTGTGCAGCTCGTCGATGAACGTGATGACCTGTCCGCCCGAGTCCTTGATCTCGTTGAGGACGGCCTTGAGCCGCTCCTCGAACTCGCCGCGGTACTTGGCGCCGGCGACCATGGCGCCGAGGTCCAGGGCGATCAATCGCTTACCCCGCAGGGATTCCGGCACGTCGCCGGCGACGATGCGCTGGGCCAGTCCCTCGACAACCGCCGTCTTGCCGACGCCGGGCTCGCCGATCAGCACCGGGTTGTTCTTCGTGCGCCGGGACAGCACTTGGATGACCCGGCGGATCTCGGTGTCCCGGCCGATGACCGGGTCGATCTTGCCCTCGCGGGCGCGTTCGGTCAGGTCGACGCCGTACTTCTCCAGCGCCTGGAACGTGCCCTCGGGATCAGGCGTCGTGACCCGTTGCGAGCCGCGTAGGGACGCCAGCGCGTCCCGCAGGGCGGCCGGCCGCACGCCGGGGATCACGTCGGCCTCGGCCAGCGCGATCAGCAGGTGCTCGGTGGAGACGTACTCGTCGGAGCGGTCCCGTGCCTCGCGCTCGGCGCCACTCAGCACCGCGAGAAAGACGCGCGAGGGCTGCGGCGCGGCGACGGTCGACCCGGCCGCGGCCGGCAACGCGTCGACCTGGCGTTGCACGGTGGCCCGGGCGCCCAGCGGGTCGACCCCGACGGCCTGCAACAGCGGGCGGGTGAGCCCGTCGGAGTCGTCGAGCAGGGCAACGGCCAGATGCGCCGGCTCGACGGCCGGATTGCCGCGTTCGGCGGCCAGTTTCACGGCCGACGAGACGGCCTGCTGGCTGCGGGTAGTCAGGTCCATGGGTATGCGCTCACCTCGGTTGGTCAATGTTCCATTCAGGCCAACGATCGCAAAGTTGAGTCTGTTCCGCTCAGTTTCAAGAATCGACTTTGCCCCGCGAATGGTCGTGAATCGGGCGTCCCTACGACCATTCACGGGGCAAAGTCGCTACCCGCAGCGGCTAGCGTCGGCCGCATGACGCAGAACGCGCAGACGTACGGGGGCAGCTGGGCCGACGAGTACGACGAGATCTTCCCGCCCGGACCGGCCGCCGATCAGGCCGCGAACTGGCTGGCCGATCTGTTCGCCGACCTGGTCGGACCGGACGCCCGGGCCGGAGCGGCCGCGCTCGAGCTCGCCGTGGGCACCGGCCGGGTCGCGATCCCGCTCGCCGAGCGCGGCATCCGGGTGCACGGCATCGACCTTGAGCCGTCGATGATCGAGGTGCTGCACCGCAAGACGCCGCCGCCGACGCTGACGGCCGCGGTCGGAGACATGACCGATGCCGCGACGTTCACGGCTCCCGACGGCATCCAGCACTACCAACTCGTCTACTGCGTGTTCAACTCGCTCTACGCGCTGCCGGACGGCGCCGCGCAACGGCGGGCCCTCGCGGCGGCGGCCACGGTGCTGGCGCCGGGCGGCCGGCTCGTCCTGGAGATGGCGATGCCCGATGTGACCGGCTTCGACGCGCAGGGTCGCCGGATACGGCACCTGAGCGCACCCGGCGAGGGAGCGTGGCTGGAGACATCCCGACACGATCCGCTGGCGCAGACGATCACGTCCGACATCGTGTTGTGGGGTGAGGCCGGGCCGCGCACGCAGCCGGTGTACGCGCGGTACGTGTGGCCGTCCGAGCTGGACCTGATGGCCGAACTCGCCGGGCTGGGCCTGGTGCACCGCCAGTCCGGTTGGGACGGCGCGCCGTTCACGGCCGGCCCCGGGATCTACGTCTCGGTCTACGAACCGGCGCGCCAGCCGACCACGATTAGCTCGACGCCGACCGTGTCGTAGGTGGCCTTCGCCCGTCCGTCGCGGGTCGCCAGCGCGCAGCCGTGCTCCTTCGCGGCCAGCGCGACCAGTGCGTCGTACACCGCGCCGCCCGAGATCGACAGGCGGCTGAGCACTTCGGGCAGACGCTGCGCCGCTCGACGTCCGAGCAGCAGCGGCGGCGCGAACCCCTCGGCCATCAGGCGCGCCGCGTCGTCGGACTCCAGCCGCGAGTCATCGGGCAGTCGGGTCAGCACCGAGTAGGTCTCGGCCAGGGCATGCCCGCTGAGCGCAAGGGAGCGGCTGCCCCGCCAGCGTCGTACCGCGGCGTGCTCGCGATGCGTCTGCATGACGAGCGGCACGGCGACGCTCGTGTCGACCGCGACCAGCTCGGTCACTTGCGGCCGGCGTCGATCAAGGCAAAGACGATGTCGTCGTCGATCTGGGTCGTACCGGTCGCGACGAGCATGCCGTCCTCCTCGACCAGCCGCGCCGTCCGCCCACCTGGCACCACCTGCAACCCGGCTCCGTAGAAGGAGATGTCCACCTTCGAACCGGCGCGCAGACCGAGCGCGTCGCGCAGCGGTTTCGGGATGACGATGCGCCCGACCGAATCCAGCGTCGCTTCCATAGGGAACAGGCTACCAGTTGATTCCCAGGTCACCGCCGGACGAGATACCGGATGTGGGTCGCTTCCGGGGTGTCGATCACCTCCACGATGTCCAGCTCGATGCGGTCCG
>DASXYE010000073.1:0-2105 GCA_036502695.1 Jatrophihabitantaceae bacterium
CGCGCGTAGAACGCCCGGATCGACAGCCGCCCGTGCCGGGCCGTCTCGTCCAGCAGCAGGCTGGTGATCAGGAAGCCGGAGATGACGAAGAAGACATCGACGCCGATGAACCCGCCGGCCGGCCAGCCGGCGAGGTGATCGAGCACGACCAGCCCCACGGCGACGGCCCGCAGTCCCTCGATATCCGGACGGAACGTCAGGCCGCTCCTGCCGTCGGGCGTGCCGGTGTCCCCCGAACGTCGCAGCATCGAAGCGACCCTACCTACTGTTTCCGGACGATGTTCCTGCCGGTAGGTAGACGCGTCGAGCCGCCGAGTTGCTGCGCCGGTTTACGCGCTGCTAGCGAGGGGCCATCCGGATGGCCCCGTCGAGGCGGATCACCTCGCCGTTCAGCATCGGGTTGCGCACGATGTGCTCGACCAGGGCGGCATATTCGCCCGGACGGCCCAGCCGCGCCGGATGCGGCACCTGCGCGCCCAGCGACGCCTTGGCCTCGTCCGGCAGGCCGGCCAGCATCGGGGTCTCGAACAGCCCCGGCGCGATCGTGACGACCCGGATCTTCATGGCGGCCAGCTCGCGGGCGATGGGCAGCGTCATGCCCACGACGCCGCCCTTCGAGGCGGAGTAGGCGGCCTGGCCGATCTGGCCGTCGAACGCGGCTGCGGAGGCGGTGTTGACGATGACGCCGCGCTCGCCGTCGATCTCGTCCGCGGCGCTGATGCGCTCGGTGGCCAGCCGGATCAGGTTGAACGTGCCGATCAGGTTGATCTCGACGACCTTGCGGAACGTCGCCAGCGGGAACGGTCCGTGCTTGCCGACCACCCGGGCCGCGTCGGCCACCCCGGCGCAGTTGACGGCGATGCGCAGTTGGCCCAGCTGCTGCGCGGCGTCGAGCGCGGCGGCAACGTCGTCCTCGCTGGTCACGTCGGCGGGCGCGAACGTCGCACCGAGCTCCTCGGCCACACTCTTGCCGTCCGAACCGGGCAGATCGACGATGACCACCTGAGCACCGGCGCCGCGCAGTGCCTGTGCGGTGGCCCGTCCCAACCCGGACGCCCCACCAGTAACGATGGCCACGCCACCCTCGATCTGCACACCAACCTCCTAGACCACGAACCGAGAATCCGCCTACGGCGGACCACAACGACGAACATAATCAAGCACCCCACTCACGAGCCGGGAGGGATGGCTCGTAAGCGGGGTGCAGACAGTCAGCATACGCGACGCGCGTGCGCCGTGTCAGCTCGACGCACGGGATCTGCGTGACTCACACACCGCGCTCAGGCTCGGCCGAATGCAGCAATCCGTCGAGGATGGCGGCCCATTGCCGGACCACGCGCCGGCGGCGTTTCGAGTCGTCGGTGAGTAGGTTGGCCAACCCCAGCCCGCGGGCCATGTCGAGCAGGCCCTGCACCGTCTCGCGCGCCCCGGGGCGCGATTCGTCCACACCCAGCAGGTCGACGGCGATCGCGTGCGTCTCGCGGGCCAGGCGCGCTTCGAGCGGTACCAGCTGCGCGCGCAGCGTCTCGTCGGCGGCGGCCTGTACCCAGACCTGGACGGCCGCCCGGAACAGCGGCCCGGTGTAGAAGCCGACGATCATGTCAACGACGGCCTCGGTGTGGTGCGCGCCGGCCGGCAGGTCGGTGCCCCGACGGCGCACGTCGGCCAGCCGCACGTCGGTCATGTAGTCCAGGGCGGCGGTGAACAGGTCCTCGCGGGTGGGGAAGTGGTGCTGGGCCGCGCCGCGCGACACCCCGGCATGTTCGGCGACGACGGCCACGGTCGTGCGCGTCCAGCCCAGCTCGGCCAGCCGGTCGAGTGCGGCTTCGAGCAGTCGCGATCGGGTGGCCCGGCTGCGATCCTGCTGCGGCTCCCGGACGTTTACACCTGCCATCGCGGGGGACGCTTCTCGAGGAAGGACGTCATGCCCTCGCGGGCCTCGTCCGAGGCGAACAGTCGCGCCGACTGCTCGCCCAAGGCCTCCGCCTCGGCGAAGCTGACGGCCTTGGTGGTCAGTGGCTTCGTCTCGCGCAGTCCCTGCGGGGACGCCTTGCGCAGCGCGTCGAGCAGGGCGTGCGTGGCCGCGTCGATGTCGTCGACGGCTT
>DASXYE010000074.1:0-7901 GCA_036502695.1 Jatrophihabitantaceae bacterium
GGCCGAGAGCGGCGCCTTGCCGACCGCGTCACGGGCCTGCCGCTGCTGCTGTTGCGGGGTCACGACACGGGGTCGCTGCGGGAACTTGATCTGGGGCTGGCTGCGCGTCACGAGCCGCGCGGTCGAGCCGACCAGCCGCCCGTCGACGTAGCTGCCGTCGACCGCCACCGAGCCGAGCACCTTGGGCGCCCCGGCCAGATCGACCAGCACGAAGCGGGTGGAGGCCTGCGGCAACCCGGGATATCCGCCGCCGACGGGCTTGTCCGCGACCATGGTCTCGTAGTTGGCGGGCACCACCACCAGCGCCCGATCGCCGCTGAGCAACAGGTTCGTCGACGGCAGCCAGGCATTGTCCGGCCCAGCGCCTCGTTCGAGCACCCGGACGCTGCCGGTGATCTTGCGGGTTGCCGCGTCGACGACGCGCAGCATCCCGTGCGACACCGTGACGATGCGCCGGCCGTCGGTCTTGACGACATCGGGCTCGTCGGCGCCGGCCTCGTGCACATTCGTGCTCGAGTGGTCCGGTGCCGAGGCACCCGGCGCGGGGGCACCCGGCGCCGCCGCACCGGAGCCCGCCGCACCGGAGCCCGCACTGGGAGCCGGCACGGCGCCGCCCGCCTGCTTCTCCGTCGAGTCGGCCATGTACACCTCGCCGGAGCCGAGCTGCTCGACGTTGTCGGCGGTGTGCTGGCGCAGGCCGTGCAGCAGGTCGGCACAGCTGGAGTAGGCGACCAGCTTCATCGCATACGCCGGCGGCCGTGGCGGTGGTGCTGACGGCGGCACCGGGCCGGGAGCACCGATCGCCCGATGCCGTCCGGACGAGCCGGCGATCGCCACCCCGGCCACCGCCAGCGCTCCGGCCGTCGCCACCAATGTCGCAACCCGAATCGAGGTCCGCATACCTGTGCAACGGCAGCGGACCGCCTCCGCGTTGTCCTTACTCGCGAATCCCGATTGCCCCGACCGGGTCCTGCCGCAGCAACCGGCGCACCGGCAGCACCGTGGCCCCCAGCGCGAGCAGCACCGTGCCGCCGATGACGCTCGCCCAGCCGATCGGGGGGATGTACGGCGTGGACGTCCCGGTCGTGGCCTTGACCAGCGGCATCAGCGTGGCCGCCGCGATCGCCCCGCCGATGATCAGCCCGACGCCGAGCAGCAACCCCTGCTCGATCCGCACCATGCGCAGGATCTGCTTGCGGGTCGTGCCGGACAGCCGCAGCGTGGCCAGCTCGCGCCGGCGACCCATCGCCGCCATCGCCAAGGTGTTCACCGCGGCGATCGCCACGTAGACGAGCAGCACGCTCACCACCATCTGGTTGGCCCAGGCGCCCTGCGCGACGTCCTTGTCCAGCGCGACCTGGTAGTCGGCCCGGCTCAGCACCTCGGCTCCGGGAGCTACTTGGCCGAGCAGGCGCTCAACGCCCGCGCGGGCCGCCGGGGTGGCGCGCAGCAGCACCGAACTGTCCAGCCCGGCTGTATGCGGGGCCAGGACGTCGGCCGGCAGCGTCGTCGCGGCGAACCCCAGTCCGCGGGTGTAGGTCGCCACCACGCGCAGCTCGGTGGGCGTGCCGTCGGCGAACCAGACGTGCATAGAGCTGCCCACGTGCACGTTCTCCGAGTCGGCGGTCAGGTTGTCGATCGCGATCGTGTTGCCGTGCAGGTCGGCCAGTCGCCCGGACGTCACGCCCAGATCGACCAGGTCGCTCGGCGTCTGCGCCGAGTACTGCGTGCCACCGTCCTTGCGGTCGAGCACCGAGCTGTGCACGACGCCGTCGGCCGCCGTGACTCCGGGCACCTGGCGCAGCGCCGCCGCCACCCCGGACGGCAACCCCGACCCGGACGGCACCACCACGTAGTCGGCCCGCAGGCCGGCGTGACTCTGCTGGGCGGCCGTGTGCTTGATCGAGGTCTGCATGAACATCATCGAGCCACCGAACCCGATTGCCAGCACCAGCGACGTGAGCACCGGGGCGAGCCGGCGCGCCGACGCCGCGGAGTTGGCGGCGGCCAGCCGGCCGGTGACACCCATCGCCCGCATCCCGACCCCGGCGATGGCCGCGGTCAGCCGGTTCAGCCACGGAGCCAGCAGCCACACGGCGGTGACCAGAGTGGCCACCACGGACAGCGCCACGCTGGCCGCGTCGTCGCCGCGCAGCCGGGACGCGGTGATGGCCAGCACGACCCCGCCGCCCAGGCCGGCCAGCCCGAGCGGGATGCGCAGCCAGCCGCCGCGCCGCCGCTCGACCGACGACTCGACCAGCGCCTCGGTCGGATGGATGCGGCTGGCCCGCAGGCTGGCCACCCACGCGGCCCCGATCGAGATGATCAGTCCGACAGCGGCCGCCACCACGGGCGGGATCCACGAGATGTGCACGGTGAACGACGCCGGCGTGATGCCGCGATGCACGAACTGGTCGCGCAGCCACCACACGCCGGCGAACCCACCCCAGACGCCGGTGGCGGCCGCCAGCACGGCGAGCACCGCCGACTCGCGCACCACCATCCGTCGCATCTGACGGGGCGTGGCGCCGATGGCCCGCAGTAGCGCGATGTCACGGTGCCGCTGCTGCACCGACAGCCCCACCGTGCCCGCGATGACCAGCGCCGCGATGAGGATCGTGCAGCCACCGAACACGCTGGGCAGCGCCGTCGCGAGCTCGCGCGCCTCGGCGACGTCGGGCGTCTCGACCAGGCCTCGGTCGGCGCCGCTGAACACGCGCGGGAACGTGCCTTCGGCGTCGCGGGGCGCGTCCGGCACGATTCCGTCGGCGGCCTTGGCCAGCGTCGCGGCCGGCACGCCGGGCTGCCCGATCAACCCGATGACGTCAACTGTCGACGGATGCCCGGACACGGCGCGCGCCTGCGCGTCGGTGAGGAACACGGTGGGATCGGCCGGCGGGTGGCCACTCGGCGCCGCGATGCCGCTGACGGTGAACGTGTGCACGCCGCTGCCGAGGATGAGCCGCACCGAGCTACCCGGATGGGCGCCGAGCCGCTGCGCCGTCGTCGCGTCGAGCACGATCTGACCGTCCGCGGCCGGAGCAACGCCGGCGCGCAGCGTGAACGGCGCCAGCACGGCGGCCGACCACGGGTGTACCTGCGCGTCCTCGGCGTCCGTACCCTGCGCCGGCAACACCTGGGTCGGCGTCGCCACGTCGGCCACCGCGGTCCGCACGCCGGGCAGCCCGGCCAGCTGCGTGGTCAGCCCGGCGTCGATGCGTCCCCGGTCGGGCAGGGGCAGACGCTGGACGTCGCGGTTGTCGCCTTGGCCGCTGATCACGCGCAGATCGGTGGTGGCGACGAGCACGCTGCTGGCGGCGTAGCGCTCGGGCGTGCCGTGGTAGCGGATCCCGGATTCGAGCAGCACGCCGCACGCGGTGATGACGGCAACCCCGAACCAGAGCGCGACGAACGTGGCGACCGCGCTCATCGGGCGTTGCCGCAGCATCCGCCAGGCGAGGATCACCATGACGGACGTCCGGCGTTGCTCGGGTTCGCCGGCCGGCCGAGATGCACCAGCATCTCGGCGATCGCGTTGACGCCCGGAGCCGGCACATCGCGCACGACCGCGCCGTCGGCGAGGAACACGACCCGGTCGGCGTAGGACGCGGCGACCGGATCGTGGGTGACCATCACGACGGTCTGCCCGTCGTGGTCGACCGATTCGCGCAGCAGGTCGAGCACGCCCGCCGCCGTCTGCGAGTCCAGGGCGCCGGTCGGCTCGTCGCAGAAGATCACTTCGGGACGGGTGGCAAGGGCCCGGGCGATGGCCACCCGCTGCTGCTGCCCGCCGGACAGTTGCGCCGGGCGGTGCCGCAGCCGGTCGTCGAGGCCGACCCGGCGCAACACCTCGTTCAGCCAGTGCTTGTCGACCGAGCGCCGGGCCAGCCGCGAGGGCAGCAGCACGTTCTCGCGCACGTTCAGCGCCGGCACCAGGTTGAACGCCTGGAACACGAAGCCGACCCGGGTGCGGCGCAGCCTGGTCAGGTCGGACTCGGACAGCGTGCCCAGCTCCGTGTCGCCGATCCACACGTGCCCGTCCGTCGGGCGGTCGAGCCCGGCGGCGCAGTGCAGCAGCGTGCTCTTGCCGGATCCGGACTGCCCCATGACCGCGGTGAACGTCCGTCGGGCGAAGCTGACGTCGACCCCGGCCAGGGCCTGCACGGTCGAGTTGCCGCGTCCGTAGCTCTTGCGCACGGCCTGCACGGCTACGGCTAGATCGCCCGCAGCGGCGGTCGTCTCGGGACGGTCCTGCTCGATGATCGCTTGCATGCCGTCGACGCTATGGATTGTGGCGCCGCGACTCGATGGCGCTAACTCCCGAGCCGGGGTGGGCCTAGCACCACCTTGTGCGCTCGTGCCCGCTCGATGTTGACGTGTCATGTATAGTTCTTGACATGTCACGGACCTTGTTGATCGGCGTGAACGTATCCACCTCGGCCGCGCCGGGCGCCGACCCGGTCGGCTATGCCCGCGCCGCCGAGGCGCTCGGCTTCGACTTCGTCTCGGCGTCGGATCACCCGGCCGGCAACCGGCCGACCTTCGAGGTGTGGACGATGCTCAGCTGGATCGCCGCGGCCACGTCCCGGATCGCGGTCGCCACCCGGGTGCTCGGTATGCCCTACCGCGCGCCGGCGATGGTGGCCAAGATGGCCGAGACGCTCGACCGGCTCAGTGACGGGCGGCTGATCCTCGGCCTCGGCGGCGGCTACTCCGACGAGGAGTTCCGCGCGTTCGGGCTCGGGGTGCCCACGCCCGGGCAGAAGGTCACCGGCCTGGACGAGGCGATCCGGATCATCCGCGGCCTGTGGACCGAGCCGCGGCTGACGTTCGGCGGCGAGCGCTACCACACCGAGGACGCCGAAATGGAGCCCAAGCCGGGACACCGGATTCCGATCTGGCTGGGCACGTTCGGACCCCGCGCGCTGGCCGTCACCGGCCGGCTGGCCGACGGCTGGATCCCGTCGCACGGCCTGGCCCTGCCCGAGCAGGTGCCGGCGATGCGCGCCCGGATCGACGCCGCCGCGCAGGCCGCCGGCCGCGATCCCGCCGAGGTCACCAGCGCGTACAACGTCGAGGTGGAGGTCGGCGGCACGCCGCGGGCCGGCGTCGTAGCCGGCCCGCCTGATGCGATCGTCGAGCAGCTGCGCGGGTTCGTCGAGCTGGGCTTCAGCGCGTTCAACGTCATGCCGGCCGGTCGCGAGTCGCTCGAACAACTGCAACGGTTCGGCGAGGACGTCCTGCCCGCCCTACAGGAGCGATGAGCGCTCGCGCGAAGAGTCCGGCCCGCGCGCGACCGGAGGGAGCTTGCGCTCGGGTCTGCGTGTGGCCCGCTGTAGTGTGGCGGGTCCGCGCGGATCCGAATCGGGCCGGTTAGGCGCAGAGCGGCAGGATCCAGCACGGACCGGTGACCTCGGCGACGGCGACCGGGGCGCCGAGCCGGGCGGTGTCGTCGATGGGCAGGGCCGTGATCGTGTCGGACTGGCGGTTCGCGCACAGCAGCTGATCGCCCAGCACGGCCAGGTGTTGCGGGAACGCCCCACCGCACGGCTGTTCCTGGACGAGCTCGAGCCGGGGCCCGGTCACGTCGATCACGGCGATGGTGTCGCGGCCCCGGTTGGCCAGGTACACGACGCCGGGTCCGAGCACCAGCTCGCTGGGGTAGTTCTCCGTGCCGTCGTCCGTCTCGCGCGTCGGCACCGCCTCGATCCAGCGCAGCCGGCCGGTGTCGTCGCGACGGTAGCGGCTCAGCGTGGACGACAGCTCGCCGCTGACGAACAGCTCGCCGTTCGCGCCGAACACCGAGTGGCGCGGGCCGCTGCCGCTCGGCGTGGCGACCTCGTCGACGACGTCCGGGCGACCCTCGACGTCGATGGCGTACTCGTAGAGCCGGTCGCCGCCGAGGTCGGTCACGACGGCGGTGCCGTGCGCGGGGTCGAAGGCCACGTGGTGCAGGTGGGCGGTGTCCTGGCGTCCGGCCACCGGTCCGCTGCCCTCGTGGTGTCGTTCCGCGACCAGCGCGCCCAGGGTGAGGTCGGCACCGATCGGGTGGACGGCCAGGTCGGCGCTCAGGTAGTTCGCAGTGACCACGAATCGGCCGGACGGGTCGACGTTCAGCGCGCACGGCAGGTTCCCGCCGCTGGGCTGCCGGCCCAGCACGTCCCAACCCGGCCCTCCGAGCGAGACCAGCTCGCCGACGCCGTCGGCCACGTAGAGGGCCCGGCCACTCGGGTGGGCCGCCAGCGCCAGCGCGCCGGCCATTCCGTCCGTCTCGTGCCGCGGCTCCCACGTCGCCGGGTCGAAGACGATCACCGCCCCGCCGTCCGGCCCTTCGCTCGCAACGACGATCGCCGTCACGGGTGCTCTCGACATAGCCTCATCTCCGGGTGCTAGCAAAGCTTTTCTAACTGGTTAGGAAGAACCGCGGTGGGGTCGGGTACTCGTGCGCTTCCGGGCTCGCCCGGTCGAGTCACGCACGATCAGGCGGTGCGGCAGGATCACCGTCTTGGCCGGACCCTGCGGCGCGAACGCCAGCGACACGGCCTGCCGGCCAGCCTCCTCCAGGGAGAGGTGCACCGTGGTCAGCGACGGCACCAGGTCGGCCGCGCCCGGGAGGTCACCGATCCCGGCGACCGACATGTCCTCCGGCACGGACCAGCCGACATCCCGCAGGGCGGCCAGCGCACCGATCGCCAGCTGGTCGTTGCTGCCGATGATCGCGGTGAAGTCCAGCCCGCTGTCGAGGAGTTCCCCGACCCGCGCGTGGCCCGCCTCCCGGGTGCAGTCGCCGTCGGCCAGCAACCGCTCGTCGATCTTCAGGCCGGCTCTTTCCAGGCCTTCGACAACTCCCCGGCGGCGGTCGGTAGACGTGGTGCGCCCGGGCGGTCCGCCGAGGTAGGCGATCCGGCGGTGCCCGAGGCCGACCAGGTGCTCGACCAGGGCTCGCCCGGTCGCAACATCGTCGAAAGTGACCACGCTCGCCGGCGCATCACGAGCCGGTTTGGGCCGCCCGCAAAGGACGAGCCGCGAATCCTGGGCGCGCAAGCCGCGGGCCTGTGCGGTGAGCTGGCGACGGTGCTCGGTGTCCTCCGGGCCGCTGCCGACGATGATCACCGCATCGGCGCGCTGGCGGCGCAGCAGGTCGATGCCGGTCAGCTCCCGGTCCGGGTCGCCGTCGCTGTGGGCCGTGACGACGAGCCGGCCCAGGTCGCCGGCGGCCACCTGGATCCCGCGCAGCACCAGCGCGAAGAACGGATCGGACACGTCGTTCAGGATCGCGCCGACCAGGCCGCTCGTGGCGTGCAACAGTGCCCGAGCGTGCGCGTTGACGACGTAGTCGAGGTCGCGTACCGCCTTCTCCACGCGCTTGCGCGTCTCGGCCGCGACCGGGTAATCACCGTTCAGCACCCGTGACACGGTCGCCGGGGACACGCCGGCGCGCTGGGCCACCGTCGCGAGCGTTACTGCCATATCGGTCGAGCCTCTCCGCGCGACCATGGCCGGCGTCCCGATAGCAAAGCCTTGCTAGATCCGGAGCATACTCAGCTCGGCGTCGTGGTGACGCACTCGTAGCAGGAGGCGGCATGGACGTTCTGGTGGTCGGCGGAGCCGGATCGGTGGGCACGGCGGTGCTGCCGCACCTGGCCCGCGGGAACCGGATACGCGTGTTCGATCTGGCTCAACCGATCGACGTCGACGGTGTCGAATGGGTACCGGGAGATCTGTTCGACGCGTCCGCGGTCGAGGCCGCCGCCGAGGGCATGGATGCCCTGATCTACATGGCGATGGGCCCGCGCGAGCCGTGGGGCGAGATCACCATGGCGCAGGCACATCTGCGGATAGCTACAGCCGGGCTGTACACCTGCCTGCGGGCGGTCGCCGCCTGTGGCGTGCGCCGGGCG
>DASXYE010000075.1:0-3513 GCA_036502695.1 Jatrophihabitantaceae bacterium
GGCGCGACGAAGGAGCGCTCGGATCCGGGATTGCCCCCGAGCTTGCGAGTGGGGCGAGACCGGAGCGGATCCCCGGCGGATAAGCACAGCGGCGCGCCTACCCGATTTTGTCGGTGGTCCGTGCGAGCGTCACGGCAATAAGGTCAGTCGCTTTGCGGAGGTCTGCATGATGCTGTACCTCGATTGCCCGACCTGCGGTGCACCCCGCGAGGCCGAGACGCCCCCGTGCCCGGACGGTCACGACAGTGGCTGCCCGGATCGGGCCTGCGTCGAGTGTGGCACTGCCCTGGTCGTCGACCCGCTGATGGCCGCCGAAGCCGCTACCGAGCGACCCGCTCGCCGATCCCGGCCCCAGGCCGCCTAGCCTGGACGCTGAACGCCAGTGAGCCCTATGAGCCCAGTTCAGTCGATCGATATGACCGAAGAGCCCCCACCGCCGTCCGAACGCGACCCGGGGCTGGCTCCGGCTGAGTTCCGCGAGGCCGTGACCAGCTTGCAGCGAACGGTGCTGCGCCCCGAGGTCCGAGTCGAGCCGATCCGCCCGCCGCAGCGGTTGGCGCCGTGGAGCCACGCGCTGGCCGCCGAGGTTCGCGGCGCGGACGGTACCGAGCTGGCCAGCGGGCGCCTGGTGCTGCTGTACGACCCGGACGGCGCCGAGGCGTGGGACGGCGTGCTGCGCCTGGTGGCCTTCGCGTCGGCCGAGATGGAACCGGACATGGCCGGGGATCCGCTGCTGCCCGAGGTCGGCTGGAGCTGGCTGACCGAGGCGCTCGCCGAGCGCAGCGCCGCCTACCTCGCCGCCGGCGGCACGGTCACCCAGACGACGTCCACCCGGTTCGGCGATCTGCACGGTCCCCGCACCTCGGTCGCCCTGGAATTGCGCGGCTCGTGGACGGCCCGAACGACCGAACTCGGCCCGCATCTGCTGGCCTTCGTCGACCTGCTCTGCACCGCCGCCGGGGTGCCGCCGGAAGGCGTCACGGTGTTAAAGAACCCGTATGAGTAGGCGTATCTGGTAAGCCACTAACCATGTCAGAACACGCGGAGGGGCCAGCCGCCGAGGACAGCGACGTCCCGGTGCTACGCGAACCGCGCGACGGTGTGCCGGATCCGGTCACCACGCCGGAGCACCTCGAACGCACCGTCGCGGCGTTTCGCGACGGCTCGGGACCGGTAGCGATCGACGCCGAGCGGGCGTCCGGCTACCGGTACAGCCAGCGGGCCTACCTGGTACAGCTGCGGCGGGACGGGGCTGGTACCGCCCTGATCGACCCGATCGCGCAGCCCGACCTGAGCGGGCTCAGCGCGGCGCTAGGCGATGCCGAGTGGATCCTGCACGCGGCCAACCAGGATCTGCCCTGCCTGACCGAGGTCGGCCTGCTGCCGCCGCGGCTGTTCGACACCGAGCTGGCCGGACGACTGCTGGGCGACGACCGGGTGGCGCTGGGCACCATGGTCGAACAGCACCTCGGCGTGCGGCTGGAGAAGGGCTACTCCGCCGCCGACTGGAGCACCCGGCCGTTGCCGCACGAGTGGCTGGTCTACGCCGCCCTGGATGTCGAGCTGCTCGTCGCGCTGCGCGCGTCACTCGCCGCCGCGCTCGACAACGCCGGCAAGTCCGAGTGGGCGGCCCAGGAGTTCGAGGCGGTACGCACGGCGCCGGCCCCAACGCCGCGCGAGGACCCCTGGCGGCGCACGTCCGGCATCCACGTGATCCGCAACCGGCGCCAGCTCGCCGCGGTCCGGGCCCTGTGGTACGCCCGCGACCAGTACGCCGCCGAGCGCGACGTCGCCTCCGGACGGGTGCTGCCCGACTCGGCGATCATCGCCGCCGCCCGGGCCAACCCGCGCCGGCCGGCCGACCTGGTCGAGCTGCCGGTGTACGGCGGACCCCGCCAGCGCCGGCAGACCGCGCGATGGTTCGCCGCGCTGACCGACGCCCGGGCCCTGTCCGAGGACGAGCTGCCGCCGCTCACCGGCGGCGGCGATCCGGTGCCCCCGGCGTCGCGCTGGCGCGACCGCGCGCCCGAGGCGGCCGACCGGCTGGCCCGGTGCCGCGCCGTCGTCGCCGAGCTGTCCGAGCGGCATCAGGTGCTGACTCAGAACCTGCTGGCCTCTGACGTGGTGCGCGCCCTGGCCTGGGAACCCCCGCAGCCACCGTCCGAGGCAGCGATACGCGACCGGCTGGTCCAGCTAGGCGCGCGAGCCTGGCAGGTCGACCTCACCGGCGCCCCGCTGGCGCAGGCGCTCGGCTCCGAGTAGCTCGGGCGCGGCGGCCACCGTCTCGTCACTCAGAGCGGAATCAGCCGTCCTGGGCAACTCGATCCGGATGGCCAGCCCGCCGAACGGCGGGGCCGCGGCCTGCAGGCGGCCGTGGTGCGCCTCGACGATCAGCCGCACGATCGACAGGCCCAGCCCGGCGCCGCGGGTGGCCGTACGCACCTTGCCGGCGCCGCGCCGGAACGGCTCGAACAGCACGTCGACCTCGCCCGGCGCGATGACCTGCCCGCCGTTGGCCACGTGCAGCCAGGCCCGCTCGGCCGCCTCGCCGCAGCTGACCCGCAGCCATCCACCGTCGACGTTGTGCCGCACGGCGTTCTCGACGAGGTTGCCGATCAGCCGCTCGAGCAGCCGCGGATCCCCCAGCGTGTGCGCGGTGCCCGCCTCGGTGTCGATCGAGATCGACCGCTCGGCGGCCTCGGTGGCCACGGTGGCCAGCACGCCGGGCACCAGCGAGGCCAGGTCGACCGGCTCGTGCACCTCGAGCTCGCTGCGGTGCCCGGACTGCAGCCGGGCCAGGATCAGCAACGAACCGACCAGCCGCTGCGCCCGTTCGGCGGCGGCCAGGACCACCTCACCCATCCGGCGCAGCTCCTCGTTGGACGCCGACGGGTCGGACAGCGTGACGTCCAGCTCGGTGCGGATCACCGACAGGGGTGTTCGCAGCTCGTGGCTGGCGTTGGCGACGAACAGCTTCTGCCCGTCGAACGCCGCGTCCAGCCGAGCGAGCATCTCGTCGAACGTGTCGGCCAGCTCGCGCAGCTCGTCGGGCGGGCCGCCCAGGTCGATGCGCTGATCGAGCGTCTCGGTCGACAGTTGCTGCGCCGTCCGGGTGACTCGCGCGATCGGGCGCAGCGCTTGTCGGGCGAGTAGATACCCGCCCGACGCGCCGACGACCACGATGACCGCAAAATAGATCAGCCCGGTGTGGAGCAAGTAGTCCCGCGAGTCGTGCCGCGCTTGGGCCCCCAGCTGGTCCGGATGGACCGCCACGGACCCGCCGTTGCCGTCGCTCACCGTGACGGTGCTCTTGGTGTTGAAGAACGGCAGCCGGGCGATGGAACGATCAAGCAGGACCATCGACGTGAACAACAAGGACACGCCGACGAGCAAGACTAATCCGCCGTACAGCAACGCCATTCGGATGCGAAGCGTCGGGCGGAGAAACCTCACTGCAGAGATCCGGCCTCCTCAGCGGCCGGCGCCAGTGCGGACGGGTCGATCCGGTACCCG
>DASXYE010000076.1:0-2732 GCA_036502695.1 Jatrophihabitantaceae bacterium
GCCTGGGCGAAGATCCGATTCGGTGGCTGGAACTGGCCGACCGGCGCGACGCTCGAACGAGCCTTGATCCGTCGCAAGACCGAGTTCTCGAGCTGGCTGCTCGACAAGCCCGAGTTCCTCGTGCCGATGCAGTTCGCGATGATCATCGGCGAACTGAGCTCACCGCTCGTGCTGCTCGCGCGATCGGACAAGACGCGCACTCTGATCGCGTTCACGATGTGGGCCTTCCACATCATGGTGTTCGCCGGCTTGACGATCTTGTTCGTGCCGCACTGCGTGGCGATCGCGTCCTTGCTGCCGCTCGAGGTGTGGTGGGCCAGCGCCTCACGCGGCCCGCGACGAGCTGCCCGGGCGTTGTTCGGCCGGCAACGCGCAGGCCGGAGTCCCACCCGGGAGCCGGTGTCGGTTGTCAGCGACTAGCCGGTAGACCCGCGCCGCCACCCAGGACACCCCCGGCATCAGCATCACCCGGCCGAGCGGCCACCACGGCCGGGCCGAGTTCATCAGCGCGGCCGCCACCGCCTCGTGTCCGCCGCGCACCGTGCCGTCCGGCTCGATCCACTGCACCGCGTCGGACGCCTGCGCCTGGGTCAGCCCGAGCGCGTCCAGGTCGGCGAACTGCCAGGCCACGATGTCGGCCCGGACGTGCATCCGCTCCACGACGCGTACGCATTGGGTGCAGAACCCGCAGTCACCGTCATAGACCAGAACCGCTCGAGTGCGCATGCTCACGAACCCATTGTTCCCGCTGACGCCGCGGGCCCGGCCGTCGGCGTCGGCGTCGGCGTCGGCGTCGGCGTCGGCGTCGGTCGCATCGCACACGTCCGGTCAGTCGAGGTCGACCGCTGGCCGCCACAGGTCGCCTACGTCGACGCCGTGATCGACCCACCGCGCGCGCAACGCCGGCACGCCATGCACGCGCGACCACGCCAGCTCCGTGGCTGTGGCCGGATCGAGGCGCAAGATCGGTACCTCGATCCGCCCGTGTCCGACCGGATCCCACGCCGCCGCCCCGACCACGACACCGACGCACCGGGATCCCGGCACCAGCGGCTCGCCGAGTTCGATCGCCATCCCCTCGCGGTACACCACACCCTCCACCGTGGGTGCCGCGGCGAGAACCGCCAATCGACGCCAGAGCCCGTCCTCGCTGCGGCCGGGCCGGT
Organism: Jatrophihabitantaceae bacterium; assembly: GCA_036502695.1. Lineage (GTDB taxonomy): Bacteria > Actinomycetota > Actinomycetes > Mycobacteriales > Jatrophihabitantaceae > DASXRA01. The sequence goes on from DASXYE010000076.1 coordinate 1,167, forward strand.
CCGGACCGGCCACGGTCGTGATCGCGAGCTCAGCCCGCGGCCCGTCGACCTCCACCACGGCCGCGTCCGCGCCGGTCATGGGCCGACGCGACATGCCGAGCGTCACGTACCACCGCTGCGGCCCGGCATCGAAGCGCAACACCTCGATCGGCTCGACGCCGACGAACGTGACCGATGCCCGGGCCGGAGCGACGCCACCCAGCTGCGCCCGAACGGAATGCTCGACCGCGGCCAGCAGCTCTAGGTCGTCGGCGCCCGGGTTAGCCACAGCGAACAGACACTAGGCCATGGCCGGGCCGATCGGCTCAGCGAAACGACGAGGCGATCTTCTGCTCCACGTCGGCGTACGCCAGGCCGGCCTGGCCGAGCAGCTGGCCGATGCCGTCGAGGGCCTCGGAAAGCCCCCGGGCGTTCTGGTCGAACTGTTCGAACAACGTAGCGAACTGACCGGCCGCCTGGCCCGACCAGTCCGCGTGGGTCAGCAGCGGCGACAGCTGGCCCTTCAGACCCTGGTGCGCCGTGCGGACGTTCGACGACGTGCGAGCGACGTTGCCGCTCAACGCCTGCAACTGCTCGGGCGTGACCTTCAATCCTGATGGCATGATCTGCTCCCTTCCCGGGCCGGTCGGCGAGGCTGCCGTCCGGCGATGTGACGGCCGGAACGATATGCAGACCAAGCGCCCGTCCGGGGCACCGATTCGCAAACTGTGGATAACTTCGGTCCGGTCGCCGGGTTATCCACAGATCGCGAATTCCGCCCCACGAGCGGCTTGCGCGACTGCACACTTCGCCGCATGCAGATTCGGCTCTCGATACGCGACGCGGACGGCCTGGCCCGCGACGTGGCGATCAACGCGCCGCCCGGCGCGGCTCTCGACGAGGTAGCGCCGACGCTCACCGCGCTGCTCGATCCGGGCGCCACCGATCCCGGGTTGTGGAGCGGGTCGCAGCTGTTGCCACCGCAGGCATTGCTCGGCGGGCCCGGTCTGCGCAACGGCGATGTCCTGCAGCTCGGCCAGCCCGGCGAACGGGATCTCACCGCCGGGGCGGTGCTGCGCGTGCACGTCACCGGTGGCCCGGATGCCGGCCTGATCGTGCCGCTGCCGCGCGGTGTCACCACGGTGGGGCGCGGGCCGACCTGCGACGTCACGCTCACCGATCCGGACGTCTCCCGGCAGCACGCCGCGCTCACGGTCAGCACCGCCGGCGTCACAGTTCGCGATCTCGGTTCGACCAACGGCACCCGGCTCGACGGCCAGCCGGTCGACCACGACGGCGCGAGCCTGGCGCCGGGCCAGCTGCTGCGCCTGGGCGAATCGCTGCTGTGCGTCGTCGGCGCCGACGAGCCGGCCGCGGCCGTTCGGGCGGCGCCGGACGGCACGCGGCTGGTGAACCGCCCGCCCCGCCTCGCCGCGCACCTGCCCGATCGCGAGGTGGTCGCGCCCACCCGCCCGGCGGTGACCGGCCCGCAGCGCATCCAGTGGCTGGCCGCGCTGCTGCCGGCCGCGATCGGCGGCGGCCTCGCGATCGCGATGCACAGCGTGCAGTTCCTGGCGTTCGTGCTGC
>DASXYE010000077.1:0-1798 GCA_036502695.1 Jatrophihabitantaceae bacterium
TGGAGCGGGCCGGCGATCCGAGCGTGTTCGGCGAGGACGTTCGCGCCGCGGCCGCCGAGATCGTGGCCCGCTATCCCGAGGGGCAGTCGCGGTCGGCGTTGCTGCCGATGCTGCATCTCGTGCAGTCCGACCAGGGCTACGTCAGCCCGGACGGCATCGCGTTCTGCGCCGACTTCCTCGGGCTCACCAAGGCCCAGGTGGCTGCGGTCGTCACGTTCTACACGATGTACAAGCGCAAGCCGACCGGCGAGTACCTGGTCAGCGTCTGCACCAACACGCTGTGCGGCCTGATGGGCGGCGACGAGATTTACCAGACGCTGTCGGAGACATTGGGCGTCGGGATGAACGAGACGACCGCCGACGGCAAGGTCACCCTCGAGCACGCCGAGTGCCTGGCCGCCTGCGACTACGCCCCGGTCGTCACGGTGAACTACGAGTTCTTCGACAACCAGAGCGTCGAGTCGGCCGGCGAGCTGGTCAGCCAGCTGCGCGCCGGCGATCGCCCGTACCCCACCCGGGGCGCGCCGCTGTGCTCGTTTCGCGAGATCTCCCGCCAGATCGCGGGATTCGTGGACGACCGCCCGGAATCGCTCGATGCCGAGGCCACCGGCACGCCGACCCGGATCGGCGTCGAGCTGGCCGTCGAGCGCCGGCACAGCGCGCCGTCCTACGCGGTGTCGAGTGGCGACGAGCAGACGTCGGACGAGGCGGCCGCCGCCCGCTCGTCGCAGCAGCCGACAAGTGCGCACGATGCGCCGCTGAAGACGGCCGCCCAGAAGCCGTCACAGCCCACCCTTGACGGCGAGGAAGACTGATGCCGCTCACCCCCGTCCTCACCAAGCGGTTCGGCACGAACCAGCCTTGGAAGATCGACAACTACGAGGGCCTCGACGGGTACGCCGGCCTGCGCAAGGCGCTGGCCACGGACCCGGACACGCTGATCGCCAACGTCAAGGACGCCACCCTGCGCGGACGCGGCGGCGCCGGCTTCCCGGCCGGCATGAAGTGGCAGTTCATCCCGCAGAACGACGGCAAGCCGCACTACGTCGTGGTGAACGCCGACGAGGGCGAGCCCGGCACCTGCCGTGACCTGCCGCTGATGATGAACGACCCGCACTCGCTGATCGAGGGCGTCATCCTCGCCTGCTACGCGGTGCGATCGCAGCACGCGTTCATCTACATCCGCGGCGAGGCGGTGCACGCGATCCGCCGGGTCAGCCAGGCGGTGCGCGAGGCGTACGACAAGGGCTACCTCGGGCGCGACATCCTCGGCAAGGGCGTCGACATCGACATCACCGTGCACAGCGGCGCCGGCGCGTACATCTGCGGCGAGGAGACGGCGCTGCTCGACTCGCTCGAGGGCAAGCGCGGCCAGCCGCGGCTCAAGCCGCCGTTCCCGGCGACGAACGGCCTCTACGACTCGCCCACCGTGGTGAACAACGTGGGTTCGCTGGCCAGCGTCCCGTACATCGTGCTGGGCGGCGCCGACTGGTTCAAGCAGATGGGCCCGGACGGTTCGCCCGGTCCGAACATGTACTCGCTGTCCGGACGGATCAAGCAGCCCGGCCAGTACGAGGCGCCGATGGGCACCACCCTGCGCGAACTGCTCGAGCTGGCCGGTGGCATGAGCCGGAGCAAGGAGCTGAAGTTCTGGACGCCGGGTGGCTCGTCCACGCCGATGTTCACCCGCGAGCACCTGGACGTCCCGCTGGACTTCGACTCGGTGGCCAAGAACGGCTCGATCAACGGCACGTCCGCGGTGATGATCTTCGACGACTCCGACAGCGTGCCGGTGGCC
>DASXYE010000078.1:0-2068 GCA_036502695.1 Jatrophihabitantaceae bacterium
GAGATCATCTTCGACTTCTTCGACGCGCTGAAGTCCCGTACCCGGGGGTATGCCTCGCTGGACTACGAGGCCGCGGGCGAGCAGGTGGCCGACCTGGTCAAGGTCGACATCCTGCTGCAGGGTGAGACGGTCGACGCGTTCAGCGCGATCGTCCACAAGGACAAGGCCTACGCCTACGGCACGTCGATGACCTCCAAGCTACGTGAATTGATCCCACGGCAGCAGTTCGAGGTGCCGATCCAAGCGGCGGTGGGTTCCCGGGTGATCGCCCGCGAGAACATCCGCGCCATGCGCAAGGACGTGCTGGCCAAGTGCTACGGCGGGGACATCACGCGCAAGCGCAAGCTGCTGGAGAAGCAGAAGGAGGGCAAGAAGCGGATGAAGGTCGTCGGCCGGGTCGAGGTGCCTCAGGAGGCGTTCATCGCCGCGCTGTCCACCGGCGAGACGTCAGCCGACGCCCCTAAGCGGTAAGGCTTTCCGATGCTCGAGCCGCTCGGCATCAGCCTGGCCGACGAGGAGGTGTACCGCGCCCTGCTCGCTCGGCCGCAGACCACCGTCGCCGAGCTCGCCCAGCGCCTGGACCGCGACGTGCGCCGCTCGGTGACCATGCTCGAGCAGCTCGGCCTCGTCAGCCGCCTGGCCGGCCGTCCGGCCCGGCTGGTCGCGGCTCGGCCTGACGTCGCCATCGATGTGCTGGTGGCCCGGCGGCGCGAGGAGCTGGGCCGGGTGCAGCTCGACGCGCGGGCGTTGATGGCGGAGATGAACACCGACGACCAGCACCGTTCCGATCGCATCGTCGAGGTGATCGTCGGGCGACAGGCCATCGCCACCCGGTTCGACCAGCTGCTGCAGGGCGCCAAGCGCGAGCTGCTCGTGCTGGATCGTCCGCCGTACGTCGCGGACGCGAACCGCTCGGACAACGCGGTGCGGACCTTGCTGCGCCGGCGTGTGGTCGTTCGCGGCATCTATGCGCCGGAGTCGCTCGAACAGCCCGGTGCGCTGGACGAGGCGCACGACGCGGCCCAGGCGGGGGAGCAGTCGCGGGTGCACGCCAACGTGCCGATGAAGCTGGCGATCGCCGACCGGTCTCTTGCCCTGCTGCCCATGGCCGTCGACGACCTGATCGACAGCGCGATCGGCATCCATCCCTCAGCCTTGCTGGATGCCTTGGTGCAGCTGTTCGAGCTGCTGTGGCAGAGCGCGATCCCGATCGTGACGGCCCCGCCGCCGGAGGCGACCGATCAACAGCTGCTGACCCTTCTCGTGGCCGGCGCCAAGGACGACGCGATCGCCCGGCAACTCGCGATCAGCAACCGCACCGTGAGCCGCCGGGTGGCCGACCTCATGGAGGTACTGCAGGCCCGGACCCGGTTCCAGGCCGGCATCCAGGCCACCCGCCGCGGCTGGATCGACTAGCACCCAACCGAGTTATCCGCGCTTGGATGCGCTATGGCGCCGCGAAGCGCGGACGACTCGACTTAGTCGGCGGTGGCGAAGGCTCTGATCACCGTCTGATCGAGGGTGGCGCCGGCCTGGTCGGTGGCGTGCAGGCGCAGCGACACGAATCCCTTACCGGGCTGGGTGATCACGGCGAGGTACTTGCCCGTGCAGGTGCGCTGCAAGCCTGCTGATCTCCAGTGCGCACCGTCGTCCGTCGAGTAATCCAGCGAGGCTGTACGGATCGCGGACGCCGTCGCACCGGCCTGGTGGCCGAGGTTCACGCCGACGATCGCCGGCCAGAATCGCTGCACCCGGTTCTGCAGGTCCAGCCGCATGTCGTAGTCGGCGGTGATCAGCGGTTGGGTGACGACCTGGCCGGCCGGTGTCGTTCCCGACCGGAACGTCCACGACGAGCTCGTCCGGGTCGACAGTGCCGCCCAGGGCGAGGCGTTGTCGACCTGGTAGTCGAGGCGATAGAGCTGCTCGCCGGCGGGCACCGCCATCGTGCCGGCGGCCAGGAACTTCGTCTGCGCGACGAGCTGATCGCCGGCGTACAGGTGGAAGTCGGTGTTCAGCCCGTGCTCGAACTGGCTGGTGTAGGCGTCGGCGTAGTTGCCGGAGGCGTCGA
>DASXYE010000079.1:0-5442 GCA_036502695.1 Jatrophihabitantaceae bacterium
CCGGCGTCAATCGCATTCAGCACGGCCTGAACGACCGGACGGGCCGCCGCCCTCGACCGGGTCACCGCGACGATGCGCCGATGCAGGGCCGGCGAGCGCAGCGGCCGCAGGTCCACGTCCGCGACGTCCGGGAAGACGGCCAGCCGGGGCAGCACGCTCACCCCGTGTCCGGCCGCAACGGCTCGAACCAGCAACAACATGTCGTCGGTTTCCCACCGGACGTGCGGCTCGAAGCCCTCGGCCCGGCACGCCGAGCGCACCGCGTGCCCGCACGCCGCGGCATCCGGCGGCATGACCCAGGCGGCGTCGGCCAGCGAGCCGAGCGTGACCCGCTTGGGCAACGTGCCGGCGGCACCGACCACGACCAGCTCCTCGGCGCACAGCTCGTGCACGTCGAGGTAGTCGGGCAGCGCGAGCGGGACGTAGTCGTACTCGTCGACCACGGCCAGGTCGACGTCGTCAGCCAGCAGCTGGTCCAGGGCGGCCGCCGGCTCGCCGACAACCACCGAAACGTCGACGCCGGGTTGTTCGATGCGCAGCTTGGCCACCCCGTCCGAGACGAGGGTCGCCGCCGCGCTGGCCACGGCCGCCAGCGTCACCGGACCGCTGACCGATCCGGCCATCCGGTCCAGGTCGGCGCGAGCCGCAGCGAGCACGTCCACGATCGTCGCGGCCCGCTCGGCCAGCGCGTGGCCGGCGCCGGTCAGGGCCACGCCTCGGGGGGAGCGATCGAGCAACGGGCACCCGGCCTCGCGCTCCAGCACGGCCAGCTGCTGGGACACCGCGGACGGGGTCAGGCCCAGCGAACGGGCCGCCGAGGCGATGGTGCCGCGCCGGGCCACCTCGCGCAGAAGCAGCAATCGGTCCACGTCCAGGGGGCTGCCGCTAGCCATAAGAAGAACTTACGGCATACTGGAGAGGATCGTTAACTCAGCTGGGCCCCGTAGGAGGCGAATACATGATCAGCTCGATCCGCGTCATCGGTCTCGGCAAGGTAGGCGAGCTGGTCGCTACCTTGCTGTCGGACTCCGGCTTCACCGTCAAGGCGTTCGACGCCCGCGAGCGCGGCGATCTGCCGTTCGAGACCGGCGTGCTCGACGTCCGCGACGCCGACGGCATGCGCGCGGCGCTCAAGGGCGCCGACGCCGTGGTGTCGTGCATGCCGTACCACCTCAATCTCGGTGTCGCCGAGGCGGCGTTCGAGATGGGCGTGCACTACTTCGACCTGACCGAGGACGTGCCCACGACCAACCTGGTCAAGGAGCTCGCCGCCAAGAACAGCGACCTCGTGTTCGCCCCGCAGTGCGGGCTGGCTCCGGGCCTGATCGGCATCGTCGGCTCGGCGCTCACCAAGCACTTCGACGAGATCCGCAGCATCGAGCTCAAGGTCGGCGCCCTGCCGCGGCACCCGGCCGGCCTGCTCGGCTACGCGTTCAACTGGTCGGCCGAGGGCGTCGTCAACGAGTACCTGAACGACTGCGAGGTGCTGCGCGGCGGCGTCCGGCAGATGGTGCCGGCCATGACCGAGCTGGAGCGCGTCGTCATCGGCGGGGTCGAGCTCGAGGCGTCGCTGACCTCCGGCGGACTCGGCACGATGTGCGAGACGTACGAGGGCCGGGTCCAGCGCCTGGACTACAAGACGATGCGCTACCCCGGCCACTTCGAGCTGATGCGCTTCTTCTTCGACGAGCTGAACCTGCGTGATCGCCGCGAGCTGGCCGGCGAGATCCTCGTGAACGCCAAGCCGCCGGTCGACGACGACGTCGTATACCTGCACGCCGCGGTCGAGGGCAAGGCCAACGGGGTCGGCGACACCGCCGCCGGACAGCTCACCCGCAAGCAGTACGTGCGCGCCTACCAGCCGCTGGTGATCAACGACCGGCTGTGGCGGGCGATCTCCTGGACGACGGCGGCTTCGGCCGTGGCCGTCGTCGAGCTGGTCGCCGCGGGCAAGCTGCCCACGACCGGCTTCATCCAGCAGGAAGACATCCCGTTCCAGGCGCTGCTCGAGACCAAGAACGGCGCCCGCTTCGCCGAGCTAGGACAGGTGTGAGTCGATGACCCTCCCCACGCACGAATCTCTCGTCGCCGAGACGTCGGCCATCCTGGGCCGCCTCGGCGTTGACGACCTCCCGGCCGACGGTGACCTGGTCGTGCACTCCCCCGTCACCGGCGGCGAGATCGCTCGGCTGCGCTCGCACTCAGCCGCTGAGGTCGCCGACATCGTCGGCACCGCGCAGGAAGCTTTCACGGTGTGGCGCACCGTACCGGCCCCGGTGCGCGGCGCCTTCGTCCGCGAGCTGGGCGAATTGCTTCGGCAGCACAAGGACGATCTGGGCGCGCTGGTGTCCATCGAGGCGGGCAAGATCCGCTCCGAGGGGCTCGGCGAGGTCCAGGAGATGATCGACATCTGCGACCTGGGCGTGGGCCTGTCCCGGCAGCTGTTCGGGCTGACCATCGCCTCCGAGCGGCCCGGCCACCGGATGATGGAGCAGTGGCACCCGCTGGGTGTCGTCGGCGTCATCAGCGCGTTCAACTTCCCGGTCGCGGTGTGGTCGTGGAACGCCGCGCTGGCCTTCGTCTGCGGCGACCCGGTCGTGTGGAAGCCGTCGGAGAAGACGCTGCTCACCGCGCTGGCCTGCCAGGCGCTCGCGGCGTCGGCGGCCGAGCGGGTCGGGGCACCGGCCGGGTTGTCGTCGGTCGTCCTCGGCGGCGCCGCCGTCGGTGAGGCACTCGTCGACGACCCGCGCGTGGCCCTGCTCAGCGCGACCGGTTCGACCCGGATGGGCCGGGCCGTGGCACCGCGGGTCGCCGGGCGGTTCGGGCGGCTGCTGCTCGAACTCGGCGGCAACAACGCGGCGATCGTCGCGCCGTCTGCCGATCTCGATCTGGCCGTGCGCGGCATCGTCTTCTCGGCGGCCGGCACGGCCGGTCAGCGCTGCACGTCGCTGCGTCGCGTCATCGTCCACTCGTCGATCGCCGACGAGCTGGTGTCGCGTTTGCAGGCGGCCTATACGACGTTGCCGATCGGATCGCCTTTGGCCGACGGCACGTTGGTCGGTCCGCTGATCGATGCCGCGGCGTACGAGGGATTCACCACGGCGCTGGACAAGGCCCAGGCCGACGGCGGCGAGCTGATCGTCGGCGGCGCGCGAGTGCTCGACGACGAGGCCGGCGACGCGTACTACGTCCAGCCGGCGATCGTGCGGATGCCGGCGCAGACCGACGTCGTGCGCACCGAGACGTTCGCCCCGATCCTGTACGTGCTGACCTACGACGACTTCGATGAGGCGTTGACGCTGCACAACGACGTCCCGCAGGGTCTGTCGTCGTCGATCTTCACCCTGAACGTGCGCGAGGCCGAGCGGTTCACCTCGCCCGACGGTTCGGACTGCGGCATCGCCAACGTGAACATCGGCCCGTCGGGCGCGGAGATCGGCGGCGCGTTCGGCGGCGAGAAGGAGACCGGTGGCGGGCGCGAGTCCGGCTCGGACGCCTGGAAGTCCTACATGCGACGCGCCACCAACACCGTTAATTACTCAGCCGAGCTGCCTTTGGCCCAAGGCGTGCAGTTCGGCTAAACTCATCCGCCGGATTCGGATCGCGGTCTCGCCCCACTCGCAGGCTCGGGGGCAATCCCGGATCCGAGCCTCCGCTAGCGCTCCGGCCCGCGCCGCGGCCGGCGGGCTCTTCGCGCAAGCGCTCGTGGTTGCGACACAGAACGGCCCCGGGGTTGATGCCCGGGGCCGTTGGTGTTGCTGGACGCGTTACGCGGGCGTGCCGCCGGCGTCGTCGTTGCTGTCGTCGTCGCGGTGACGCACCTTGTCAACGAGGTCCTCAGCCTTGTCCTTGGCCTCGCCGGCCACGTCCTCGACCTTGTCCTTCACGTTCTCCAGGGCATCCTTTGCCTTGTCAAGAAAGCCGCTCATCGCAGAACCCCTTGCTAGCCGGAATACGGTCGCCCAATTACTACTCCAATCGGGCGGGTCTACGCCAGTCGAGTGACTTCGACCGTGACGTCCAATGTCGAGCTCGCCGAGCCGCCGATGATGCCCTTGATGGGCGGCACGTCGTTGTAGTCGCGGCCCCGTCCGACAAGCACATGCCGTTCGCCGACCGGTATGTCGTTGGTCGGATCGTGGGCGAACCACTCACCGAGCCACCACTCGACCCACGCGTGGCTCTCGCCGATCGCCGGTTCGCCGATCGCCGCCGCGGAGTTCCGCGGGTGCAGGTACCCGGACACGTACCGCGCCGGGACGCCAACGTGGCGCAATGCGCCGACCACGAGGTGCACGTAGTCCTGGCACACGCCGCTGCGTGCCGTCCACGCCTCGCTGGCGGCGGTGTGGACGCCGGTCGATCCGGGCAGGTACGTCATCGCGTCGTGAACCCGCGTGCACAGGGCGAGCGCCGTCTCGTGCGGCGTCGCGGCCGCGGCCGCCTCGGTCGCGATGGCGGCCAGCTCGTCGTCCGGCGCGGTGCTGCGGGTCTGGCCGAGGAACTCGGCGAACCGATCGGTGATCGCGCCGGCCCGCAACTCGGTCCAGGCGGTGTCCGCCCGGGGTTGCGGCATGCGGGTGGCGTCGATCTCGACGACGCTGCTTGCATCGACGATCAGCTCGGCGTGCGGATGCTGCGCCTCGAACACCCGGACCTGCGTTCCCCAGTAGTCGACGTACTCGTGCCGCCAGGTGGCTTCGTCGATGCGCACCACCGATTCGAGCGGCGTCTGCCACGAGGTGGCCAGCGGGGTCAGCCGGGCCTCGTTGAACGACACTCTGACCGGCTGGTCGTACGAGTATCGCGACACGTGGTGGACGCGCAGCCGGCTCGTCATGACTCGTCCTGCTTCCGCGTTGTCACGAGACCGCCCATTCGGTCACGACGCCGTGCGGGAAGTACCGCCGGGTGACCGCGTCGCTGGCCACCGAGCAGGCGCTCTGCACCCGTTCCATCAGGTGGTACAGGTCTTCGAACAGCTCGGCTGTAGGTGCGAACTCGAGCTCGGAGCGGATCATGCCGAGCACCCGATGCGCCTGGTCGGCGCGGTCGCCTCGGCTGATCGGCTCGCTGAGGTCGTCCAGACACCGCTCGGCGCTGACCAGCGCACTCATGAGCGATCGCGGGAACAACGGATCGAGCAGCAAGAACTCTACAGCCCGGCTGTCTTCTATCGCGCCTCGCGAACTGCGCAGGAAGGCCTGGTAGGCACCGCAACTCTGTAGCAGCGTCACCCAGGACGGCCCGGCGCTGCCGGCCAGTGCCCGGGCGGCGACCAGCCGGGCGGTCATGTCCGCTCGCTCGACGCTGCGTCCCAGCACCAGGAAGTGGTAGGCCTCGTCGCGGGACAGCGTCGCGTCGGCGATGCCGTTGAAGCCGGCGGCCCGTTCGCGTACCCAGGTGAAGAAGGCATGCGGGCGACCCCGGCGGTTGCCTCGG
>DASXYE010000080.1:0-15201 GCA_036502695.1 Jatrophihabitantaceae bacterium
TGCCCGGGTGGTGCGCAAACACCGTTTGGTACGCCGAGAGCGGCCACCGGTCGCGCACGTACGAGTACGTGATCGGCCGGCCGTGCTGGGCCAGGTAGGCCTCGACGCCACCCTCGACGGCCACCTCCGCCCGCCACATGCGCCCGTTCGCGGCGACCAGCGTGGCCACGACCCCGACCGGAAGCGCGATCCGCTCGCCGGCCACGACGTCCGGAACGGGGGCGGACGCATCGACGCTGGGGCGGACCTCCACCAGCCAGGCCTCGTCGTCCAGCGCCGTCGAGAAGTGCATGATCACGGCCCGCCCGTCAGGACGACGACCATCGACCGCCGCGGCCAGCGTGGCCGAGGTGTTCACCACGACGAGGTCACCGGGCGACAGGAACCGCGCCAGCTCGGCGAAGCGCGCATGCTGCACGCCGTCGGAACCCGCGACCAGCAACCGCACCTCATCCCGTTGCGGCGGCGGCGCGGACGCCTCGAGCTCGGACGGCAGGTCGAAGATCATCGGACCGCCTCGATCGCGAACTCGCTGGCCCGGTAGCGCCCGCTGGCGGGTCGCTGGTCGAGCAGCCGCAACAGCGCCGGCACGACGGCCGAGGGCTCGACCCGGTCGGAGATGTCCTCGCCCGGGAAGGCGGCCTGATGCATCTCGGTCCGCATGTCGCCCGGATCGACGGCGTACACCGACCGACCCGGCAGCTCCACGGCCAGCACGGCGGTGAGCTGATCCAGCGCGGCCTTCGCCGAGCCGTAGCCACCCCAGCCGGCGTACGCCTCGACGGCGGCGTCCGAGCTGATGTTCAGCACCGCGGCGTCGACCGCCAGCAACGGCAGCACGTGCTGCAGGAGAGCCAGCGGCGCGAGCACGTCCACCTCGTACACCCGGGCCAGCTCGGCCAGCGGGAAGTCGGCGAGCGCGGGCATCGGGCTCGGACCCAGGTAGCTGGCGTTATTGACGAGCAGGTCGAGCCGGCCGTGACCGCGAACCGCGTCGCTCAACGCCGAGCGGTGCGACGGATCGGTGACGTCGCCGGCGATGGCCGTGACGCCGCCGGGCAGCTCGCGCGCGACCGCCTCCAGCGCGGGGGCCCCGCGCGCGTCGAGGACGAGCGACCAGCCGCGCTCGGCCAGTCCGTGGGCCAGCGCGCGGCCCAGTCCCTTGGATGCCCCGGTGATCAGAGCGAGTGGCATGTCGACGGCTCCTAGACGATTTGCGAGATCGGTATCGTGAAGCCATCCTGATAGTTGAAGTCAACTTCAAGTCAAGCGAGACGGGAAGCCAAGATGCGAACGACCGACCTGCTCACCGTCGGCGAAGTGGCCCACCGCAGCGGCTTCGCCCCGTCCGCGCTGCGGTTCTACGAACGGCAGGGACTGCTGCACGCGACCCGGACGTCCGGCGGCCAGCGTCGCTACCAGCGCAACGTGCTGCGGCGGCTGGCGTTCATCCGGGCGGCGCGCAACGTCGGGCTGCGCCTGGACGAGGTCGCCGCGGCCCTGGCCACCCTGCCCGACGGGCGTACCCCGACCAAGGACGACTGGTCACGGCTGTCGCGCAGCTGGCGGCATCGCCTGGACGACGAGATCGCCGCCCTGACCAGGCTGCGGGACGGGCTCGAGTCCTGCATCGGCTGCGGTTGCCTGTCGCTGCGGACCTGCGCGTTCTCCAACCCGGACGACATCGGCGCCAAACGCGGACCCGGCGCGGCGTTCCTGCCGGCCGCCCTCACCAAGGATCGGGGCTGATCAGCGCTGGCCGGAGACCGGCTGGTCAGCGACCGGACGGGGCCGGCGGCCCAGCGGGACCGGCGGGGCCGCGGCCCGGACCTCGGCCATCGTCCGCTTGGTGAGCGAGACCGCGCTCTCGCCCTCGTGGGGCTGGCCGTCGCGCGGCTCGAAGAACTCGATGCGCAGGCGGGGCCGCTTCGGGAACCGCGCGATGTCGGTCGCGCCCGTGATCGTCGCGCAGACGACGAGGGACTCCGGCACCGCCAGGGCGAGCCGGCCGGCTCCGCTGAGCGCGCGCAGGGTGCGGCCGTTCGACACGGTGCCCTCGGGGAAGACGCCGATGCAGGCACCGGCCTCGAGCCGCTCGATCGCCGCGGCCAGCGCCTTGGTGTCGCCGCGGCCCCGCTCGATCGGGATCTGGCCCATGCCGTTCAGCACCCAGGCCAGCGGCCGCACGTTCCACAGCGACGACTTGGCCAGCGCGCGCACCTGCCGTCGGTGGTTGGCCGCGACGCCGACGATCACCGGATCCCAGTGACTGTCGTGGTTGGCCACCAGCATGATCGGCCCGGACAGGGGCAGCACCTCGGCGCCCACCACCTCGAGGCGGCCCCACCACCGCACGATCGGCGTGGCGAGCCACATCACGACGCGGTACATCAACAGCGAGCGGTCACCGGCCATGCGGGCATCATCGACCATGGCGCGCGGGCCGTTGACGGGGCCTCGCCGATTGGGACGCCGGACACCAGTACCGTTCCGTCCGTGAGCTACGAGAACCTGTGGGTCGTCGCGTTCTTCCACCCCAGCGATCTCGGCGCCAAGGTGCCGCGGATCGTGGGTCCGTTCCCGGCGGCTGAGGCAGCCGAGGCGTTCGACCGGCAGCTGCGCGCGGCCTGGCCGACCGACGAGCAGCCGGTGGTGTCCATCGTCCAGGTCGAGGCCACCGACCCGCTCGAGGACTTGCTACACCACGCCGGCTAGTCCGTCGATCACCTCGGCGGTGGGCAGCGTCGCGAGCGCGTCCGCCGGCAGGGCGATCTTCGAACTGCGCCGGCCGCTGCCGATCACCACGACGTCGCGCTTCAGCACGGCGGTGTCGATCAGCACCGGCCAGTCGGCGGGCAGCCCGATCGGGGTGATGCCGCCGTACTCCATGCCGGTCAGGCGCACGGCGTCGTCCATCGGCGCGAACGACGCCTTGCGCGCGCCCAGCCGCCGGCGCACCACGCCGTTGACGTCGGCGCGGGTGGTCGCGAGCACGACACACGCCGCGTAGGACGTGTCGGAACCGCGCCGGCCGGCGATCACCACGCAGTTCGCCGAGTCGTCCAGCGCGACGCCGTAGCGCTCGCAGAACGCCGCCGTGTCGGCGAGGTCCGGGTCGATGGGTGCTACGGCCACCTCGGCCGACCACGTCGACAGGGCCGCGGCCACCGGCGGGGCTGTCAGATCGGGGTCAAGCGCCTGCCAAGCCAGCGAGCCGGGAGCTATCACCCCCGTAGTCTTGCTCAGGTGAGTGTCGACATCACCAGCCGGGTCCTGCCCGGTATCGGCGTGTGCCAGGAGCTCGCTCTGCACGACGGGCGGCGCCTGGGCATCGTCACCCGGCGCAGCGGCCTGCGCGACCTGGTGCTCTACGACGAGGACGGGGACGGCGCCGCCGTCGACATCGCACTCAACGACGACGAGGCCAACGCGGTGGCCGAGATCCTTGGCGCCCCGCAGCTGACATTCCGGCTCGCGGTGCTGCAGCGGCAGGCCGAGGGGCTGATCGTCGAGCAGCTGCCCGTCCCGGCCGATTCGCCGTTCGCGGCCCGGCCGTTGGGCGACACGCAGGCGCGGACCCGTACCGGCGCGTCGATCGTCGCGGTCCTGCGTCAGGGGGCGGCGCTGCCCTCCCCCACCCCGGACTTCGTGCTGCAGCCCGGCGACCTGGTGGTGACGGTGGGCACCCAGGCCGCCGTCGACCAGGTGGCGCACATCCTGGACGGATCGGCCGGATCGGACGGCACCTCGGGGTGAGCATGGCGGCGGCGGGCGGCGGCGAGACGCACGTCGCCGTGCTGCTCGTCGAGCTCGGCGCGCTGCTGTTCGGGCTGGGCGTGCTGGGCCGGATCGCGCGGCGGTTCAACATCCCGGTCATCCCGCTGTACCTGCTCGCGGGCCTGTGCTTCGGGCAGGGCGGGGTGCTGTCGCTGTCGGCCAGCCACGACTTCGTCCAGGTGGCCGCCGACATTGGCGTGATCTTGCTGCTGGTCATGCTGGGGCTGGAGTACTCCGCGGACGAGCTGCGCTCGAGCCTGCGCGCCCAGGCCCCGATCGGCGTGCTCGACGGGCTGCTCAACGCCCTGCCCGGCGCCGCGCTGGCGCTGATCGCCGGTTGGGGCGCCACGGCGGCCGTCGCGCTGGCCGGTATCACCTGGGTGTCCTCGTCCGGCGTGATCGCCAAGATGCTCGGCGACTCCGGGCGGCTGGGCAACCGCGAGACGCCGGCCATCCTCGGCGTGCTGGTCATCGAGGACCTCGCGATGGCGCTGTACCTGCCGCTGCTCACCGCGCTGCTGGCCGGTGGCGGGGCCGGCAAGGTGGTGGTGGCCGTGGCCATCGCGGTCGGGGTCGTCTCCGTCGTGCTCGTCATCGCCACGCGGTACGGCCGGCACGTCACCAAGCTCGTCTCGGCCCGCGACAACAACGAGTCGCTGCTGCTCGGCGTCCTCGGGCTCACCCTGCTCGTGGCCGGGCTGGCCGACCAGCTCAAGGTGTCCGCCGCCGTCGGGGCGTTCCTGGTCGGCATCGCCGTGTCGGGGGCCGTTGCGGAGACGGCGATCGAGGTGCTCGCGCCGCTGCGGGACGTCTTCGCCGCGGTGTTCTTCGTGTTCTTCGGGCTGTCCACCAACCCCGGCGATCTGCTGCCGGTGCTGCCCCTGGCGCTGGCGCTGGCCGTCGTCACGTCCGGCACGAAGATGACCACCGGGTACGTCGCCGCGCGCCGAGCCGGGGTGAAGCGGCGCGGACGGTGGCGCGCCGCGGTCACGCTGATCCCGCGCGGCGAGTTCTCGGTGGTGGTCGCCGCCCTGGCGGTGGGCGCCGGCGCGCAGGCGAAGCTCGGCCCGACCGCCGCCTGCTACGTGCTGCTCACCATCCTGATCGGCGCGCTCGTGCACCGCTGGCCGGACCGGCTGCGTGCGGAACAATCGCGACCGTGACCGAGACCGAGCGGATGCTGCGCACGTACCGGACCCTCACCGTGGTGGGGGCCAGCCGGGACCCGAACAAGGAGGCGCACGCGATTCCGGTGCAGATGCAGCGGCACGGCTGGCGGATCATCCCGGTCAATCCGTACGCCGACGTACTGTTCGGCGAGAAGGTCTACCGAACGCTGGCCGACGTGCCCGAACCGCTCGGCCTGGTCGACGTGTTCCGCCCATCCGCGGACGCCGCCGAGATCGTGCGGCAGGCCGTCGCCGCGGGCGCCCCGGCCGTGTGGCTGCAGCTGGGCATCGTCTCGGCGCCGGCTCGGGCCATCGCCGAGGCGGCCGGCGTCGCCTACGTCGAGGACCGCTGCCTGGCCATCGAGCGGGCCAAGTTCGAGCTGGACGCACCACACCTGTGACGGCGCCGGGTACCTGGACCCTCGGCGACCGGGTCGTCAACCGGATCGGCTTCGGCGTGATGCGCCTGCCGCAGCAGGGCGCAGCCTTCGATCTCGACGCGGCGCCGCGCGACCGCGACAGCGCGATCGCCGTGCTGCGCAAGGCCGTCGAGCTCGGCGTGAACCACATCGACACCGCGGCGTTCTACTTCTCCCGGCTGCGGTCGGCCAACGAGCTGATCAACCACGCGCTGGCGCCGTACCCCGACGACCTGGTCATCGCCACCAAGGTCGGTCCGGGTCGGGATCCATCCGGCGAGTGGCTGCCCCTGGCCACACCGGCGCAGCTACGGGGGCAGGTCGAGCAGAACATCCGCGAGCTCGGCGTCGAGCACCTGGACGTGGTGAACCTGCGCCTGTCCGGACTCGACTCGATCGCCGAGCATTTCGGCGCGGTGGCGACGCTGCGCGAGGCGGGGTTGATCCGCCACCTGGGCCTGTCCAACGCGCGACCGGCGCACCTCGCCGAGGCGCAGGCGATAGCGCCCGTGGTGTGCGTGCAGAACTCGTACGGCCTGGGCCATCGTGCGCACCAGGACGACTTCGTTCGGACGTGCGGCGAGCAGGGCGTGGCGTACGTGCCGTTCTTCGCGATCGCCGGCGCGGGCCGCGAGTCCGGCCGGGCCGGCAGTGAGCGCGACGAGGTGCTCGCGATCGCGGCCGCCCACGACGTCACGCCGACGCAGGTGCGCCTGGCCTGGGCGCTGCACCGCGGCCCGCACGTGCTGGTGATCCCGGGCACGGGTTCGCCGGATCATCTGATCGACAACGTCGCCGCCGGATCCCTGGCGCTGACGCCGGACGACCTGGCCCAGCTCGATGCGGTGCACCAGCGGGCGGACTGACTACCGCGTCGCGAAGTCGACGACCTGATCAGCCACCAGCTGCAGCGCCGTGCCGACCTGCTCGAGCGGATTGCCGCCCTCGTCGAACACCGGCTCGGCCGTGTTGATCGTCGCGCCGTAGGGCGTCGGCCAGCCGCGCAGGGCGTGGACGGTCGAGCGCAGCGACACGAGCGTCGTCCCGCACGCCTGCCAGCCGGCCGCCGTGACGATGGTGCCCACCGGCCGGCCGCTCAGGTAGGGCCGTTCGTCGTCGCGCAGCGCCTCGAGGTGGTCCAGGGCGTTCTTCACCAGCCCGGACATCCCGCCGTGATAGCCGGGCGTCGCGATGATCACGCCGTCGGCGGCGGCCACCGCCCGAGCCAGCTCGTCGGCATCACCGCCGGCGAGACCGTCGTCCGCGGCGTAGATCGGCAGCTCGGCCAGGAACCGGCCGCCGAAGGCGACGGTGCGCGCCCCGCGGGCCTCGGTCGCGGCGAGTGCGGCCCGCAGCAGTTCGTCGGTGAGCGACGTGGCCCGGGTCGACCCGCCGATCCCCACGATGAGCGGTTGGCCGGCGGGATCCATAGCGAGCAAGTTACGCGAGCGGTTCTAGGGTGGAGGCATGAGCCTCGATCGCCCGGTTGCCCCGGATCCGTACTCGCTGCTTCCCGCCGTCGGCAGCTTCACCGTGACGAGCACCGACGTCCGCGACGGCGAACAGCTCGACCACAAGTTCGTCTACCCCGGCGCCGAGCCGGACGGCGGCAACACCTCGCCGCAGCTGGCCTGGTCCAGATTCCCGGACGAGACGAAGAGCTTCGTCGTCACCTGCTTCGACCCGGACGCCCCGACCCCGTCGGGCTTCTGGCACTGGGTGCTGGTCGACCTGCCGGCCTCGACCACGTCGCTGCCGACCGGCGGCGGGCACGTCGACGCCGTCCTACCGGGCAAGGCGTTCCACGTGCGCAACGACTGGAGCAGCAAGGACTACGGCGGCGCGTACCCGCCGCCGGACGATCAGCCGCACCGCTACTTCTTCGTCGTGCACGCCGTTGACGTCGAGTCGCTGGGCGTCGACGCCGACACGAGCGCCGCCGTCGTCTCGTTCAACCTGGCGTTCCACACGCTGGCCCGAGCACAGATCGTGCCCACGTTCCAACACTGATCTGATCCGCCGTCGCGCGAGCGCTCATCGCGTTCGTGGCTGGGTTACCGGCGCGTGGCCGTTCTTGCGCTGGACGTCCGTTCGACGCGTCCCGCGCTCACGGCGCCGGCGAGCTGGTCGGGCGGCAGCGCCCGGCTGAACAGGTAGCCCTGCGCTCGATGGCAGCCCACCCGGATCAGCTCGGCCGCCGACGCCTCGGTCTCGACGCCTTCGGCCACCACCTCCAGACCGAGCCGATCGGCCAGCTGCACCAGGGCTTCCACGATTGCGGTGTCGCCACCGTCGGTGCCCAGCCCGGCGGTGAAACTGCGATCGATCTTGAGCACGTCGACGGGCAGCGCCTTGAGATAGGTGAGCGAGTTGTGCCCGGTGCCGAAGTCGTCGATCGCCATCGTCACGCCGAGATCGCGCAACTCGGCGAGCACCCGCGCGACGTGCTGCGGGTCGTTCGGCATGGCCCGCTCGGTGATCTCCAGGCACAGCTGGTCCGGGGGCAGGCCGGCCTCGTCGAGCACGTCTGCGACCAGCTCGACGAGGTGGTCGTCGGCCAGCTGGGCGAAGGACAGGTTGACGCGCAGGACCAGCGGCCGGCCGTCGAGCAGTGACTCCCAGGCCGCGCGCTGGCGGCACGATTCGCGCAGCACCCACTCGCCGACCGCCACGATCAGATTGCATTCCTCGGCGATGCCGATGAACTCGTCGGCGGCCAGCCGGCCCCGGGTCGGATGCTCCCAGCGCAGCAGCGCCTCGACGGCCAGCAGCCGGCCGGTGCGCAGATCCACCTCGGGTTGGTAGACGAGGCGCAGCGCGTCGGTGTCGATGGCCGCGCCCAGCAGCAGCTCGATCTCGGCCGCGGCGGCCGCCTCGTCGCTCATCGCCGGATCGAACTTCAGCTGGGTACTGCCGCCGGCCTGTTGCGCGACGCGCCGGGCGGCGTCCGCGCGGCGGAACAGCTCCATGACCGGGTCGACGCCGATCCAGCCGGACGCGTACCCGATGCTGGCCGTCCGCACGATCGTCAGGCCGTCGAGCTCGACCGGCCGGGCCACCAGGTCGCCGATCTGGCGGGCCCCGGCGGCAGTGTCGCCTCCGTGCCCCGGGCAGACGATGACGAACTGGTCGGCGCTGATGCGCGCGGCGATCCCGCCGGGTGACGCCCAGCCGGCCAGCCGCTGCCCGACGGCGCCGAGCATCGCGTCACCGTGCTCGTAGCCGAGCAGGTCGTTCACCGAACGGAACCGGTCGATGTCGATGCAGAAGACCGTCATGCGCGGAGCTGTCGTCCACCTGACCGCATCGTCGTCCAGCCCGCGCAGCCGCGTCAGGGTGGACAGACCGGTAATCGGATCGCTCATGGCAGTCGCCAGCTCGTGCACGGCTCATCACTATGCACGGTTCGGGTCGGACCCGCGACCGTAGCGGCTACGGCGCGCACGCTGTCTCTCACGCGGCGTCGAGCCCACCCGTTAAGGTTGGGTTGATGGGGGGCGGAGAGGCCGGAATGCACCAGCAAGGCACCAAACAGCCGACCTTCGGAGATGTTCTCCGGATCCGCGAGTTCCGAGCCATCTGGCTGGCTTCCGGGCAATCGGTGGCCGGCGACCAGATCGCCCGGGTGTCGCTGGCCATCCTGGTCTTCCAACGCACGAACTCGACCGGCCTGACCGCGCTGGTCTACGCGCTGACCTACGTCCCGGCCATCGTCGGCGGCGCCCTGCTCGCCGGGGTGGCCGACCGCTTCCCACGCCGTACCGTGATGATCAGCTGCGACCTGATCCGGGCCGTGCTCTACGGCGTGACTGCCATCCCCGGCCTGCCGTTGCCGGTCATGTGCGTGTTCATCGTGGTCGCGGTGCTGACCACGTCGCCGTTCGCCGCCGCCGAATCCGCGACCCTACCGGCGATCCTGACCGGCGATCGGTACGTCGTCGGCGCCGGGCTGCGCGCCACCACCATGCAACTGGCCCAGCTGGCCGGCTTCGGATTCGGCGGCATCCTCGTCGGCGCGATCGGCCCGCACTGGGGCCTGGGCATCGACGCCGCGACGTTCGCGATCTCGTCGCTGCTGGTCGCCCGCTTCGTGAAGCACCGTCCCGTACCCCCACGTACGGACGACGACGCGAGCCAGCCCTACCGCAGCCGGATGCTCGACGGCGCCCGCACGGTGTTCGGCGACCCCCGGCTGCGCTCGCTCATGCTGCTGGCCTGGCTGGCCGCGTTCTACGTGGTACCCGAGGGGCTGGCGCCGTCCTACGTGGCGGCCATCGGTGGCGGCACGGCCGTGGTCGGCGTGCTCATGGCCGCCGACCCGGCCGGCAGCGCACTGGGCGCCGGCCTGTTCGTGCGCCTCGTGCCCGCGCACGTCCGGGCCTGGCTGATCGGGCCGCTCGCGTTCGCCGCCGGCATCCCATTGATCTTCTGCGGTTGGCAGCCGGGCATCGTGGTGTCGGTACTGCTGCTCGCCGTCACCGGGCTGTGCAGCGCGTTCCAGATCCAGGCGTCGACGACGTTCATGCGGATCGTGCCCGACCACCATCGCGGTCAGTCGTTCGGATTGGCCCAGTCGGGGCTGATCGCCGTGCAGGGGCTGGGCATCGCCGGGTTCGGGTTCATCGGCGACCACATCGGCGCGCCGCAGGCCATCCGCCTGAGCGGCATCATCGGCTCGGTGCTGGCCGTGGGGCTGGCCGTCTCGTGGGAGCGGGCCCGCCGCGCTGACCAGGCGGCGCCCCGGGAAAGCGAAAGCCCCGCGACCGCCTAGGCCACGGGGCTCTCGTCGAACTAGGAACTGCTCAGCAGCGGACGAACCCGCCGCCTCGGAGGTACCCGCCGGAGGCGAGCGAACCGTCCGAATAACGCACCGAGAATCCCACCGTGGCCTGCATGACCGCACCGCACGGTGCGTGCCAGCCGTGCGTCGTCAGCGAGACGCTGCCGTTGCGATGGGTGTACGGGCCCGCCTGGGCCCGCAGGATCGTGATCGTGCTGTTCATCCGCTGGCGCAGGGTGACACTGTCGATCTGCACGCGGATCGCGCGGATCCGTCCCGCCTTGTGGCAGCTCGTCGTCACCGTCACCCGGCCCGACGCAGCAGCGAGATAGTTCCTCGGGCTGTCACTGCCGACCCCACCGACCGCTACATCGACCGCGTCGTAGGCCTTGTTGCTGCTTCCGATGCATTGCTCGGCGTGGCCGCCGATGCTGTGCGCCGCGAGCGCGGACTGCATCGGCATGACGACGAGTGCTCCGCAGACGACCGCCACGACTCCTGCGATCTTCGTTTTCATACGTTTCATACGACCTCCCCGAACGAACTGGCCAAATGTCACGCGGCAGCCTACCTCGTCCGTCTCGTCCCCCTTCAGCCCACTACTGAGCCGGAGTGGTGAGCCGCTGCACGCGGGCCAGCGTTTCACGCAGGTTGGCCTCGGCGGTCAGCTCGCGCGCCTCGGCGAACGTGAGCCAGCGCAGCGGCGCGTCCGGTTTCTCGGGCCGAACGTCGTCAGGTCGGTCGGTGGCCAGCACGAAGCGGATGTCGGCGTGCTCGTGCGCCGGCTCGTCGCCCTTGGCCGGGACCGGGACGACCACGACGTGGACGACGTCCTTGTGCGGCCAGGGCGCCAGGTCGGCCAGCCCGGTCTCCTCGGCCCCCTCGCGCAACGCGATCTCGAGCGGATCCGTCTCGCCGGGATCGCCGTGCCCGCCCACCTGCAACCACGCCTGCTGCCGGGCGTGCCAGCGCAGCAGGACGCGGTGCGTGGCCGGGTGCACGACCAGCGCGGAGCCCGTGACATGCAAGGGAATCGCCCGCGACCACGGATCGTCGACGGCCTCATCGAGCGCGCGGACGCGGGCCACGTCGGCCGCCTCCGTCGCTCCGGTCGGCTGGTATCCGGAAAGGAGCATGCGTCCGAGCCTAGGTGTACCTAGTGTCGTGCGCATGAGTGAACCAGTGTCGTGCCTATGAGTGAGCCCACGATCGAGGTCGGCGAGCTGGCCCTTCGGCTGCGGCCGATGGCCGAGCCCGACCTCGACCTGTTCCGGCGGTTCGCCGTCGAACCGGGCCTGCTCGGACTGGACTGGAGCGGGTTCCGCGATCCGCAGGCCCCGGCCCGGCGGTTCGCGACCGACAGCTACCTCGCCACGGACAACGGCCGGCTGATGGTCGAGGTGGGCGCCGACGACGGTCCGGCCGGCTTCGTCGGCTACTCGAGCGGCAGCTATTCGGCGGTGGGCAACTACTGGGAGATCGGGATCGCGCTGCTGCCCGAGTGGCGCGGGCGCGGCATCGGTTGGCGGGCCCAGGCGCTGCTGTGCGACTACCTGTTCCGGCACACCCCGGCGCAGCGCGTCCAGGCCGCCACCCATCCGGAGAACACGGCCGAGCAGCGCGCCTTGGAGAAGGCCGGCTTCACGTTCGAGGGAGTCATCCGGGCCGCGGAGTTCCGAGCCGGCCAGTGGCGTGACGGGTACCTCTACAGCCGGCTCCGCGACGACCCGTCGCCGCTGTGAGCGAGGCGATCGTCCGGCAACTGCGCGCGGCCGGGTGTGTGTTCGCCGAGGACGAGGCCCGGCTGCTGATCGACGCGGCGGCCACGCCGGACGAGCTGGCCGGCCTGGTCGAGCAGCGGGTCGCGGGCCGCCCGCTCGAGCACGTCCTGGGCTGGGCCGAGTTCTGCGGGCTGCGCATCGCGGTCGGCCCCGGGGTGTTCGTGCCGCGCCGGCGCACCGAGTTCCTGGTCGCGCAAGCCGCCGCGCTGACCCGGCCCGGCGCCGTCGTGGTCGACCTGTGCTGTGGCTCGGGCGCGCTGGGCGCCGCCCTGGCCGCCGCCGTCGGACCGCTCGAACTGCACGCCGCCGACCTCGATCCGGCCGCCGTGCGGTGCGCCCGCCGCAACGTGAATGGTCTTGTGTACCAAGGGGATCTGTTCGACGCGCTGCCGGCGAGCCTGCGCGGACGCGTCCGAACACTGCTGGCCAACGTGCCGTACGTGCCGAGCGACGACGTCGAGCTGATGCCGGCCGAGGCCCGGCTGCACGAGGCCCGGATGGCGCTGGACGGCGGTCCGGACGGGCTGGACGTCCTGCGCCGGGTGGTCGCCGCCGCGCCGCGATGGCTGGCCCCGGGCGGGCACCTGCTGATCGAGACGAGCGAGCGGCAGGCGCCGGCCGCCGTGGATGCGTTCACCGATGGCGGCCTGACCGCCCGAGTCGCCGACGACGACGACCGCGGCGCCACCGTCGTCATCGGCTCTGTCGCCGGCGCCGGGACCGGGAAGGCCAGCGATGCCTGACCGTGCACGTACGGCCAGCGGCCGTTACGACCCGGAAATCCGGTAGGCATACCGTCGTCGCATGCGGTTGACCGAACGCGAGCAGGAACGGTTGCTGATCACGGTGGCGGCCGACGTGGCCGAGCGGCGGCGCGCTCGCGGGCTGCGGCTGAACCACCCTGAAGCGGTTGCGATCCTGACGTCGTTCGTGCTCGAAGGGGCCCGCGACGGGCGCACCGTCGCCGAGCTGATGAGCGCGGGCCGGGCGGTGCTCGGCCGCGACGACGTCATGGACGGCGTCCCCGAGATGATCGGCTCGGTGCAGGTGGAAGCGACGTTCCCGGACGGGACGAAGCTGGTCACGATCCACGAGCCGATCGCATGATCCCCGGCGAGGTCGTGACGGTGGACGGCGTGCTGTCCATCAATGCCGGTCGGCCGCGAATCGAGCTGACCGTCGAGAACACCGGCGACCGGCCGATCCAGGTCGGCTCGCACTATCACTTCGCGGCGGCCAACCCGGCGCTGGTCTTCGACCGGTCCGCTGCCCGGGGACACCGCCTGGACATCCCGGCCGGGACGTCAGTGCGGTTCGAGCCGGGCATCGCGCGCGTGGTGGGCCTGGTACCGCTGGCCGGCCGCCGGGTCGTGCCCGGGCTGCGTCTCGAGTCGGCGGGACCGCTCGATGAGTGAGCTGTCGCGGGAGCGGTACGCCGCGCTGTACGGCCCGAGCACCGGCGATCGGGTTCGGCTGGCCGACACCGACCTGTTCGTCGAGGTGACCGAGGATCGCGCGGCCGGACCGACGCCCGGCGACGAGGCGGTGTTCGGCGGCGGCAAGGTGATCCGCGAGTCGATGGGCCAATCCGTCGCGACCCGCGCCGAGGGCACGCCGGACCTCGTCATCACCGGGGCGGTCGTGCTCGACCACTGGGGCGTGATCAAGGCCGACGTCGGCGTCCGGGACGGGCGGATCGTCGCGCTCGGCAAGGCCGGCAACCCCGACATCATGTCGGGCATCACGCCGGAGTTGGTGATCGGGCCGTCGACCGAGATCATCGCCGGCAACGGGCTGATCCTCACCGCCGGCGGCATCGACAGCCACGTGCACTTCATCGCGCCGCAGCAGATTCCGGTCGCCCTGGCGTCCGGCATCACGACGCTGATCGGTGGCGGCACCGGTCCGGCCGAGGGCACCAAGGCCACCACCGTCACGCCCGGCGCGTTCTGGCTGGACGCGATGCTGCGGGCCACCGCGGCCTGGCCGGTGAACATCGCCTTGCTGGGCAAGGGAAACACCGTCTCGCACGAGGCGTTGCGCGAACAGCTGCGCGCCGGAGCGGCCGGCTTCAAGCTGCACGAGGACTGGGGCACCACCCCGGCGGCCATCGACGCCTGCCTGACTGTCGCGCAGGCCGAGGGTGTGCAGGTGGCGATCCACACCGACACGTTGAACGAGGCGGGCTACCTGGAGTCCACAGTGGACGCCATCGCCGGCCGGCCCATTCACACGTACCACACCGAGGGCGCCGGCGGCGGGCACGCACCGGACATCATCCGCATCGCCGGCTACCCGAACGTGCTGCCGTCCTCGACCAATCCGACCCGGCCGTACACGCGCAACACGCTCGACGAGCACCTCGACATGCTCATGGTCTGCCACCACCTCAACCCGTCCCTGCCTGAGGATCTGGCCTTTGCCGAGTCGCGGATCCGCCCGACGACGATGGCCGCCGAGGACGTCCTGCACGACCTCGGTGCGATCTCGATGATCGGGTCGGACAGCCAGGCCATGGGCCGCATCGGCGAGACGATCACCCGTACCTGGCAGACCGCGCACGTGATGCAGCAGCGCCGCGGCGAACTGCCCGACAACCTGCGCGCCCGCCGTTACGTCGCCAAGTACACGATCGCGCCGGCGATCACGCACGGCCTGGACGCCGAGATCGGCTCGGTGGAACCGGGCAAGTTGGCCGACCTCGTCCTGTGGCAGCCGGCGTTCTTCGGCGTCAAACCGCACCTCGTGCTCAAGGCCGGCGTCATCGCGCACGCGGCGATGGGCGATGCCAACGCCTCGATCCCCACGCCGCAACCGGTCATGGCCCGGCCGATGTTCGGCGCGTTCGGCTCGCTGCCGGCCACGCTCGGCCGGACGTTCGTCGCGCCGTTGGCGGCCGGCCTGGATCTGGGCGACCGGCCGGTGGTACCGACCCGCGACGTGTCCCGACTCTCGAAGGCCGACCTGCCGTTGAACGACGCACTGCCCGTGATCGACGTCGACCCCGAAACGTTCACGGTGCGCATCGACGGCGAGCCCGTGGAGGCCGACCCGCCCGCCGAGCTGCCGATGGCGCAGCGCTACTTCCTGTTCTGACGCGCATGAATGCCTTGCTGTTACTGCTGTTGGACGGGCGCGCGCCGGCCGGGGCGCACGCGCACTCCGGTGGTCTGGAGGCCGCCGTGACGGCCGGCCTCGTCGGTGACGTGGACGACGTGCGGGCGTTCTGCCAGGGCCGGCTGCGCACGTCCGGACGGGTCGCGGCGGCGTTCGCG
>DASXYE010000081.1:0-4646 GCA_036502695.1 Jatrophihabitantaceae bacterium
CCGCCTGACTACAACGTGTCAGGTCACGACACCTAGCCGGCCAAGGGATCACCATCGCCGAGGTCGATACCGGGACACCTGATCAACAGCCATTCAGCTGGCGATATCGCCAGCTGAACGGCTGTTGATCATGACCTTCTAGTTCGCCGCCAACTTGTTCGACCCTCCGCGCCCCATAGCGCGCCGAGGATCGAACAACTTCGGATGACTCACCTGACGGTCGGGGCGCGTCCGGAACTGCGCAGCCTTGTCCGCGCTTCGCGATGCTGGAGCGCCGCGAAGCGCGGACAACCCCCGGGGTTAGGTCAGCGCGCGCTCGACAGGGACAGGCCGAAGCGGGCTTCGGGGTCGGTCCACCACTGGGTGAGTTCGAAGCCGGCGGCGTCCAGCTCGGCGGTGATGCCGTCGCGGCGGAACTTGGCCGAGACCTCGGTCCGTAGCTCCTCGCCGCGCGCGAACGACACGTCCAGGTTGAGCAGCTCGACGCGCACCCGCTGATCGCGCAGCGACCGCAGGCGCATCTCGATCCACTCGGCGTTCGGGTCCCAGACGGCGACGTGCGCGAACGCGTCCGGATCGAAGTCGGCCTTCAGCTCGCGGTTGACGACGTGCAGCACGTTCTTGTTGAACTCGGCGGTGACGCCGGCCGCGTCGTCGTAGGCCGGGACGAGCACGTCCGGGCTCTTGACCAGGTCGGTGCCGAGCAGCACCGTCTCGCCGGGCTGCAGGGTGGTGCGTAGCTGGTGCAGGAAGGTGGCTCGCTGCGCCGGCACCAGGTTGCCGATCGTGCCGCCCAGGAACGCGATCATGCGCCGGCCGCCGCCCGGCAGCTGGTCGAGGTGCTGCTCGAAGTCGGCCGCGACCGCGTGCACGGCCAGCCCCGGGTAGTCGGTCAGGATGCCGGTGGCGGCCTGCCGCAGCGCGCCCTCGGAGACATCGACCGGTACGTAGCTGCGCAGCGTCCCGGCCGTGCGCAGCGCGTCGAGCAGCAGCCGGGTCTTCTCGGCCGAGCCCGCACCCAGCTCGACCAGCGTGTCGGCGCGGCTGGCCGTGGCGATCTCCGCGGCCCGTTCGTCGAGGATGGCGCGCTCGGCCCGAGTCGGGTAGTACTCGGGCAAGCGGGTGATCTCGTCGAACAGCTCGCTGCCCCGGTCGTCGTAGAACCACTTGGGCGGCAGCCACTTCGGGTCGGCGGTCAGCCCGCGCAGAACATCCTCGCGCAGCGCCGCGCTCAAGAAGTCGGCCGGCAGGTGATTGTCGACAGTCAGGGTCACGCGATCTCCAAGGGGTCGACGCGCACGCCGTCGGGCGTGGCGGTGAGCAGGCTGTGGTCGGGGACGTCGTGCCATCCGGGCTCGTCGTCGAACGGTTCGGACGCGACGACGACACCGCGCTGGTCGGCCCGCCAGCACAAGGTGTCGCCCCAGGTGGTGGCCGCGATCGTGGCGCCGTCGTGGGCGAGGAGGTTGAGCCGGGCATCCGGCGCGGCCACCGCGGCCGCGCGGACGGTCCGGGTGAGCGCGGCCGGCAGCGCGGTGCCGTTGTCGAGGGCGGCGTGGGTGATCGCCCAGAGCAGGGCCGAGTCGCTGGACGCGTCGAGCCGCAGCAACCGCTCCGGCGGAACGGCCGCCGCCAGCGTGGCCGCAGAGGCCGGCCACCCGGGCATCGCGCCGTTGTGGCTGAACAGCCAGCGTCCGTCCCGAAACGGGGCCGCCGCGCCTTCCGCGTGACCCATGCCGTCCGTACCGGAGCGTACGGCGGCCAGCACGGCGCCCGACCTGATCACCCGGGCCAGGTCGGGCAGGTTGGCATCCGTCCACATAGGACGGTCGCGGCGGTAGCGCGCGGGCGCCGGGTCGCCGTCGACGTACCAGCCCACGCCGAACCCGTCGGCATTCATCAGCCCGTGGGCCTGTCGCCGGGGCTGCCACGACTGGTGCAGCAGCCCGTGCGGTGAGTCGAGCAGCACCGTACCCAGCGGTACGGGCGGACCGAGGTACGCGAGATGCCTACACATCGGCGGCGCCCGCGGCATCGCCCCCGCCGTCGCCCCCGGCATCCCGGGCGCAGCGGAACCCGGCGAAGATCTGCCGCCGGATCGGATAGTCCCAGTTGCGGAACGTGCCGCGCACCACGGCCCGATCGGCCGCCCACGAGCCACCGCGCAGCACCTTGTACTCGTCGCCGAAGAACACCTCGGAGTACTCGCGGTACGGGAACGCGACGAAGCCGGGCGGGCGGGTGAAGTCGCTGGACGTCCACTCCCAGACGTCGCCGATCAGCTGGTGCACGCCGAGTGGCGAGGCGCCGTCGGGGTAGGAGCCGACCGGCGCCGGCTGCAGGTACGTGCCGCCGAGGTTCGCGTGCGCCGGCGTCGGGTCGTCGTCGCCCCACGGGTAGCGCCGCGAGCGGCCGGACTCCGGATCCCACCGGGCGGCCTTCTCCCACTCGGCCTCGGTGGGCAGCCGCTTGCCGGCCCACCGCGCATACGCCTCGGCCTCGTACCAGGACACGTGCTGCACCGGCTCGCTGACGGGCACCGGCTCGTCCACACCGAACCGGCGCCGCCACCACTGACCGCCCTCGCGCCGCCAGAACAGCGGTGCGCTCAAGCCGACCGAGGTGCGGTGCGCCCAGCCGTCCGGTGCCCACCACCGCGGGTCGTCGTAGCCACCGTCCTCGATGAACGCGAGGTAGTCGCCGTTGGACACCGGCACCGTGTCGATCCAGTACGCCCTGGTATGGACGGCGCGGGCCGGGCGTTCGTTGTCGAGCGCCCATGGCTCGACATCGGTGCCCATCGTGAACGCCCCGGCGGGAACGAGCACCTCGTGCGGCAGGTTCGCCGCGTGCGGTGGGCGCGGTGGCTCGGCGTGCAGAGCCGGCGCGCCCTTGCGGAGCTGATGGGTGGCCATCATCGTCTCGTCGTGCTGCTGCTCGTGCTGCACGATCATGCCGAACGCGAACCCGTCGTCGACGAGGGGACGTCCTTCCAGCGCGGTGTGGTCGAGGACGTCGAACACTTTGTTCCGCACCGTGTTCACGTAGGACCGCGCCTCGGTCGGACCGAGCAGCGGCAACTGCGGGCGATCGGCGCGCGGGTGCTGGAACGCGTCGTAGATGGTGTCGAGGTCGTCGCGCACCGGCTCGCGGCCGCCCACGTCGCGCACCAGCCAGAGTTCTTCCTGGTTACCGATGTGCGCGTAGTCCCATACGAGCGGCGACATCAACGGTGAGTGCTGGCGCACCAGGTCGTCGTGGTCAACCGCCTCGGTGAGCGTGTCGCTGCGCCGGCGGCTGCGGATCAGTTCAGTGGCGATGCGGTCCTTCAAACTCACTTGTACTCCCAGTCGTCGGCGGGGCAGCGCCCCCGCGTGGTGTAGCGCTCGGCGAACTCGGCGACCCGGGCCACGATCGGCGCGGGCTGGTCGGCCAGACCGTCCAGGGCGATCTCGGCCAGCTCGCGGGCGGCGCGGGCCAGCGTTGGATCGTCCAGCCCGGCCCGAGCGGCGTCGCCCCACCGGCCGGCGGTTGGCTCGACCGCCGCGGCCGCCCGATCGCGCGCCGTTGCCGTGGCGGTGAGCGCCCAGGCGACGGCGGTCGGCACGATCCAGCCGTCGCCGGGCTGCGCGTCGAGGTAGCGCACCTCGAAGTGCCCCGAGGCGCGCACCGGCGGGAACAGCGTCGACAGGTGATAGGCCAGGTCGTCATAGGTCGGGGACGTGTCGACGGCGCCGGCCACCCAGTCGGCGAACGTCACCCCTGGCGGGGCCGACCAGGGCCCGTCGTCGCGGCGGATGCACAGCAGCGGGGCCCGCATGGCGTAGCTGGCGTAGGCCTCGCGCGGGTCGGCGGCCGTCTCGGGTGGGGCGGTCCGGGCCGGGTCGATATCCAGCCAGGCTGCTTGTCGGCTGGACTTCCACCCGGTGCGCCCACTGGCCAGCACCGGCGAGTTGGCGAACATGCCCACCAGCGCCGGCCCGGCGTCGTGCAGGATCCGCCACCGGTCGACGAACGAGTCGGCGCCGGCCGGTTGCCCCGCGTCCAGGCACGGTTGCACCGCTGCCGTCGAGCACATCATCGTCCGCCCGGACGGGCTGCGCCGGTCGAAGTACGCCTCCATCGAGGCGTACCGGGGCACGTCGAGCACCCGGGTGGGCGTGCGGTGCGGATCGGCGCCGGCGCCCAGCGTGCTCAGCCCGGCGTGCGCCAGGCGGGCGTCGAGCAGGCGGGAGTCGGCGGCGGCATCAGCCAGGCACGCGGCCAGGCTGGCGGCCGGTCGGGTGGAGAGTTCGACCTGCCCACCGGGTTCGACCGTGACCGCCGAGCCGTTCGGCATCGTGGCGGGGGGAGTGGTGAGCGGGTCGCGCAACGCCGGCGGGCTGTGCGGCCCCAGAGCGGCGGCAAGACGAGCGGGGGTGAGCGGGAGTTCGGGCTGGCGACGATCGTGAACGAGCCATTCGAGCTCGAGACCGACCAGTTTCGGTGGTCCGATCTTGAAACAGATCCGGGTGATGTAGGCCTCGGCGGCCTCGCGGTGCGGCACGATTTCGGCGGCTTCGGGCGCCCCGGCGAGCGCCGGAGCCTCGGTGGACGGGGCGGAATCGGGCATTGTCGTCTCCTCGCGTCCCTTTCCTGCTTACCGT
>DASXYE010000082.1:0-6190 GCA_036502695.1 Jatrophihabitantaceae bacterium
GCCCGTTCGGCGGCGTCGGCCGGTTCGAGCAGCGCCGCGAGCTCGTCGCGATCGGCGAGAGCGACGAGCCCGGCATAGGTCGCCGCGGCCCGGGCGGGCGACGCGTCGCCCGGCAGCTCGCGTCCCTCGTCGGGGCAGCACGCGTCGTCGGCACAGGCGTAGGACCACCACCGACCCGCACACACGAGCACGGCGTCGACGACGTCGATGCCGAACCGGGCGGCGCAACCGGCGAAGACGTCGACCATCGCCCGGTGCGGCAAGGCCTGCTTGACCAGGCCCGATGACGTGTCGTCGTAGACGGCCGCGATCACCTGGGTGGCCTCGCTGTTGCCCAGTACGCACATCGTCTCGGCCAGCACCGCACCGTCGCCGAGCTCGCTGAGATCGACCCGGGCCGTGACGGTGACCCGGGTATCGGCGAGCCCGACGATCACCAGGCTGTCGCGGGGGCGGAAGCCGAGCAGGTACGGGATCGCCTCGAGCAGATCGCCGGGGGTGCGCACCGTCAGCGCGCTGGTGTCGTCGGAGACGCCGGTGGTGTCGGTCATGCCGACGACTCTGCGGCAGCCGGCCGATGCCGGGAACGGCTCGCCGCGATCTGTGGACGGCCGGCCCGATTGTGGACGCGAGGACAGATTGTGTCGTGGGGATGTGCTACCCGGCGCGGACCCCGAGAGCGGGCCCAGACAGCGGCGCCGCCGACCGGGACGCAGGTCGCTAGTGCAGCGAGCCGGACCGCCAGGCGGCGGCCGCGGCGGCGAGGTCGCGCGCCACCCGGTCGTTGCGCGGTGCGAGGTCGGCGCCGGCCAGTCCGGCACCTTCTCGGCGGCCGACCGCGACGACCCGGAAGAACGCCGCCGCCCGATCCAGGGCGATCGCGAAGTCGCCGCCGTAGGCACTGCCCAGCACCGAGTCGGCCAGCCGTACCATCGCCGCACCGTCCGGGTGCAGACCGGCACCGGCGACCACCGCGTCGGCGGCGGCGTACGGCTCGCCGTCGCGCCACAGCCGGGCGACGTCGTCCGGGCAGGACCGGCACCACTGCCGCAGCAGGTACAGCACCCACAACGCGCCGGGCAGGCTCACCGGATCGCAGTCGCGCCACAGCTCGGCCAGCGTGTCGATGCCGACCGTGTCGGCGAGCGTGACGAGGCGTTCCCGCTCGCCGTCGGCGGCCGCGTCGAGCAGCGCCGTCGCGGCGGCCGAGGCCACCTCACTCGGGGTACGGGACGTGTCACCGCCGGCCGCGTCGATCAACGCGGTCAGGTCGGCGTAGCGCGCTGGACGATGCGGGCGCTCGGGTGTATCGGCCATGGCCACCTCCGTCCTGTCCGACCGGCACGACATCGTCCCGGGAGTGACGACCGGGACCGACCAAGACTACGGGGCGATCGTGATTAGGTAACGTTGACGGCGACGTCGGCCCGATCCATGGCCCCCGGTCCCACTTACGCCGCCACGAGCGGCCTTACGCCGAGAGGCGACCTGGCGGGCCGACGTCAACTACGGCGAGCGGGACGGACCCACCTTCCATGACCGACCGGGCAACGCCGCCGGACACCCAGCAACGTCGGGTCCACGGCGACGGCGACGGCTGGGTGTACTGCGCGCTCGGGCACCGGCACTGGGGACGCTTCGGAGCGGCCGGGCTGCTGATCACCGGCGAGCACGGTGCCGCCAGCGAGCACGATGCCGCCAGCGAGCACGGTGTCGCCAGTGAGCGGCGCGCCATCCTGCAACACCGTGCGCCGTGGACGCACGAGGGTGGCACCTGGGGCCTGCCCGGCGGCGCCCGCGACAGCCACGAGGACGTCGTGGCGACCGCCCTGCGCGAGGCGCACGAAGAGGCGGCGATCGACCCGGACGCGATCGCGCCGCTCGGCTGGTGGCTCGACGATCACGGTGGCTGGTCCTACACCACCGTGGTGGCCGGCGCCCGGCGCGACCTCAGCCCGCACGCGGCCAATGCCGAGAGCACCGAGATCCGGTGGTGGCCGCTGGCCGAGGTCGAGCAACTGCCCCTGCACCGCGGGCTGGCCGGAGCCTGGCGACACCTGCACGAGCCGCCGGCCCGGATGACGCTCGTGGTGGACGCCGCCAACGTCGTCGGCGCCCGCCCGGACGGGTGGTGGCGCGACCGGCTGGGCGCCGCCCGACGGCTGCGCGCTCAGCTCGGCAACGTCGCGCGTACCGGCATCGCCGCCGCCGACCTGCCGCCCGGCGCAGCGGCCGGCGGCCTGGCCGGCCTGCTACCCGAGGTCACGATCGTCGTGGAAGGCGCGGCCCGTCCGCTGGCCGGCGAGCCACCGCCGATCGACGCACGACGCGGATGGTGGGACGCCGCCATCACCGTCCGGGCCGCCCCGCACGACGGCGACACGACGGTCGTCGACGTGGCCGCCGAGGCCGTGGCCGCGGGCCGGCAAACCGTCGTCGTGAGCGCCGATCGTGGACTTCGGAACCGGCTGGCCGACGGCGTGCACGTCACCGGTCCCGGCTGGCTGCTCGATCAACTCGGCCGACCGGGGACCCCGCCAGTTATACAGCCCGGCTGAGCTTAAGCCGAACAAACCTCACCCGTTCTTTAGCAGTGTGCCGACGGTGACCGTCAGGGACCCCCGCGTACTCGCTGAACATGAGTGGTCCACGATGAGCGCATGCGGCTTGACCACCTCTCCTACGCGGCGGGCCCGGAGGGCCTCGGCGCGTGCGTGCAGCGGCTGGGCTCGCGCCTGGGGGCCGCGTTCGCCGACGGCGGGCTGCACCCGTCGTTCGGTACCCGCAACTTCGTCCTGCCGCTCAAGAACGGCTGCTACCTCGAGGTCGTGGACGTGCTCGACCACCCCGCGGCCGACAAGGCGCCGTTCGGGCAAGCCGTGCGCGCGCGGCGGACCGCCGGTGGTGGCTGGCTGGGCTGGGCGGTCCGCGTCGAGGACATCACCGCGATCGAGTCGCGGCTGGGTCGGCGTGCGGTGCAGGGTCACCGTCGTCGCCCGGACGGGTTCGACCTGCAGTGGAAGCAGATCGGCGTCAAGGACCTGGCCGTCGATCCACAGCGGCCGTACTTCGTGCAGTGGCAGTCCGACGACGAGCATCACCCGTCCGGCGGCGACTCGCAGATCACCCTGACCAGCCTGGAGTTCGCCGGCGACGAGTTCACCGTCGACGAGTACCTGGGCGTGTCGTCGACGCAGCCGCTGGACGGCATCGAGGTGTTGTGGGAGCCGCCGTCCGAGGACGAGACCGGCGTCGTGGCGGCCGTGTTCGACACACCCACCGGCGTCGTGCGGCTCGACTAGCCGTCAGGACGGGGCGGGCTCGGCCAGCGGCGTCGGGGCGCTGGCCGAGCCGTCCACCCGCACCTCGCGCTTGCGGGCGGCCAGCACCGATCCGAGCAGGATGAGCGGGAACCCGACCGCCATGCCCACGGTGAACTTCTCGCCCAGCAGGGCCACACCGAGCAGCACGGCCACGGCCGGGTTGACGTAGGTGATCACCGTGGCGCGGGCCGGCCCGATCCCGGAGATGAGCGCGAAGAAGACGATGAACGCCAGCGCCGTGCAGATGGTGGCCAGGCCGATCACCGACCAGACGACGTTCGCCGGCAGGCTGGTCGGCATGTTCAGCGCGGCGGCGGGAGCGTAGCCGACGGCGGTGACCGCCAGGGACAGCACGACGACCCCCATCACCGGCACGTCGGACAGCTGGCGGCTGATGATCACCGGGCCGACCGCGTAGCAGACGACCGTGACGGCCACCTCGATCAGCGGGCCGACGTGCACCTCGCCGACGTCCAGGCCGAGCAGCGCGACGACGCCGCCGATGCCCAGCAGCAGGCCGAACCCGCGCCAGCCGTCGACGCGATCATCGGTGCCCTGCAGCCGCGCGATCGCCACCCCCACCAGGGGAACGGCGGCCACGAGCAGCCCGGTCAGCGAGCTGGACAGCTTGGTCTCGGCGTCGGAGAGCATCAGCCACGGCGCGGCCACCTCGACCGCGCTGTACACCAGCAGCCACTGCCACTTGCAGCGCAGCACCGGGCGAAGCGCGTCCCGCCGGATCGCGATGGGCAGCAACAGCAGGGCACCCAAGGCGGTGCGGAAGAACACCAGGGTCGGCGGCGAGACCTCGCGCACGGCCACCCGGATCATCAGGTACGGCACACCCCAGATGACGCACATCGCGGCGAACAGCAGCCAGTTCCGCCGGGACATGCCACCTCCAGTTTCGTGCTCTGCCTAGAACGTACGGTCAAGATGGTTCGGCCACGAGCGAATTCCGGACATCGCTCCGTCGAGAATCGGCCACCCGGTGGGGCAACCCCGAGATCAGCGGCCAAGGCATAGTAGGCGAGTGCAGAACATCGCCTTGTCGTGGCAGCAGGGGGCGGGCCTGGCCGCCGGGCTGTTCGCGGCCGGGCTGGCGCTGTCCGCGTCCGGGCGGCCGCGACTGGCGACGCTGGGCCCGTTCGCGCGCGAGGCCGGGTTCATCGCCGGGCTGTACGCCCTGTGGCAGCTGGCCGCGTCCGCAACCGTGATGGGGACCGGCGGCGCCTTCGGGCGGGGTCGGGGGATCGAGCAGTTCGAGCGCGACGTGCACCTGCCGTTGGAGCGCGACGTCCAGCACCTGGTCACCCCGCATCCGTGGCTGGCCCAGGCGTGCAACCTGTACTACGCGTCGATGCACTTCGTCGCCCTGGGCGCCTTGCTGCTGTGGCTGTTCATCCGCCACCGCGACCGCTACCCGGCGGTGCGCACGACGATCGTGTTGCTGACGGCGGCCTGCCTGCTGATCCAGCTCGTGCCGGTGGCCCCGCCCCGGCTGCTGCCCGAGCTGGGTTACGTCGACACCGCAGAGAAGTACGGGCAGTCGGTGTACACGGCATTCCAGGCGGTGGGACCGGACCAGCTGTCGGCGATGCCGTCGGTGCACGTCGGCTGGGCGGTGTTGATCGGCGTGGTCGTGGTGCGCGTCAGCCCCAGTCCGTGGCGGTGGCTGGTGTTGATCCACCCGGCGCTCACGATCTTCGTGGTCGCCGCCACGGCGAACCACTTCTGGCTGGACGGCATCGTCGCGGTCGCACTGCTGGCCCTGGCCACGGCCGGGCAGTGGGCCGCCCGGCGGGCGTACGCGGCGTGGCAGCAGCGGCACCGCGTCGAATCGGTCGGCCCGCTGCCCGAGCCGGAGGCAGTAGCCGTCACCGACTGAAGGAGGATGCGTGGACACGACCGAGGTCGATCGCTGGCTGCAGGCCTACGTCGCCGCTTGGCACAGCTACGACCGTGGCCAGATCGAGGCGTTGTTCGCCGAGGACGTCACCTACCGGTACCACCCGTACGACGAGCCTGTCACGGGCCGGGCGGCTGTCGTCGCGTCGTGGTTGGGCGAGGACGAGCCGGCCGGGGCATCGACCCGCGACGAGCCGGGGACGTTCGACGCCGGCTACCGCGCGGTGGCCGTGGACGGGCCGGTCGCGGTGGCGGTCGGCACGTCCCGGTATCGCGGCACACCGGGCGGGCCGATCGAGAAGACGTTCGACAACTGCTTCGTGATCCGCTTCGACGACGACGGTCGCTGCGTCGACTTCACCGAGTGGTACATGAAGCGACCGTCCTAGCGCCGCAGCGCGAACCGGTCCGGCGGGCGGGCGCCGTCCAGCGCCAGGTCGGCCAGCAGCCGCCCGACGAGCGGCGCGAACTTGAAGCCGTGCCCGGAGAAGCCTGCGGCCACGACGAGGTCGTCGACGGTGTCGAGCACGAAGTCCTCGTTCGGGGTGGACGTGTAGGTGCAGCTGATCGGCGTCCAGTCCTCGGTGTCCACGCCGGGAACCCAGTCGCGGACGTAGTCGAGCAGGGCCGCCAGGTGGCCGGGCTCCGGAGCGAAGTCGCGCTCGTCCGGATCGCACGGCGGGCCGGCATGGTGGAAGCCGATCTTGATGCCCTCGCCGGGGGTGAGCATCCCGTAGACGAACTGGAACGGCGCGACGTCCGGACCTCGGTGGTGGATGAAGCCGGGCCACTCGTCCGGATGCCGGGCGGCGAAGTGCAGCGGCTGTTCCTGGGTGACGCTCAGCGCCGGCCCCGGCTGCAACCGCTCGCCGAGCAGCGGTCGCGTCCACGCCCCGGCGGCCACCACGACCTGCCGGGCCCGGTAGGTGTCCGGGCCGACGGTGACCTCGCCCGGTTCT
>DASXYE010000083.1:0-10870 GCA_036502695.1 Jatrophihabitantaceae bacterium
GGTCTTCTTCACCACCCGCGGCTACGACGGCTTGCCGCTGGTGATGCTGCGCCTGGACGAGGTCGACGTCGAACGCCTCGGCGAACTCGTCACCGACGCCTGGCGGATGCGCGCCCCGGCCGAGATCGTCGACAACCTCGATGCGGATCGCGCCGAACCGCGTTAGACCACTTCTCGACCGCCGGAATACGGCAAGCAACTTGCCCGAGGTACTACGAGATCGTATAGTCCGAGATCGTGATACTTGACAAGTGGTCAGCGCTACTCGCCCTGCAGCGGGCTACCCACGCCACCCTGCACGCCCTAGCAGTGCAGGTGGTGGATTTCGGCCTGACACCGGCCGAGATCAACGCACTGGCCAACCTGGCCGACAACCGACTCCGAACGGTGTCAGAATTGGCCCAGCTGATCGGCAGCCCACCCACCACAGCGACGAGCGTGCTCGACCGGCTCGAGCATCGCGGCCACGTCACCCGCAACCGTCATCCGACCGATCGACGCGCCCTGATCGTCGAGTTGACACCGAGCGGGCGCCGAGCCGCAGCCAGCATCCGCCGGGCGATCACCCGGCTGGAGCAGCAACTACTGGGCGACCTCGACACCACGTCGATCGGCGGGCTACGCGCCGGACTCGACGCCTTGGCGGGGGCAGCCTCATGAGCGCCACCTTCGACGAACTGTTCGCCGAGGTGATCGGATCCGGCCCGCGATTCGGCCACCGCCAACACGTCCAACTGACCTGGCTGGCCGTCCGTCATTGCGGTCGGAGCGCGGCAATCGAGCTGGTAAGCCAGGGCATCCAGCGCACCGCGCGCTACGCCGGCGCGCCGCAGAAGTATCACGCCACGATCAGCCGGGCCTGGGTTGAGCTGATCGCCCACCACGTGGCCGGAGACGCCGCCGACGAATTCGACACGTTCGTCGGGCGGAACGCGCCACTGCTCGACAAACGCCTACTCAACCGGTTCTATCGATCGACCACCCTGGCGGGCGCGCCGGCACGAGCCGGCTGGGTCGAGCCCGATCTCGCGCCCTTCCCCTGGTTGACCCGACCGTGACCAGCCCGACGAGACGCCGGACCGTCGCGCATCGCACCGCGTGTTGAGTGACCCAGCCCGGAGATCGCGCCGCGACGCGCGGGCATCCTCTTGACAGCTCGAACTAATGTTCGAACAATAGCGGGATGGGCTGGAACAACGAACCGATCCCCTGGCGGGAGCTCGAGCGGCGCCTGTCGGGCCGTCCGGGCCCGGCCCAGCCCGAGGTCGGCGAGTATCCAGCATCGCACAAGCGTGCGAATTATCAACCGCGCAAGATCGAGCTGGACAAAGGCCCCTACAAACCGTACGCCGAGCTGCACGCCCACTCGTCGTTCAGTTTCCTCGACGGGGTCAGCGACCCGCAGGACATGGTCGAGCAGGCGGTGCGCCTTCGCCTCGAGGCGCTGACGCTCATCGACCACGACGGCATGTACGGCGTCGTGCGCTTCCACGAGGTCGCCTCGGAACTCGGCCTGCCGACGATCTTCGGCGCGGAACTGTCCCTCGACGTCCCGGTGCCCTCGACGCAGGCCGAACGGGCGATCGCCGCCCGGGTCGGCGAGCCGGATCCGCCCGGCCGGCACCTGCTCGTCCTCGCTCGCGGTGCCGCGGGCTACGCCAAGCTGACCACCGCCATCAGCACGGCCCAGCTGCGGGGCGGCAGCAAGGGTCGTCCCGTCTACGACCTCGACGAATTGACCAACGCGGCCGACGGCACCTGGCTGATCCTCACCGGCTGCCGCAAGGGCCCGTTACGGGCCGCCCTGGAAGCCGGCCGGTACGGCACGTTCGCCCTCGAACCGGCCCGACGGGCGCTGGCCGAACTCGTCGACCGGTTCGGTCACGACAACGTCGCCGTCGAGCTGACCTACGCCCGCGATCCCCTCGCCGACGAGCGCTACGACGCCTTGGCCCAGCTGGCCGACGAGGCCGGCCTGCCCATCGTCGCCACCACCGGCGCGCACTACGACCGGCCGCAGCGCCGCGATCTGGCCACGACGGTGGCCGCCGTCCGCGCCCGCAGCAGCCTCGACGAGCTGGACGGTTGGTTGCCGGCCTGGGCCGATCAGCACCTGCGCTCGGGGGCCGATCTGACCGAGCGGTTCAAGCACTGGCCGGGGGCCGTCAAAAATACAGTCCAGCTGGGTATTGACCTGGCGTTCGAGCTCGACCTGGTCGCCCCGAAGCTGCCGCCGTTCCCGCTCGAGCCCGGTTTCGACACCGAGATGGACTACCTACGCCATCTTGCTTACCGGGGCGCGGCCGAGCGCTACGCCGGAGCAGCCCACGAGGACAAGGCCTACTCCAAGATCGAGTACGAGCTGAACATCATCGAGGAGCTCGAATTTCCCGGGTACTTCCTCGTCGTCTGGGACATCGCCAAGTACTGCCACGAGAACGAGATCCTCTGCCAGGGCCGGGGATCGGCGGCCAACTCCGCGGTCTGCTACGCCCTGAAGGTCACCGCCGTCGACGCGGTCGACCACGACCTGATGTTCGAGCGGTTCCTCGGCCCGGAACGCAGCAACGAACCACCCGACATCGACATCGACATCGAGTCCGACCGGCGCGAGGAAGTCATCCAGTACGTCTACGAGAAGCACGGGCGCGATCGCGCCGCCCAGGTCGCCAACGTGATCACGTATCGCCCCAAGTCGGCAATCCGCGATGTAGCAAGGGCATTCGGCTACTCGCAGGGCCAACAAGACGCGTGGAGCAAGGAGTTCGAGCAGGGCTACTACTGGTCCGAGGTCGGCGACATCGACATCGATGAGCGCTTGCGCGAAGAGCCCGCCGGCCGCAGCGCGGGCGCGACGAAGGAGCGCTCGGATCCGGGATTGCCCCCGAGCTTGCGAGTGGGGCGAGACCGCGATCCGAATCCGGCGGATGTGTTTGCGATCCCGGCGAAGGTCACCGAGCTGGCCCGGGAGCTGGGCGGCAAGCCGCGCCATCTCGGCATCCATTCCGGTGGCATGGTGATCTGCGACCGGCCGATCGTCGAGGTCTGCCCGGTCGAGTGGGGACGGCTCGAAGGCGAACGCAAGGACGGATCGCGCGGGCCCATCCGCACCGTGCTGCAGTGGGACAAGGACGACTGCGCCAACATGAAACTGGTCAAGTTCGACCTGCTCGGGCTGGGCATGCTCTCCGCGCTCAAATACTGCTTCGAGCTGATCAAGTCCTTCCACGGCAACGAGTACAACCTCGACACGATCCCCCAGAAAAAGCAGTGCGTCTTCGACATGCTGCACGAGGCCGACGCCATCGGGGTGTTCCAGGTCGAGTCCCGGGCCCAGCTCGCGACGCTGCCGCGGTTGAAGCCGGAGACGCTCTACGAGCTGGCGATCGAGGTCGCGCTGATCCGGCCCGGGCCGATCCAGGGCGACTCCGTGCATCCCTACATCCGCCGCAAGCGAGCCGGCAAGAAGGGCCACGAACCCGACCTCTACGCCCACCCGCTGCTCGAGGAACCGTTGAAGCGCACGCTCGGCATCCCGCTGTTCCAGGAGCAGCTGATGGAAATCGCCATCACCGTAGGCGATTTCTCCCCGGCTGACGCCGACCAGTTGCGCCGGGCGATGGGCTCCAAACGAGGCGAGGTGAAGATCGAGGAGTTGCGCGACCAGCTCTACGCCGGGATGAAACGACACGAGATCACCGGGCCGCTGGCCGACGAGATCTACGCCAAGATCCAGGCGTTCTCGTCGTTCGGCTTCGCCGAGAGCCACGCGATCAGCTTCGCGCTGCTCGTCTACGCCTCGGCCTGGTTGAAGCGCCACTACCCGGCGGCGTTCTGCGCCGCGTTGCTCAACGCGCAGCCGATGGGGTTCTACTCGCCGCAGTCACTGGTGCACGACGCCAAGCGGCACGGCATCCAGTCGCGGCGCCCGGACATCAACATCTCCGAAGCCGGCGCGTCCTTGGAGGAGGACGGCGCCGCCTCGCAGTGCGCGCGGTGCCCCGAGCACGCGCCGCCGCAGCCGGCCGTGCGGCTCGGCCTGCAGCACGTGCGGACGATCGGTTCGGAGCTTGCGAAGCTCATCGTGGCCGACCGCAAGCAGCACGGCCCGTTCACGTCGATGGCCGACCTGTCCCGACGGGTGGGGCTGACCGGCGATCAGGTCGAGGCGCTGGCCACCGCCGGGGCGTTCGACAGCTTCGGGGCATCCCGTCGGGAAGCGCTCTGGGGTGCCGGCGCTGCGGCCACGGCCCGTCCCGGACAGCTCGAGCTGACCACGTTCGACGAATCGGCCATCCCGCAACTGCCGCTCATGACCGAGCCCGAGGAACTGCTCGCCGACATGTGGGCCACCACGGTCACCACCGAGCAGTACCCCACCACGCTGATCCGCGATCGCCTGGACGCGCTGGGCATCACGCCGGCCGCCGGGCTGGCCGACTTCAAGGACCACGCCTGGGTCACCGTCGGCGGCGTCGTCACGCACCGGCAGCGCCCGTCCACCGCGCACGGCGTCACGTTCATCAACCTCGAGGACGAGACGGGCATGGTCAACGTCGTCGTGCACGCCAGCACCTGGGAGAAGTACCGCCGCCCGGCTCGGCAGGCCGGCGGCCTCGTCGTGCGCGGCCGGATCGAGAAGACCGACGGAGTGATCAACGTGGTCGCCCAGACCATCGAGCGCCTGCCGCTCGGTTTGCATACCCAGTCAAGGGACTTCCGATGAACGAATTCAGGTGGCGGCTCGCCGACGAGGAGTCCGGCGGCCAGCCCGCGCTGTTCGGCGTGGACGGGCTGACCGGCCCGCAGCGCGGCACGGGACGCCTGTCCGGGTTGGAGTTCCTGCACGTCGCCACCAAGCGCATCCTCAACGAAGTGCCGACCGGGTCGGCGATGCCGTTCCGGTGGACCATCAACGTCTATCGGGGTTGCAGCCACGCCTGCGCGTACTGCCTGGCCGGCGACACCCGCGTGCTGCTGGCCACCGGGCGCACCAAGCAGCTCGCCCGGCTGAAGGTGGGCGATCGGGTATACGGCACGGTACGGAACGGCCGTACCCGGGAGTATGTTCCGACGGCGGTGCTGGCGCACTGGAAGACCGAGAAGCCGGCGTTCCGGGTCGAGCTCACCGGCGGCACCAACCTCGTCGCAAGCGGCGATCACCGGTTCCTGACCGGTCGCGGTTGGCGGCGGGTCGACATCCTCGCGCCCGGCGAACGCCTTACCGGCATGGGCGGATTCGACGATCCGGAGGAGAACTCGCCGCTGCGGGTGGACGCCGTCCACCCGATGGATGCCGTGCTGCCCATGTACGACATCACCACCGGCACCGGCGACTTCATTGCCAACGGCGTCGTCAGCCACAACTGCTTCGCCCGGCCGACCCACGAGTACCTCGGCCTGGACATCGGCACCGACTTCGAGCGCAAGATCGTCGTCAAGATCAACGCGGTCGAGCGGGTGCGGGCCGAACTCGACGACCCGAGGTGGATGGGCGAGGGCGTGGCCATGGGCACCAACACCGATCCCTACCAGCGCTGCGAGGGCAAGTACAAGCTCACCCGCGGCGTCGTCGAGGCGCTGACCGAGCGGGGCAACCCGTTCTCGATCCTGACCAAGTCGGCGCTCGTGCTGCGCGACCTCGATCTGATCAGCGCCGCCGCGCAGCGCACCGACGTCAGCGTGAACTTCTCGGTCGGCACGCTGGACGAACGGGTGTGGCGGGCCACCGAGCCGGGCACACCGCACCCGAAACGTCGGCTCGAGGCGATGCGGCGGATGGTCGAGGCGGGCGTCGCGACCGGCGCGCTGATCGCCCCGGTGCTGCCCGGGCTGTCCGACCGTCCCGACCAGCTCGCCGAGGTCGCGGCGGCCATCCGGGACACCGGCGGGCGGGTCATGGGCACGGTGCCGCTGCACCTGCGGCCCGGCGTGCGCGAGCACTTCCTAGAGTGGCTGGCCGGATTCGACCCCGACCTGCACGCTGACTACCGGCGCCGCTACGCCGGCAGCAGCTACGCCCCGGCGCGGTACGCGGAACGCATCCGCCGGCTGGTGTCGTGAGCCGCAGCTCTTCCGATGCGGCCGCTGTGGGCGTTAGGGTCGGCCGGGACGACGCTGAAACGGGGCACGAACCAGATCGAGGTGTTCTGATGAAGATCTCGGATATTCTCCGCTACAAGGGGACGTCAGTGGTGACGATCGCCCCGACCGAATCGGTACGCGCACTACTGGCCCAGCTGGCCGAGCACAACGTCGGCGCCCTGGTGGTTGCCGAGGGCGACCAGGTGGTGGGCATCATCTCCGAGCGCGACATCGTCCGCCGGCTCAACGAGCGCGGGGCCGAGATTCTCGACGTGCCGGTATCGGAGCTGATGACGGCCTCGGTGGTCAGCTGCGCCCCGAACGACGACGTCGACAGCATCGCCGGCGGCATGACCGAGCTGCGGATCCGGCACATGCCGGTGCTGAGCGACGGCAAGCTGGCCGGCATCGTGACGATCGGCGACGTGGTGGCCGGGCGCATCCGGCAACTCGAGCAGGACCGCGGCCAGCTCGAGCAGTACATAACGCAGGGTCGATAATTATCCGGCCCGAATCGGTCTGCGCGGGCCCGCCAAAGAACAGCGGACCGCACGCAGGCCCGAGCGCAAACTCCCTCCGGTCGCGCGCGGGCCGGGCTCTTCGCGCGAGCGCTCATCGCGTTCGTGGCTACTCTCACCCAGCTAGATCTCGATGTTGTTGAGCTCCGTCAGGAACGCGTCGATGGCGGGACGGCGGGGGCCGAGCGATGCGGCCCGGGTGGCCGCGTAGATCGTGCGCTTCAGGCTGGGCCGCGACACCGGCGTGACCACCACGTCGTCGGGCACGTGCCGCAGCCC
Source organism: Jatrophihabitantaceae bacterium (assembly GCA_036502695.1). Taxonomy (GTDB): domain Bacteria; phylum Actinomycetota; class Actinomycetes; order Mycobacteriales; family Jatrophihabitantaceae; genus DASXRA01. The sequence continues at coordinate 6,882 of DASXYE010000083.1, forward strand.
GAGGCCGGCAATCAGCGCGACGCCCAGCTCGGCGGCCACCAGGTCGAGCAGCAGCGCGAACTCCAACGCCCGGTGCCGGATGTCCGGCTCGAAGCCGGCGTCGCGGCAGGCCTGCAGGGTGGCCCGTCCGCACGGGGTGCCGGCGTGGCTGGCCACCCAGGGCCGGTCGGCCAGATCGGCCAGCCGATTCGTCGCGCAGTCCCAGGCTCGCGGCGTCACCAGGTAGAGCGGGTCGACGCCGAGGCGGTGCCGCTCGATGCTGTCCGGCGGCTGCCAGGGCACGTGGTCGTACTCCTGGATGATCAGCACGTCCAGGGCGGTGGACCGAAGATCGACCAGGCCGGGCTCGTCCTCGACCTCGGTCACCCGCACGTCCAGGTCCGGATGCCGGCGCCGCGCTCGGGCCGCCGCCGGCGCCACGACCGCTCCGGCCACCGACGGGAACGACCCGACCCGCACCGTGCCCATGACCACCCGGCGCGCCGCATCGAGCCCGGCGACGGCGCCCTCGAGCGCGCGCAACACGTCCTCGGCGTGCCGGGCCAGCGTCGTCCCGGCCGGGGTGAGCACCACCCCGCGCCCGGCCCGTTCGAGCAGGTCGCAGCCGGCCTCGCGTTCGAGCTGGGCCAGCTGCTGGGACACCGCTGACGGCGTGACATGCAGGACGGCGGCCGCCGCGGTGACGCTGCCGCGCAGGCTCACCTCGTGCAGGACGCGCAGGCGCCGGGCATCCAGATCCATGTAGCAACGCTACAACGACAAGCAAGCAAAATGAACTGGACGTACATCGTGGCCGGGCGGCACCGTGGACGACATGAAGCCGCAGCACCGCGCCCTGGCCGTCCTCGTCACGATCATCTGGGGCATCAACTTCGTGGTGATCGACGAAGGGCTGCGCGACGTGCCGCCGCTCGTCCTGACCGCCCTGCGGTTCCTGGCCTGTGCCCCGCTGGCGTTCCTGGTGCCCCGACCTACAGCCAAGCTGCGCTTCGTGCTCGGCTACGGCGTGATGCTCGGGGTGGTCAAGTTCGGGTTGCTGTTCACCGCCATGGCGCACGGCATGCCGGCGGGACTGGCCTCGCTCGTTCTGCAGCTGCAGGCGCTGTTCTCGCTGGCGCTCGCCGCGCTGCTGCTCGGCGAGCGGCCGAACCGGGCCCAGGCCGCCGGAGCCGTCGTCGCCACCGCGGGCATGGGCCTGCTCGCCACCGGCGGCGCCGGCGGGCCCGTCGCGATCGCCGGGATGATCATGACCGTCGGCGCCGCCGCCGCGTGGGGGCTGGCCAACGTGATCACCCGGGCCAGCGGCGAGACGCGGCCGCTGTCCATGCTGGTGTGGTCGAGCCTGGTGCCGCCGCTGCCGCTACTCGGGTTGTCGGCGGTCGTCGACGGGCCGCACGACGTCGTCCACTCGATCAGTCACCTGACCCTGCGCGCGTTCCTGGCGATCGGCTACGTCGCCTACGTCTCGACGCTGGTCGGATTCGGCTTGTGGAATCGGCTGATCGGCCTCTACTCGGTCAGCCGGGTGGCCCCGTTCAGCCTGCTGGTACCGATCTTCGGGCTGACCGCGGCGTGGGTCGCCCTGGACGAGCCGCTGACCTGGCGGGTCGCCGGCTGCGGTGTCCTCGTGCTGGCCGGGCTGGCGATGGTGGTGCGGAAGTCACGCCCCGATCGGGCAACCCTGGGCCGCCTGAGGCGGCCGAAAGTTGCACGATCGGTGGGCGAACCGGCTACAGAACCGGCAGCGGGGTGAGTCGGGTGCGCGGGCCGGCGCGCAGCACATTGGACGGCAGCTCCTTGCCGACCGCCCGCTGGGCGAACGCAGCTACGTCCAGCAACACGTCGACGTCCACGCCGGTGGCGACACCCATGTCGTCGAGCATCGCCACGACCTCCTCGGTCGCGATGTTGCCGGTGGCGCCCGGGGCGTAGGGGCAACCGCCGAGGCCGCCCACCGACGCGTCGAAGTTCGTGATGCCCAACTGCAGGGCGGCGTACAGGTTGGCCAACCCGGTGCCCCGCGTGTTGTGGAAGTGCAGGGCCAGCGACGTGCGCGGCATCGCCTCGCGGGTGCGCTTGACCAGGTCGATGACCCGGGTCGGGGTGGCCATTCCGGTGGTGTCGCCGTAGGTCAGCGAGTCGGCGCCGGCGTCGACGGCCTGCCGGGCCACGTCGACCACGCGAGCGACCGGCACGTCCCCCTCGTACGGGCAGCCCCACGCCGTCGAGACGATCACCTCGAGATCGCCGCCGGCCTCGTGCACCTGCTTGATGATGTCGGCGATGTCAGCCAGCGACTCGTCCGTGGAGCGGTTGACGTTCTTGCGGTTGTGCGTGTCCGACGCAGATACGACGACCTCGATGTCGGTGAACCCGGCGGCGATGGCCCGGGCCGCGCCGCGCGAGTTCGGCACGAGGGCCGAGTACGTGACCGCCGGGTTGCGCTCGATGCGCGCCCACACCTCGTCGGCATCGGCCATCTGCGGGATGGCGCGCGGGTGCACGAACGACACCGCCTCGATCCGGGACACCCCCGTGCGTGACAAGCCGTTGATCAGCGCGACCTTGTCATCGGTCGGGATGGGGTCCTCGTTCTGCAGGCCGTCGCGGGGGCCGACCTCGCGCAGAGTGATCGCAGCCGGAAACGTCATGGGATCCAGGTTACGGCGCTCTTACGTGAGTTGTCCGCGCTCGGCGTCGCCGGGACGTCGCGAAGCGCGGACAACTTGCCGATCTACGGCTGCGGGGGCTGGCCCGGCGGCGGGTAGGGGGGCTGGTCGTACATGGGGTGGTGCTCGTACGCCTCGCGGGCCCGCCGGTCGTGATCCTCTTCGATGAGCCGGTTCAGCGTTTGTTGCTGCCGCGCCGAATTCGGCACGTCGACCAGGACTTCCTGGCCCTGCTCTCCGGCCGACTCGATGGTCAGCGTGCCGGCCCGGACGATGCGATCCCACAACGTCTGGCTGAACGCAACGTCGTTGATGCGCTGCAGGGCGATGTCGCGGCCGGTGTGCGTGAAGATGCCGCGCCGGATCAGTACCCGGTGGGTGGTGAAGATGTAGTGCGAGCTCCGCCACCGGATGACCGGTCCGACGGTCAGCCAGCACAGCAGCGCCACGGCCACCACGATGATCGCGATGAGCAGCGGCTTGTGCGCCCCGCCGTCGGGCAGGAATGCGATGCCCGCGCCCGCGGCGGCACAGATCACGACGAACCAGAAGATGCCTGGGACGAGCGTGATCCAGTGCGGATGAAGGTGTTCGACGACCTCTTCATCCTCGGCGAGGATCTTTTCCGGGAAAGCCACCCTGAGCCTCCGTATCTGAGTGCGTGAACAGTATCGGGCAGGCCGTGATGCGGCGAAAAGCCCCGCCGTCCGACGGCTACCTCGCCCTCATGATCAAGAGAGAGAACTGGTCGCTATGGCAGCCACTTTCCCCTCTTGATCATGAGCCAGATGGGGAAAACCACGAACGCCAGAGCGCCACGACGGATCAGGCCGTGGGCCGCACATGCTCGATGTCGCCGGCGGCCACGACGTGTTCGACCCCGTCGGCCGTGATCCGCAGGCGGCCCTCGGCATCGATCCCGCTCGCGACCCCGCTGAACGAGCCACCGTCGGCCGTGGTCACCAGCACGTTCTGCCCCAGGGTGGCGCAGCGGTCGTGGTAGTCGGCGGCCAGCCCGCACGCCCAGGCGTCGCCGCGAGTGCCCTGCCAGCGGGTGTACTGCCGTCCGAGCTCGACCAGGATCGCGGCGAGCAGCGCGCTGCGATCGACGGTCACGCCCTCGGTGGTCAGCGACGCCGCGGTGGGCACCGGCAGCTCCGGGGCCGTCGTCGACACGTTGAGGCCGATGCCGATCACGGCCGCCTCGTTCGCGACCTGGACCAGGATGCCGGCCGCCTTGCGCTGCTCGTCGCCCACCAGCAGGTCGTTGGGCCACTTCAGCGCGGCCTTGACCCCGGTGGCGGTGACCGCGTCGCAGAC
>DASXYE010000084.1:0-5588 GCA_036502695.1 Jatrophihabitantaceae bacterium
CACGAGCAGGACCGGGCGGCGCCAGCTGTTTCCGCGCAGCGCCGAGCGCACGTTCATCATTCGAATTCCCCCTTGTGGAATATGCCGGATCTGGCCCGGCGTCGATTCGACGCTAGGTCCCGGCCGGGGGAGGGGAACCCGTGGAACTACCTGAATGCCGCCTCGGGCCATACCTGGTTTTGGCCGGTTGAGCCGCATAGAGCGGTCCGAACGGCCAAAACCGCGACTACGCGGGGTGCTCGGCCCGTTCGGGGGTGGCCCACTCGGTGTGGAACGTGCCGTCCCGGTCGACGCGCTTGTACGTGTGCGCCCCGAAGTTGTCGCGCAGACCCTGGATGAGCGCCGCCGGTAGCGGCGAGCGGCGTAGCCCGTCGTAGTACGCCAGCGACGACGCGAACGCCGGCGTGGGGATGCCGCCGAGCGCCGCCTTCGCGACGACCCGCCGCCACGACTCGACGCCGGAGCGCACCGCCTCGGCGAAGTACGGGGCCACCAGCAGCGACGGCAGGTTTGGATCGGCGTCGTAGGCCTCGCGGATGCGGTCCAGGAACCGGGCCCGGATGATGCAGCCACCCCGCCAGATCGTGGCCATGGCGCCGCGGTCGATGTCCCAGCCGTACTCGGCGCCGCCCGCGGCGATCATGTCGAAGCCCTGCGCGTACGCGACCACCTTCGAGGCGTACAGGGCGCGCCGCACGTCCTCGATGAAGGCGTTGCGGTCGTCGGTCTCGACCGTGTTCTCCTCGGCCAGCGCGGCGCGCGCCGCCCGGCGCTGCTCGGCGTGCCCGGACAGTGACCGGGCGAACGTCGCCTCGGCGATGCCGGTGATCGGCACGCCCAGGTCGAGAGCGGTCTGCACCGTCCAGCGCCCGGTGCCCTTCTGCTCGGCCTCGTCGAGCACGATGTCGACGAACGGGCGGCCGGTGGCGGCGTCGGTGTGGCCGAGCACGTCCGCGGTGATCTCGATCAGGAACGACTCGAGGTCGCCCTCGTTCCACGTCCGGAAGATGTCGGCGAGCTCGGCCGGCTCGGCGGACAGCCCGGCGCGCAGCAGGTCATAGGCCTCGGCGATCAGCTGCATGTCGGCGTACTCGATGCCGTTGTGCACCATCTTGACGAAGTGGCCGGCACCGTCCGGGCCGACGTGCACGCAGCACGGCGTGCCGTCCACCACTGCGGCGATCGATTCGAAGATCGGGCCGAGCTTCTCGTAGGACTGCGCCGACCCGCCGGGCATGATCGACGGGCCGTTCAGCGCGCCCTCCTCGCCGCCCGAGACGCCGCAGCCGACGAAGTGCAGGCCGTGCTCGCGCAGCGCCGCCTCGCGTCGGCGGGTGTCGGCGAAGTGCGCGTTGCCGCAGTCGATCACGATGTCGCCCTCGTCGAGCAGCGGCACCAGCTCGTCGATCACGGCGTCGGTGGCCTCGCCGGCCTTGACCATGATGATGATCGCCCGCGGCTGCTCCAGGGACGCCACGAAGTCGGTCATCGACTCGCTCGGCACGAACTTGCCCTCGTCGCCGTGCTCGGCCACCAGGTCGCGGGTGCGCTGGGGCGAGCGGTTGTGCAGGGCGACGGTGTGTCCGTGCCGAGCAAGATTGCGGGCCAGGTTGCGGCCCATGACGGCCAGGCCGGTAACGCCGATCTGCGCTGAGCTCATGCCTCCACCGTAGTCACCGCCGGCCCCGCGACTTGTCCTACCTCCGGCGCGCTATCACCCGTCGGAGGTGGGACAAGTCGAGGTGGGTCAGCGCCTCAGGGTGAGCCGATCCAGCTCCTGGCCGGCGCCGGACAGCCCGCGGATCGTCAGCGTCCGATGTACAGGCTGGCTGTCGATCATGGGCAGGCAGTAGCCGGATTAGCGCACCCGCGACCAGTTCAGCAGCGACGCGCTGGGAGCAGCGGACGCGGTTCCGGGCAGCAGGGTGGCGGCGCCGACCAGGCCGCCGCGCAGCAGGGCCCGCCGCGACGTGACCTTGCGGTGGAACCACTCGTGTTGCTCGGCGGCCGACAGCGTCCGGGCCAGCTCGGGCGTGATCTCAGCAGTCATGGCCGGAAACCTATGAAGCCGACGTTAACGGTAGGCAAAGTCGAGTCTGGCCCCAGGCGGCGGGTCGATGTCCGGGCATCTGGCAACCTGTGCGCCGTGACAGTGCTGGCCTGGATTGCCTTGGCGTCGCTGGTGGCGTGGCTGTGGCTGGCCTGTGTGTGGGGACGCTTCTGGCGCACCGACCAGCGGCTGCCGGCCTACGTGGCGCCGGATTCGTGGCCGTCGGTCGCGATCGTCGTGCCGGCCCGCGACGAGGCGGCGATGGTGCCGCTGACCTTGCCGACGCTGATCGCCCAGGACTACCCGGGGCCGGTTCGCGTGCTGCTCGTCGACGACGAAAGTGCCGACGGCACCGGCGATATCGGCCGCGGGCTGGGCGCGGAGGTCATCACCGCAGGGGAGCCGCCGCCCGGTTGGACCGGCAAGTTGAACGCGCTGCGCGCCGGGGTCGTCGCGGCCGGCGACGTCGACTTCCTGCTGTTCACCGACGCGGACATCGCGCACGCGCCGTCCTCGCTGCGCTGTCTCGTTGGGGCGGCCGCCGACCGTGATCTCGTGTCGCAGATGGCCCGCCTGCGCGTCCACACGTTCTGGGAGCGCCTGGTCGTCCCCGCCTTCGTGTACTTCTTCACGATGCTGTACCCGTTCCGGTGGGTGAACCGGCCCCGGGCGCGGACGGCCGCGGCGGCCGGAGGCTGCTCGCTGGTGCGCCGCGTCGCGCTCGAACGGGCCGGTGGGCTGGCCGCCGTCCGTGGGGCGGTCATCGATGACGTGGCCATCGGGCGGATGATCAAACGCGGCGGCGGGCGGATCTGGCTCGGCCTGGCCGATCACGTGGACAGCGTCCGGCCGTATCCGCGGCTGGCCGATCTGTGGCAGATGGTGGCGCGCAGTGCGTTCTCACAATTGCGATACTCAGCCTGGCTGTTGATCGGGACGGTGCTCGGGTTGGGGCTGGTGTTCGTCGCGCCGCTGGCCGCGTTGTTCGGCGGTGCGCTTGCGGCGGCGATCGGTGGCGCGACCTGGCTGCTCATGGCCGCGACGTTCGTGCCGATGCTGCGCTACTACCGCCAGCCCGTTCTGCTCGCGTTCAGCCTGCCGTTCACGGCCGTCCTCTACCTGGCCATGACGATCGACTCGGCCCGCCAGCACTGGCTCGGACGAGGTGCAGCGTGGAAGGGCCGGACGTACGCCTCGTGAACAACCGTTCGGCCGCCGCTCGGGTGAGCGGCGGCCGATGTACAGCTGTCCTGTGGATCAGGCGGCCTGAGCCACGAGCGTCGACTCGGGCGGCCGGTTCGCGCGCAGCCGCAGTGACAGCGTCCGGACGAGCACCATCGCGATCGCCATGAAGATCAACCCGTCGGTGATCGCCGCGGCCGTCACGTCGTTCGCGACGGCCCAGTCGACCAGCGGCTGGTTGAACCAGTGGGCCGAACCGTAGGAGAAGGCTGCGCGGGCGCCGATGACGGCGATCCAGAACGCGGCGTAACCCGCCCCGGCACTGCTGACCGGCTGACCGGTGGCGGGGTGCCGGCGGACCCGCATGAGCGCGGCGGCCGCCAGCCCGCCGAGCAGCCCGGCGGCGACCCCGGCGATCTCGACGGCCAGGCCGGTGCCATGACTGACCGGCTTGGTGATGAACAGCGGAACGATCACGGCGGAGGAGATCAGTGGGCGGACGATCCGCCGCTTGTCGATCTTGCGGGCCGGCCCCAGGTCGCTGGCCAGCACAACGGCGAGGACCACGCCGTTGACGATCATCGCTTGGGTGAGTTCCGATGCCACGATGTGCTCCTTGGTTGCGTGGTGATTCGTTGATGGCAACCAATCTCGCCGCGATCGTCCGATCGCGAATCGGAGCGCGGGTTGATGCTCGGTACGGCGCCGGGCCGGACGTCTGGTACCGCGCGGTATGACGGGCCATCAACCCGTCGGCTGACGGCTCGGGCCACATCGGCGGGCAATACTGATCACGTGTTGCGCAGGGTCAACTGGGTCGCGCGGGCCGCCGGCTACATCTGGGTCGGCGTCTTGGCGTTCGCCCTGTTCCGGGCGGACGGGCTCTACGCGACCATCGCGCTGGCGATCGGCTATGCCGTGCTCGGCCTGGCTCTGTTCGCCTGGGCGGTGCTCGACGTCCGGCCCGAGTTGGGCGGCCGGTACGGGTTGACGATCGTCCTCGTCGCGATGGCGGTCAGTGCCGGGTTCGGCTCCGCCGTGGCGGGCGGCAGCATTGCGTTCGCGGCGTTCGGATTCGTCGCGGCCATGCTGGCCGGCGGCGACCTGGACCTGGCTCCCGCGCTGGCGGTGACCGCGGCCGGCATCCTGGCCACCGAGGTCAGTGGGCTGCTGGTGAGTGCATCGGCCGGGACGCTGTTGGGCGTGCCGGCGATCGTGCTGTCCGGCATGGTGGTCGGGCGCAATCGGGGCGCGTACCGGGTGCAGGCCGAGCAGTCGGCCGCCCTGCTGGCCCAACGCGAGCGGCTGCAGGCCGAGCAGCGCCGGGCCGACCTGCTCGACGAGCGGGCCCGCATCGCCCGCGAGATCCACGACGTGCTGGCGCATTCGCTGGGCGCGCTGGGCATCCAGATCCAGGCCGCCCGCGCTGTGCTCGCCGATCGCCGCGACGTCGAGCAGGCCGGCGAGCTGCTGGCCGGCGCTCAGCAGTTGGCCGCCGAGGGGCTGGTCGAGACCCGCCGGGCCGTACAGGCGCTGCGTACTGATCCGCCGCCGCTGGCCGAGGAGCTCGCCCAGGTCAGTGACACCTACGCCCAGCGCTACCGGGTGGGCGTCGACTACGACACGAGCGGCTCGCCGGTGCCGCTGCCGCCCGACGCCTCGTTGGCCCTGCTGCGCATCGCCCAGGAGGCGCTGGTGAACGCGGCCAAGCACGCGCCGCGGCAGGGCGTCACGATCCGCCTCGACTACCTCGATCACGACGTGCGGCTCACCGTGCGCAATGCCGTTTCGCCGGGGGGCGTCGTGTCCGGGCTGTCCACCGTGAACGGCGGCTACGGGCTGACCGGCATGCGGGAGCGCATACGACTGCTGAACGGCACGCTCGACGTGGGCCGCCGCGACGCCGAGTGGGTCGTGACGGCGGAACTGCCCCGGCCTGGGAACATCGCGTCATGAGTTCGCCGCTGCGCATCGTCGTGGCCGACGACCAGGCGGCGGTGCGCGAGGGTTTGGTGCTGCTGCTCGGCGGGCTGCCCGACATCGACGTCGTCGGCGCGGCGGCCGACGGCGAGCGGGCGTTGGAGCTAGTCGCCGAACACCAGCCGGACGCGATCCTGCTCGACCTGCACATGCCGGTGCTGGACGGCATCGGGGCCACTCGCCGGCTGACGGCCGAGCACCCGGGCGTCGCGATCGTCGTGCTCACCACCTACGTCGACGACACGTCGGTGCGCGAGGCGCTGCAGGCCGGCGCGCGCAGCTACCTGACGAAGGACGCCGACCGGTCCGAGATCGCCCAGGCGCTGCAGGCCGCGACGCGCGGGCTCACCGTCCTCGACTCCCGGGTACAGACCGC
>DASXYE010000085.1:0-5099 GCA_036502695.1 Jatrophihabitantaceae bacterium
CACGACCGTCCCGGACGGCAGCGTCACCGGGGTGATCTCGCGGGCCCAGAAGCCGTCCTTGATGGCCCGCTCGGCGAGGTTCTGCGAGCGGACGCCGAAGTGGTCCATGTCCTCGCGCGTCACGCCGCGCAGCTGGGCCAGATTCTCGGCGGTCTGGCCCATCGGGATGTAGATGTCGGGCAGCACGCCGTCGGCCCGCGGGTCGTGCCAGGTCGTGCCTCCGGCCGCGGCCTGCGCCGTCCGCGACTCGGCGTCGGCGAACAGCGAGCTGTGCGTGTCCGGCCAGGAATCCGACGAGCCGTGGACGAACCGCGACACCGTCTCGACGCCGGCCGAGATGAAGACGTCGCCCTCGCCGGCCTTGATGGCGTGAAAGGCCATCCGGGTCGTCTGCAGTGACGACGAGCAGTACCGGGTGATAGTGGCGCCCGGCAACCCGTCGTAGCCCAGCTCGACGGCCACCACGCGGGCCAGGTTGAAGCCCTGCTCGCCGCCCGGCAGCCCGCAGCCGAGGTAGAGGTCGTCGATCATCGACGGGTCCTCGAACACCGGTGGCGCCTTGGCCAGCGCGGCGCGGATGACCTGCGCGGTCAGGTCGTCCGGGCGGACGTCGACGAGGGACCCCTTGCCGGCCCGCCCGATGGGCGACCGGGCGGTGGCGACGATGACAGCCTCAGGCATGTTCACTCCCGATCGTGGTTCCGACGCCCTGGACATCGTGGCTAGCGAACCACAATCGGCGCGGCCACGGGCGGCGGCGACGCAGGCGGGCCCAGCGGCCGCGCCGACCGGACGGCGCGCCGTGCACCTCGGTGCCCTCGACCTCCGTGCCCGGGTGGGCCACGGCCTGGGCGGCGGCCTTCGCGACCGGACGGGCCCGGCGGGTGGTGAACGCGCTGGCCGACCGGGACCGGGTGCGCAGACCCAGGGCGTCCAGCGCCGACGGCAGCAGGGCATCGGCGGCGTGGACGTAGCCCTCGGCGGACGGGTGGAACTGGTCCTCGCTGAACATCTCCCGCTGCTGCGCGAACAGCGGTCCGAGCAGATCGCCGAGCGACACGGTGCGCCCGCCGGCCTCGACGGTGGCAATGGTCTGGGCCGCGGCCAGGTTGCGCGACAGCCGGCGAGCGATGTAGCGCAGCGGCTGGGCGAGCGGGCGGATCGTGCCGAGATCCGGGCAGGTGCCGACCACCACGCGGGCGCCCTTGTCGCGCATCGCCCGGACGGCATCGGCGAGGTGGCGCACCGACTCGGCCGGCTTGATCCGGTGGGTGACGTCGTTGGCGCCGACGATGATCACCGCCAGCTCGACCGGCGCCGTGACGTGGGCGACCTGGTCGGCCAGCATGTTCGACTCGGCGCCCACCACGGCGACGCTCGTGACGTGCACCGGACGGCGGGCCGCCGCCGAGATGCCGATCGCCAGCCGAGCCGCCGGCGTCTCGCGCCGGTGCTGCGCGCCGTAGCCGGCCGCCGTCGAGTCGCCCAGCACGGCCATCCGGATCGGGGCCCGCCGCGGGTTGACGCCGGGCGCCGTCCACACCGTGTCGTGGACGCGCGGCGGCTCGGCGGCGGCTCCCGGGATGCGTCGGCGGGCCAGCTTGGTCTCGCCGATGACCAGCCCGTACAGGGCCGCGCCGCCGACCAGCCCCAAGGCGCCGACCCCGCCGCCGCCGTACGCGGCGGCCGCGGCGATGCGGCGTGCCCGTGCGGCCCGACTCATGCGTCACCCCCACAGGTGGACCGGTAGTGCTAGGACGTCGAACTATTCAGGTTAACCTCTGCGGCATGGCTTACTACGAGTCACTGGTCGACTTGATCGGTAACACGCCGTTGGTGCGGTTGCGCGCGGTCACGCAGGGGTTGGATGCGACCGTCCTGGCGAAGGTCGAGTACCTCAACCCGGGCGGGTCGGTGAAGGACCGCATCGCCGTGCGGATGATCGACGCCGCCGAGAAGTCCGGCGAGCTCGAGCCGGGCGGCACGATCATCGAGCCGACGTCGGGCAACACCGGCATCGGCTTGGCCATCGTGGCCCAGCAGCGCGGCTACAAGTGCATCTTCATCTGCCCGGACAAGGTCAGCGGCGACAAGATCGATACCTTGCGGGCCTACGGCGCCGAGGTCGTGGTCTGCCCGACGGCGGTGGCGCCCGAGGACCCGCGGTCGTACTACTCCGTGTCGGACCGGCTCACCCGCGAGACGCCTGGCGGCTGGAAGCCCAACCAGTACGCCAATCCGAACAACCCGCGCTCGCACTACGAGACCACCGGCCCCGAGCTGTGGCAGCAGACCGAGGGTCGCATCACCCACTTCATCGCCGGCGTGGGCACCGGCGGCACGATCAGCGGCACCGGGCGCTACCTCAAGGAGGTGTCCGACGGGCGGGTGCAGGTGATCGGCGCCGACCCCGAGGGCTCGGTGTACTCGGGCGGCACCGGGCGGCCGTACCTGGTCGAAGGCGTCGGCGAGGACTTCTGGCCCGACACCTACGACCGCGACATCTGCGACGAGATCATCCCGGTCTCGGACCGCGACTCGTTCGAGATGACTCGGCGGCTGGCCCGTGAGGAGGGGATGCTCGTCGGCGGCTCGTGCGGCATGGCCACGGTGGCGGCGCTGCGGGCCGCGGCCGGGCTGGGGCCGGATGCCCTCGTCGTCGTGCTGCTGCCCGACGGCGGGCGGGGCTACCTGTCGAAGATCTTCAACGATCGGTGGATGTCCGACTACGGCTTCCTGGATCGCTCCGCCACGGTCACCGTCGGCGACGTGCTGCGGCAGAAGTCCGGCGAGACGCCCTCGCTCATCCACGCCCATCCGAACGAGACGGTGCGCGAGGCGATCGACATCCTGCGCGAGTACGGCGTCTCGCAGCTGCCGGTCGTGAAGGCCGAGCCGCCGGTGACCGCCGGCGAGGTCGCCGGATCGGTGTCGGAACGGGCGCTGCTCGACGCGCTGTTCGCCGGCAAGGCGACGCTGGCCGACTCGGTCGAGCCGCACATGTCCCCGCCGCTGCCGATCATCGGCTCGGGCGAACCGGTCACCGTCGCGATCGACGCCCTGGGTGCGGCCGACGCGCTGCTCGTGCACATCGACGGCAAACCGGCCGGCGTCCTCACCCGCCAGGACGTCCTGGCGCACCTGGCGTCGTCACACTGACGATCTACTGCGCCACCACGGCCGGGGTGATGGCCTTGACCAGGCTCTCGACGAGGTCGATGCCGCTGTCGTAGTCGGGGCCGTGCTGGGTGAACGCCGCCAGCAGCACCTGCTGGCCGTGCACGGTCACGACGCCGACGCTGTTGACCAACCACCGGCCGTCGTCGTTCTCGTCGGCGTCGTTGTCGTTGTCGACGGACAGCCAGCCGTTCTTGAGCGCGACCGACGTGCCCGGGTCGGCCGCCGCGCTGACCCCCCAGCGCTGATCGCTTTCGACGTTGCGCATCAGGCCGAGCGCCAGTGACCGTGAGTAGGCGTTGAGCGGGCCGTTGCGGCGCACCAGGTTGTTCACGAGCCGGATGCCGTCGGTGGCATCGGTGGTGGTCAGCGCCGGGTCGCTCGCCCCGGGCACCGTGTGCTTGAGGCCCAGCCGGGGGAAGGCGCTGGTCAGCGCCTGGTTGCCGCCGGCGTTGAGGAACAGCGAGTACTCGGCCTTGTTGTCGCTGTTCTCGATCATCGGGGTGGCCAGGCCCAACTCGTAGGAGCTGAGCTGCGTGCCCTCGTCCTGGTGCTGCAGCAGCACGGTCTCGAGCACGAACAGCTTGGCGACGCTGCCGGTGCGCATCCCGCTGGTCATGCCGTAGCTGAACTGCGCGCCCGTCTTGGTGTTCAGCGCGGCCACGGACACCCCGCCCTCCGGCCGCTGGGCCGCCAGCCGGGCAAGCGCGGCCCGGACGGTCGCGGCGGGGGCAATCGTGGGAGTCTTCGGAGCCGGCTTGGGCCGCGTCGAGGTCGGGTGCGGACGGGGCGAGCTGGGCGGCGTCGACGAGGGGATGGGCGTGGTGCTCGGCGTGCTGGGCGGCGCATCCGCGGTCGGGTGACTGCTCGCACAGCCTGACGCGACAAGGACGACCGCGACGAGGGCCAGGACAGCGACGACCGTCCCTGATTCTGCGGCTCGGCCTCGGCGTGGGCCAAACGGCAATCGCCACAACTCCATCGGCGGGCAGCCTACGGCAGGTGTCTAGCCGCTGGCTGTGGCCCGACTCGCGTCGCGTTCTATCGTGAGTGCGTGACGAGCAGCCCCGGCAACGAAGCCGGCTTCAACACCCGTGCCATCCACGCCGGGCAGGAACCCGACGCGCTGACCGGGGCGGTCAGCGTCCCGATCTACGCGACGTCGACCTACAAGCAGGACGGCGTCGGTGGCCTGCGCGGTGGCTACGAGTACAGCCGCAGCGCCAACCCGACCCGGACCGCCCTCGAAGAGGCGCTGGCCGCGCTCGAAGGGGGCGCCCGCGGCCTGGCGTTCGCCAGCGGGCTGGCCGCGTCGGACACGGCGCTGCGCACCGTCTGCGTGCCGGGCGATCACGTGCTGCTGCCCGACGACGCCTACGGCGGGACGTTCCGGCTGGTGTCCCGGGTGCTGGCCCGGTGGGGCATCGAGTACACGCCGGTGCACATGTCCGACCTGGACGCCGTGCGGGCGGCGCTGCGGCCGACCACCAAGGTGCTGTGGTGCGAGACGCCGACCAACCCGCTGCTCGGCATCGCCGACATCGGCGGGCTGGCCGAGCTGGCCCACGACCACGGCGCGCTGCTCGTCCTCGACAACACGTTCGCCACGCCGTACCTGCAGCAGCCGTTGGCGCTCGGCGCGGACGTCGTCGTGCACTCGACCACGAAATACCTCGGCGGGCACAGCGACGTGGTCGGCGGCGCGCTGATCAGCAACGCCGAGCTCGGTGAGCAGTTCGCGTTCCACCAGAACGCGATGGGCGCCGTCGCGGGACCGTTCGACGCGTTCCTCGTCCTGCGCGGCATCAAGACGCTGGGCGTGCGCATGGATCGCCATTGCGCCAACGCCGCCCGCATCGCCGACTTCCTGACCGGCCACCCGGCGGTGGGCCAGGTGTACTACCCGGGGCTGCCGTCGCATC
>DASXYE010000086.1:0-2793 GCA_036502695.1 Jatrophihabitantaceae bacterium
CGCCCCACTCACCACGTTCCTGGTCGGGCTGGCCGCAGGTCACCGTGGCGGCACCCCGGAAGCCGTCGCCGCAGCGGCCGACATCGCCCGGAATGCGTTAGCGAGCCGCGATCCGGCGCTACGCGATGAGCGCTTGCGCGAGGAGCCCGCCGGACGCGACGCGGACGCGACGAAGTCGCGTTCGGATTCGAGATTGCCCCCCAGCGCCAGCGAGCGAGGCGAGACCGGATCCGAGTCCGGCGGATGAATTTAGCCAGTTTCCGCCGAATCGATGTGGCTCCAGACCGTCCCGATCCAGGTGGCGAGGCAGATCCCGGCGATGCCGGCGGTGACGATCGTGGCGGCCGGCCCGATCCGATCGGCGAGCACGCCGGCCAGCAACGCGCCGACGCCCTGCACGGTGATCAGACTCGACGTCGCCAGCCCCGAGCCCTGCGCGCGCGTCTCGACCGGCAGCCGGCGCATGAGCGTCGTCGAGGCGTGCAGGTGGTACGCCGTCGCGAAGAAGCCACTCAGCCCGAACAGCAGCATGGATACGGCCAGCGGCGGCTTGGTGGCACACGCCAGCAGCGGCGCCCCGGCCAGGGCAGCGAGCAGGCCCAGCCGGCGTACCTGCCACCGCGCGGGAACCCACCGGCCGAACACGACGCCGCCGACCACGCTGCCGATCGGATCGCTGGCCAGGATCAACCCGACCGCTGACGGGGCGGCCCCGATCGCCACCGCGTACGGTGCCGCGACCGCGTCCGGGACGATGTAGAGCCCCGCCAGCCAGGTCAGGATCAGCAGCGCGCGCATCCCCGGATCACGCCAGATGACGCGAGCCCCGACCAGCGACGACCTCCAGAACGGTGGCGGTTCGGCAACCGCCACCGCCGCCGGACGGCGGCCCACCCAGGCGCGCACGAGGACCGCTGATGCGACAAACGTGGCGGCGTCGATCGCCAGCCCGAAGGACGGGGTGAGGGCCGTGACGAGAAAGCCGCCACCCGCGAAGCCGGCGAGGAACGCCGCCTGGATGGTGGTCTGCCGCAGCGCCATCCCGACCGGGTACTGGTCGGCGGGCAAGACGTCCGGCAGCAGCGCCTGCTGAGCGGCACCGAACGGTCCACTGAGCAAGGTCATCGTCGCGACGAGCACGCACAGCACGGCCAACGGCATATGCGGCACCGCGGCGAGGCCGATGAGCAGGGCGCGCGCCAGGTCGGCAACCACCATGACCTCGCGCCGCGGATAGCGATCGCCCAGGCCACCGAACAGGGTTCCTCCGACCAGCGCCGGGACGAGCGTCAACGCGTAGGTGAGCGCGGTCAGCGTCGCCGATCCGGTGCGCTCGAACACCAGCACCGACAGGGCGACGCGCGCGAGTTGATCACCGGCCTGGGACAGCGCTTCGGCGATCCACATGGCCCGGAACTCGCGGTCGGCCAGCACGGTCGAGAACGACGGACGCTGCATGGTGCCGTGACTCACGTGACCTCCGGACCGGGCAGGATTGCCGAGCCGGACGGTAGGCACGCGCGCCTTCAGGGCGCTGTCGCTGCGCGTCCGCGGATCACCCGGGTCGTCGCTGGCATCGCTCGACACCGAGGCGAAAGCGCCGCTGCCTACCGTGGCTGGTGTTACTCAAGTACAGAACAAGGAGCTGAGCACATGGCTGAGAACGTCACCCAACCGCCGGCCGGTACCCGCGTCACGCTGCCCCAGGCGGGCACCCGCGTCACCCTCCCGCAGGCGGGCACTCGCGTCACGCTGCCGCAGGCCGGCACCCGCGTCACCATGCGACAGGCCGGCACCCGCGTCACCTGACAATGCTGAGCCGGGCGCGAATCAGGGGCTGACCAGGTCGGACTCGGAGTACACGTTGATGCGCTCACCACGCACCAACCCGGCCAGCAGCAGCCCGTAGGTACGCGCCAGGTCTACAGCCAGGCTGGATGGTGCCGACACGGCGACGATGCCGGCACATCCAGCCGCCAGCGCCTTCTGCACGATCTCGAACGACACCCGGCCGCTGACGACCAGCAGCCGATCGACGGCCGGCAGCTGCGCGTCGAGCAGGGCCCGGCCGATCACCTTGTCGACCGCGTTGTGCCGCCCGACGTCCTCGCGGACGACACCGAGCTCGCCCGACGCGGTGGCCAGCGTCGCGGCGTGCAGTCCGCCCGTGCGCTCGAACGCCCGCTGCCGCTCGCGCATCGCGTCCGGCAGCGCGGCCAGCACGCCCCGCGACACCGTCCAGCCCGGCGAGTGCAGCGGGCCGTCCACCGGCGGCAGCATCTCGACCAGGTCGGCGCTGCACACCCCGCACGACGCCGACGTGACGAACGCCCGCGACCGCGGTGGTCGCACCTCCGGGGCCAGCGACACGCGCACGCCGTCGCCCTCGCGCGCTTCGCGCATGCGCGTCACGTCGTCCGGCCGGCGCACGCCCGACTCGGCCACCAGCCAACCGGCGGCCAGCTCCAGGTCGTGCCCGGGTGTGCGCATCAGCACCGCCAGCACGTCGTCGTCCAACGAGAGGGTGAGCGGA
Source organism: Jatrophihabitantaceae bacterium (assembly GCA_036502695.1). GTDB lineage: Bacteria > Actinomycetota > Actinomycetes > Mycobacteriales > Jatrophihabitantaceae > DASXRA01. The sequence goes on from DASXYE010000086.1 coordinate 2,534, forward strand.
GCCTCGACAGCCAGCTCGTCCGGGGCCGACGCCGTGTCGGCGCCGCGCAGCCGCACGATCGCCCGCCGCGTCGTCATGACCGCCATCCGTCGAGCGTACGGCTCACGCGACCGCCGGCCCGGCTCAGGCGGCCGCCGGTACGGCTCAAGCCGCCGAGCGCTCCCCCAGCGGGCGGCGGCGCCGCTCGGGCCGCAGCGCCGGTACCGGCCACGGTCCGTTCGGCTCGTACACGTTCTTGCCGGGCGCGACGATCTCGTCGA
>DASXYE010000087.1:0-5323 GCA_036502695.1 Jatrophihabitantaceae bacterium
TCTGGATCCACAGACCGTCCACTGTGGACCCCGAGCCCAGCGATCCGTTGATGGCGTTCTGCGTGCTGTCGTCGTGGCGGCCCACCGTCGAGCCGAGGATGGCGAAGTTGCTCAGGTTCACCGGCCCCGGCACGGACGACGTCGGGTTGTTGATGAACGCGTTCGCGCGCACGATCGAGCACCAGCTGCCGGCCCCGGACATCGTCACCGCGTTGGCCTGCAGCGACGACGTGACGCGGAACGTGCCCGGCGGGATCCACACCGACTTGCCTTGCGCGGCGGCGTCGTTGATCGCCTGGCGGAACGCGTTCGCCGAGTCGCCGTTGCCGGACGGGTCGGCGCCGTCGTCCACCACCGAGATCGAGTTACCCGGCTGGCTCGCGGCGGCCGGCACCTGGAACAGGTCGGCCACGTCGATGGTCGCGGCCGTGTCGCCGCCGTCCACCTGCAGCTTGACGGTGTCGCCGGCGTTCAGCTGCTGGCCCAGCAGCATCCGGGCGTCGTCGTAGAAGTGGTGCGTCATACTGCCCTGGATGCCCGGCGTCGAGATGTAGCTGTACTGGGACGTGAGCGCGAGCCCCGTGCCGAGCTTCGAACCGTTCACGTACACCGACAGGCTGCCCGACGCGCCCTGGCTCAGCGAGTAGTGCACGTCGAGCGCATTAGCCGATGCGGTAAGGGAGAACTGCACCGACTGGCCGGCGCTGAGCTGCACGGCCTTGCGCCCCGACGCTTCGGTGGCCAGGTCGCCCTGCGTGTAGTCGGGACCGATCACGCTCCCGTTCGTCGACGCGGACTCGGCCTCGTACTCGGTCATGCCGTTGATGGCCGCGCCGACCAACGGCGTAGCAGCCGACGGCACGGCGGCCGGTGGCGCGGCCGTCGGTGGCGCGGCGCCCAGTGGTGCGGCCGCCGCGCCGGGTGGATGCACCGCCACGGCAAGCGCCGTGACCGTCACTGCTGCGAACAGTGCGGTGCGGATTCGATGGGACATGATTCCTCCTCTGGGGGACCGGGCGAGCCACCTCGACTCGCCCTAGGAGTGGTCAGTCCCTGTGCGTAGTCAGCCCTTGAGCGCACCTCCCAGACTGGCGCCGCGCAGGAACAGCCGCTGGACCAGTAGGAACAGCGCGATCGGGATGAGCGTCGCGATGAGCAGACCGGCCAGCAGGATGTCGAGCTCGACACTGCCGGCCAGGGTGGGCAGCCGCACCGACAGCGGTTGCTTGCCGGGATCGGGCAGCACGAGCAGCGGCCAGAGGAAGTCCTTCCAGGACGCGATGATCGCGAACACCGAGACGACGCCCAGGATCGGCCGCGACATCGGCAGCACGATAGTCCAGAACAGCCGGAACGGGCCGGCCCCGTCGACGCGCGCCGCCTCGAAGATCTCGCGGGGCAGGTTGTCGAAGAAGCGCTTGATCAGCAGGATGTTGAACGCGTTGGCGCCGGCGGGCAGCCACACCGCCCAGAACGAGTTGAGCAGCGAGTGGCCCCAGCCCGGCGGGTGCAGGATCGTCAGGTACAGCGGGACGAGCAGCACGACGGTAGGTACGAGCAGCGTGCCGAGCACCAGCCCGTTCAGGATCGGTCCGTACTTCGGCTTGAGCACCGACAGCGCGTAGCCGGCTGTCGTCGCCACCACGATCTGCGAGACCCACGACCCGGCGGCCAGCCAGATCGTGTTCATGATGACGTGGCCGAGCAGCATGGTGTCCCAGGCCGTCGTCAGGTTGCCCCAGTCCATGCCGTGCGGCCAGAACGCCATGGGCTGGCGCAAGGTGTCCTGCGTCGGGGTGATCGCCGCCTTGGCCAGCCACAGGATCGGCCCGAGCCCGATCACGATCAGCAGGGCGAGCAGGATGCTGTGCGTGGTCCCGAGTCCGTACCGCACGGTACGGCGGCGCCGGTCGCTGGACGAGAAGATCATGAGGTGCTCCACGATCGGGTGAGTCGGAAGTACACCGCCGACAGGATGGCGAGCGCGCCGGCCAGCATCACCGACAACGCCGTCGCGGCGCCGTAGTCACCGCCCAGGCTGTTGCCGAACGCGTAGTTGTAGATCAGCAGCAGCACGGTCAGCGTCGAGTTCGACGGACCGCCGCCGGTGAACAGGTACGGCTCGAGGAACACCTGCGCGGTGCCGATCAGCTGCAGGATAAGGGTGATCAGCATGATGCCGCGCAGCTGCGGCATCGTGACGTGCCAGACCTTGCGCCACGTCGAGGCCCCGTCCACCGACGCCGCGTCGTACAGCTCGGGCGGCACGGACAGCAACGCCGCGAGGTAGATGATCACCGTGCCGCCCGCTGCCGCCCATGTGGCCTCGAGCACCAGCGACGGCATCGCTGTGGACTCGGACTGCAACCACGGGTACGGGCCGAGCCCGAACCAGCCGGCCACCGTGTTGAACACCCCGGTGGGGCTGCCGTCGTAGAAGAACTTCCACAGCAGCACGGCCACCACGGGCGGTACCACCACCGGCAGGTAGGCCAGCGCCGAGTACAGCCCGCGCCACTTCCGCACCTCGCTCATCAGCACGGCCATCACCAGCGGGATGGGGTAGCCGAACACCAGCGCCAGGAACGTGAAGTACAGCGTGTTGCGCACCGCGGTGCCGAGCAGCGGATCGTCCAGCACGTGCCGGAAGTTCTGCAGTCCGACCCACTGCGCCGCCGTCGCAAGGTTGGTCTCCTGCAGGCTCATGACGACGGCACGCACGATCGGGTACCACGAGAACACGCCGAACACGACGAGCATCGGCGCCAGGAAGATCAGCGTCGACAGCCCACCGCCGCGGACCCAGCTGAGTGGTGAGCGCCGGACGCGCCGCGCAGGGGTGGCAGACGCGTCCGGCGCCGAGTTGTTGCTCGACCGTCGGCGCACCAGGGTGCGCTGACGGTCGAACACGTCGGGAGGAGCCGAGGCCATGCCGTCAGCCGCGGTTGAGGATGTTCTGGATGTCGCCGTTGGCCTTGTCCAGCAGGGAGTCGATGTTCGCGCCCTTGTTCGTCAGGACGGCCTGCACGACCGGGTCGAGCGCGGTGTACAGCTCCTGCGTGTGCGCGGCCGGCTCGGAGACCAGCTTCTGCGAGAACACCCCGTCGGTGAAGGACTTCATCTGCGGCAGCGGCACGTTGACGTAGCTCGAGATCCAGCCGTTGTACTTGTCCAGCAGGCCCTTGTTGAAGATGGGCAACGCGGGCGTGCCGACCGGCTGCTTGCCCGCGGCCAGCGTCTTGGCGTCGAGCTGGGCGCCGTCCTGGGTGGTCAGCTTGTGCATGTAGTAGAAGTCGATCCACTTCACGGCGGCGTCCTTCTGCGCCTCGGATGCCTTCGTGCTCACCACGGCCAGCGTGCCGCCACCGAGGATGCCGGAACCGGACGACGACGAGTCGAGCGGCAACGCGGCCAGGCCGTAGTCGTCCGGCTTGATCTTGTTCTGCTGGACGAGGCTGGTGTAGACGTCCGAGCCGCCCATGTACATGCCGATCTTGCCGGCGGCGAAGGCCTGGTTGATGGAGCCCCAGTCGTAGAGGAAGTTGCTGCCCATGGCCTTGTCGTCCCAGCGCATGTCGTGCAGCTTCTGCAGGGCCGCCTTGGTCTGCGGGTTGTTCACCGTGGCGGTCTTGCCGTCGTCGGACTCCATGCGCCCGCCCAGCGCGTAGGTCAGCGTGGTGAGCATCCAGCCGCCAGTGGCGTTCTGGGTCATCTCGGCGTAGCCGGCCTGCCCGGTCTTGTCGGCGATCTGCTTGGCGTCAGCGCGGATCTCGTCCCAGGTCGTCGGCGGGCTGTCCGGGTCGAGGCCGGCCTGCTTGAACAGCGTCCGGTTGTACTGCAGCCCGACTCCGTACGCCGCGGTAGGGAGGCCATACACGTCGCCGTTCGCACCCTTGCCGGCGCCGATCACCGTCGGGTTGAACTGGCTGGCGTACGGCAGGGTCTGGAACTGCTTGTTCAGGTCGGCCACCTGCTGCCGCTCGATCAGCGACTTGCCGTCCGTGAAGGGGATCGTGAACACCGTGGGCAGCGTGCCGCCCGCGAGCTGGGCCGCGAACGTCGTTGCCTTCCACTCGTATTCCTTCGGCTGCAGCTTGATGTGCGGGTTCTGCGCCTCGAACTGCTTGATCTGCGCGTTGAACGTGTCGAACGCGGCCTTCTCGCTGCCGGGTTTCAGCGACACCACGCTCAGCGTCACGTCGCCGCCCTTGTCGGAACTCTTCTTCTTGGATGAGCTGCTACAGGCCGTCAGGCCGACGGCCAGGACGCCGGTTAGGGCGGCGGCCAGTACTCGAGAGGTCTTCATGACGCTGTCTCCACTTCGGTGCGGGTCGGTGGGGGCTCGGAGCGCAGCCACACGGCGGTGTCGGCCGGCAGTGCGCGTTCGGCCAGCTCGTCGCTGGCCAGCAGGACCTCGGTGCCGTCGGGAATCGCGACCGGCTCGGTGCCCAGGTTGATCACACAGCTGAAGGCGTCGCCGCGGCGGAACGCCAACACGTCGGGGTCGTCGTCCAACCACCGCAGCGGTCCCTGCGCCTGCGGGCGCAGCCGCAGGGCGGCGCGGTACAGGCTCAGCATCGACCGAGGATCGGCCTCTTCTGCAGCCACGCTGTATTGCGCCCAGGTGCTGGGCTGCGGCAGCCAGGGCTTCAGGGTGCCGAGCGGGCTGAAGCCGTACGTGGGCGGCTTGGCCGTCCACGGCATAGGGATGCGGCAGCCGTCCCGGCCGGGGTCGCTGCCGCCGGACCGGAAGTGCATCGGATCCTGCCGCTGCCCGTCCGGGATGTCTTCGACCTCGGGCAGCCCGAGCTCTTCGCCCTGATAGATGTACAGCGAGCCGGGCAAGGCCATGGCGAGCAGGGCCGCGGCGCGGGCCCGGCGGGTGCCGAGGGCGAGATCCGACGGCATCGGCCCGACGTGCTTGGCCGCGAACGAGAACGACGTGTCGTCGCGGCCGTAGCGAGTGACCGGCCGGGTCACGTCGTGGTTGGACAGCACCCACGTCGCCGGCGCGTTGACCGGCGCGTGCGCGGCCAGCGTCGTGTCGATGGACTCGCGCAGCCGCCGGGCGTCCCACGGACAGGCCAGAAAGTCGAAGTTGAACGCCGTGTGCAGCTCGTCCGGACGCAGGTAGCGGGCGAACCGCTGCGTGTCCGGCAGCCAGATCTCACCGATCAGGACGCGCGGATCGGCGTAGGAGTCGGCGACCCGCCGCCAGGACCGGTAGATGTCGTGCAGCTCGTCGCGGTCCTCGTAGGGGTGCTGTCCGGGCGCGGGGTTGTCGGCGAGCTCGGGCAGCGTCGGGTCCTTGACCGGCAACGCC
>DASXYE010000088.1:0-5742 GCA_036502695.1 Jatrophihabitantaceae bacterium
TCATCCTGCAGATGAAGGCGCTCGGGCTGGGTGATCTGGACCGGTTCCCGTTCGTCGAGCCGCCCGACCGACGCTCCATACGCGACGGTATGGCGCTGCTGCACGAGCTGGGCGCGCTGTCCCCGTCGGACGACGCATTGACCGAGGTTGGCCGGCAGCTCGCGCAGCTGCCCGTCGACCCGCGTATCGGCCGGATGATCATCGAGGCCCAGCACGAGGGCTGTGTCCGCGACGTGCTGGTGATCGCTGCGGCGCTGTCGATCCCGGATCCGCGCGAGCGCCCGCTCGATCAGGAGGAGGCGGCGCGCGCGAAGCATGCCCGGTTCGCCGACGAGCACTCGGACTTCATCGGCTTCCTCAACCTGTGGCGGTACCTGTCCGATCAACGGCGCGAGCGGTCGGGCAACCAGTTCCGCCGGATGTGCCGCGACGAGTTCCTGCACTACCTGCGCATCCGCGAATGGCAGGACCTGGTCGGCCAGCTGCGCCAGATCGCCCGCGGCCTGGGCATCCAGGAGAGCGATCAGGAGTCCGACCCCGCCGCGATCCACCGCGCCCTGCTGAGCGGATTGCTCTCGCACATCGGTATGCGCGATGCCCCCGATCGGGCAACGTCTGGCGGTGCTGCGCCGCCGAGAGTTGCCCGATCGGCGAGTCGGGACTATCTCGGGGCTCGCAACACCCGGTTCGTCATTTCCCCGGGCTCGACCCTGGCTCGCCGCCCGCCCGAGTGGGTGGTGGCCGCCGAGCTGGTCGAGACGAGCCGCCTGTTCGCCCGGGTAGCGGCCCGCGTCGATCCCAAGGACGTCGAGCGGCAGGCCGGTCATCTCGTGGTGCGGACGTACAGCGAGCCCGAGTGGGACCGCCGCCGCGGCGCGGTGATGGTTCGCGAGCGGGTCACCCTGTTCGGTCTGCCGCTCGTGGCCGGGCGTCGGGTGCAGAACCCGGACGCGGCCGAGTCGCGCGAGCTGTTCATCCGGCACGCCCTGGTCGAGGGCGACTGGGACACCCGGCATCACTTCTTCCACGACAACCGCCGTCTCCTGGACGAGCTCACCGCGGTCGAGGAGCGGGCCCGGCGCCGTGACCTGATCGTCGACGACGAGGAGCTTTTCGCCTTCTACGACCGGCGAATCCCGGCCGACGTCGTGTCGGCGCGGCACTTCGACTCGTGGTGGAAGCAGGCCCGTCGCGACTCGCCGGCCCTGCTCACGCTCACCCGCGAGGACGTGCTGCGCGGCGACGTCGCGGACGAGCAGCCCGACGTGTGGGCCGACGGCGACGTCGAACTGCCCGTCACGTACCGGTTCGAGCCGGGCGCCGCCGACGACGGCGTCACCGTGCACATCCCGCTGGATGTGCTGGCCCGGATCGGCGGGGCCGACTTCAGCTGGCAGGTGCCGGCCCTGCGCGAAGAGCTGGTCACCGCCCTGATTCGCGCGCTGCCCAAGGACATCCGGCGCAACTTCGTCCCGGCCCCGGACACCGCCCGGGCCGTACTGGAGCGTATGGATCCGGGTGGCGAGCCCCTGCTCGAGGCACTGCAACGCGAGCTGCACCGGCGCAGCGGCGTGCTGGTGCCGTTGGCCGCGTTCGACCTGGACAAGGTGCCGGCGCACCTGCGCGTGACGTTCGCGATCGAGGACGCTCAGCACGACGTGATCGCGGCCGGCAAGGACCTCGGCGCCCTGCAGGCCAAGCTGGCCGGTCCGGCCCGTGAGGCGGTGGCCAGCGCGACCGGGCTGGAACGCGAAGGGCTGCGCGACTGGCCGGCCGACCTGGATGCCCTGCCCCAGGTGGTCGACGGCGCGCGCGGCGTCCGGGGCTATCCGGCGTTCGTCGACGGCGGAAATGCCGTAGCCATAAGGGTGTTCGCCACGCCGCTAGAGCAGGCCGCCGCCGCGAAGCCCGGGCTGCGTCGACTGATTCGACTCACGGTGCCGTCGCCGGTGAAGGGCATTGCGGTGTCGCGCACCGGGCGGTTGCTCGGCCTGGCCGACCTGCTCGACGACTGCGCGGATGCCGCCGTGGACTCCCTCATCGCCGATGGAAAGTTGTCCGCGCTAGACGGCGCCGGAGCGTCGCGAAGCGCGGACAGCTTCACGAGGGACGCGTTCACTGCCGTCCGCGATCAGGTGCGGGGCGAACTGCCGTCCGTCACGCAGGAGATCGCCGACTTGGTCGAGCGGGTCCTCGGCGCCGTGCAGGACGCGCGGTTGCTGCTGCGTCCGGAACCCCCGCCCGCGCAGGCCGACGCGATCACTGACATGCGAGCGCAGCTCGTCGAGTTGCTGCCGGGCGGCTTCGTCGCGGCCACCGGGCGGAATCGGCTGCGTGACCTCGACCGGTACGTCCGGGCCATCGCCCGGCGGGCCGAGAAGCTGCCCCGCGAGGTGGAGGTCGACCGGGCCCGGATGCTGCGCGTGCAGGCCGTCCAAACTGCTTTCGGTGCACTGGTGCGGGCGTTGCCGGCCGCCCGGGCGGCGGCGCCCGACGTCCAGGACATCCGCTGGCTCATCGAGGAGCTGCGGGTCAGCCTGTTCGCCCAGCAACTCGGCACGTCCCGGCCGGTGTCCGAGCAGCGCATCTACCGCGCGATCGACGCCATCGCCCCATAATGGTTGACGGCAGGAAACCCTTGTAGAACAAGGATGATTAGGCCGACAACGGGTGCGGTATGGCCTACACTGCTCGCACCACGCGACTGGGGGGTCGTCATGAAGCGGTGGGCAGAACTCGTACTTCGGCATCGCAAAGCGGTCGTCATCATCTGGGGCATCATCCTGGTCGCCGGCATCGCCCTGGCGAGCAAGACGACCAGCCGGCTGACCGTCGACTTCTCCCTGCCGGGTCAGCCCGGCACCGAGACCGCGCACAAGATCAAGCAGACGTTCGGCAGCGGCGGCGACACGTCCCCGTACATCGCCACGGTGACGATGCCGGCCGGGCAGACCATCACCGGCCACGAGGCCGAGGTGGCGAAGGCGTTCGACGCGGTCGGCCAGGCAGTGCCGAACGTCCGCATCATCGACGAGGCCAACACCAGCGACAAGGCGTTCCGGACCAAGGACGATCGCACCGCCTACGCCTACGTGTTCTACCGATTCAACCCGTCACCTACAGCCAAGCTGCAGACCACGGCGATCCGATCGGCGCTCGAGAAGGCCATGCCCGCCGGCTCCGTCGCCGGCGTCACCGGCGAGGACCCGCTGGCCGCGGGCAGCGACGACAACAGCGGGCCCGGCGTGCTGGGCGAGACGATGATCGGTGCGGTCGGTGCCTTGGCGGTGCTGGCCTTCGTGTTCGCGTCGTTCCTCGCGTTCTTGCCGCTGATCGTGGCTGCAGTGTCGATCCTGACGGCGTTCCTGTTGCTGCTGCCGATCACCTACATCATGGATGTCTCGTTCATCGTGCAGTTCCTGATAGCGCTGATCGGGCTGGGCGTCGCGATCGACTATTCGCTGCTGTTCGTCAATCGATGGCGGGAGGAACGCGACCATGGCCGGGACAATCACGACGCCGTCATCGTCGCGATGCAGACGGCGGGCCACGCCATCATCTTCAGCGGCGTGACGGTGGCGATCGGCTTGCTGGCTTTGGTCGTGCTGCCGGTGCCGTTCATGCGCAGCATGGGGATCGGCGGCGCGCTGATCCCGCTCGCCAGCGTGCTGGCGACGTTGACGTTGACGCCGGCGATCCTCGGCGGCATCGGCCCGCGCGTCGACTGGCCGAAGGTCCGCCACGAGAATCGGGCCAGCCGGGCGTGGAGTCGCTGGGCCGCCGGCGTGGTACGGCATCGGTGGCTCGCGGCGATCACCGCGCTGGCCGCGTTGTTCGCGTTGTTCGGCGTCTTCCTCGGCGCCAAGATCGGCGTCGCGTCGTCGGACTCGCTGGCCCACAACGGCAAGGCGTACGACACCCTGCAGGTGCTCGAGAAGGGCGGGATGCCGACCGGGGCGCTCACCCCGATGGAGGTGCTTGTCTCGAGCGATCAGGCCCGGGCGGCCGCCGACCGGCTCGGTCAGATCGACGGTGTCCAGCACGCGCTCGTGCCGACCGGACCGGCCGGCACCCGGGCCGGGCAAAGCATCGTGCTGCTCATGCCGGACGAGGAGACCGTCAACTCCAAGAGCGTCGGCGTCGTGAAAAGCGTGAAGAGTGCGGCGAAGGAGCTGCCCGGCGTGGTCGGGGTCGCAGGCATCGGCCCGGCTCAGATCGACTTCATGCACGCCGTGTACGGCAACTTCCCGTTGATGCTGGCGTTGATCGCGCTGCTCACCTTCTTGCTGCTGGTACGCGCGTTCCGGTCGATTCTGCTGCCGTTCAAGGCGGTGCTGCTCAACATCGTGTCGGTGGCGGCAACCCTCGGCCTGATGGTGCTGTTCTGGCAACACGGCTTCGGTTCGGAGGCGATCTTCAACATCCACGCGACGGGTGCGATTACGTTCTGGATCCCGTTGATGGTGTTCGCGTTCCTGTTCGGCCTGTCGATGGACTACGAGGTGTTCATCCTGTCTCGGATCCGGGAGGAGTACGACGGCGCCCGCTCGACGAACGCAGCGGTGGTCGAGGGCATCGGGCGGACCGGGCGCCTGGTCACCAGCGCCGCCTTGATCTTGTTCCTGGCGTTCGCGGCGCTGGCCTCCGGGCCAGGCACCGACCTCAAGGTGCTCGCCACCGGGCTCGGCATCGGCATCCTGCTCGACGCGACGATCGTGCGGTCGTTGCTCGTCCCGTCCCTGGTGTCGCTGTTCGGACGGTGGAACTGGTACCTACCGGCTGGGTTCGCCCGCGTGCTGCGCGTGCCGCCGTCCTACCCGCACCCCGAACGAGACGAACCCCGCGAGCCGGAGCCGGCCCCGGTCGGGTAGTCGCTCAGCGGGGCAGGGTGGCCAGCTCGGCCAGCGCCATCGCCAGTAGCTGCGCGTCGCCGGGTGGCAGCGGACGCACTGGCGTGCCGACCTTGTCGGCGTAGGCGACCTCGGCCAGGGTGCCGTCCGCCTCGGTGTCGGGCGGGGTGAGGTCGAGAACGACGTCGGCCATCTCGATCGCCATGTCGTTGACGCGCTGCGCCGACTCACTCCACGCGCCTTGCCACGCACGGTGCGGGCTGTACACGAGGAAGCCGGCCTTGACGCAGGCGACGCGCACGGCGTCGCGCCACTGCACGTACTCCTGGTGGGCCGGCGAGTCCCATTGCCCGGGTGTCCACCAGACCTTGATCGGACCGGCCAGCATGACGACCAGCGGCTCCTCGATCGGCAGGTCGACCTGGACGGCGCCGTGCCCTTCGCGGGCGAGCAATTCCGGATCGAGGCTGGATGTCACGCTGTACCCCCGTCGCGTAGTAATGGCGGATACAGCAGTTCTATCCCACCGCGCCGGTACAGCTGCGCGGGGCGTCCCCCGTCACGGGTCGTCGTGTGGCCGGTCGGTTCCAGCAGGCCGGCCGTACCGGTGACCTTGCGATGGAAGTTGCGCGGGTCGAGCGTGGTGTCCCAGACGATCTCGTAGACGCGACGCAGCTCGGCGACGGTGAATTCCGTTGCGCAGAAGGCGGTTCCGAGCGGGGTGTACTCGAGCCGCCCGGCTGCACCTCGCCTAGTGTCCCGAGTCAGAAATTCTCGCGCAGCCTGCGGCGCCAGGATCGACGCTCGCCGCGTTGTCGTCGTCGGCAGGACGAGTCAAGTACAGCTCTCCTCCTCCGCCTTGCGAGCCTCGATCCTGATCGCCGCATCCTGC
>DASXYE010000089.1:0-28234 GCA_036502695.1 Jatrophihabitantaceae bacterium
GGGAACTTGCCACCGAAGGCCAGGAACGAGACCCAGGTGCCGATCACCGGGATGGACAAGATGATCGAGTCGGCGATCCGGAAGCCGGTGCCGGAGAGCAGGTCGTCAGGCAGCGAGTAGCCGACGAATCCTTCGATGACACCGAGCACCAGCAAGGTCAGACCGATCAGCCAGTTGACCTCGCGCGGCTTGCGGAACGCCCCGGTGAAGAAGATCCGGAGCATATGGATGAGCATCGCCGCGATGAACATCAGCGCGGCCCAGTGGTGGATCTGCCGGATGACCAGCCCACCGCGCACGTCGAAGGAGATGTTCAGCGTCGAGGCGTACGCCCGCGACATCTCCACACCCTTGAGTGGGATGTAGCTGCCGTTGTAGACGACATCGCCCATCGAGGCGTCGAAGAAGAACGTCAGGTACGTGCCGGTGAGGATCAAGATGATGAACGAGTACAGCGCGATCTCGCCCATCATGAACGACCAGTGGTCCGGGAAGACCTTGTTCAGCTGCTTGCGGATCGGCCCGGCGAGCCGGAACCGCTCGTCCACCCACAGCGCCGACTTGCCGGCCACCGTCCGGGGCCGGGCGGACCGACGTGACGTCTGTGCTGCCCGCTCGCTCATCCGCGCTCCCAGAAGCCGGGACCGATGGGTTCTTGGAAGTCCTGCGGCGCCACGAAGTACTGGGCGCCGTCGACGACCTCGACGCCGAGCTTCAGTTTAGGCAAGCTGCGCGTCGCCGGGCCGAAAACCGGCTTGGCGTCCTTGAGCAGCTCGAACTGCGACTGGTGGCACGGGCACAGCAGGCGGGTCGTCTGCTGCTCGTACAGCGACGCCGGGCAGCCGGCGTGCGTGCAGATCTTGGAGTAGGCGAGGAAGTCCTCCCAGCCCCAGTCGGCCTGACCCTTGCGCGCCTTGATCTGCTGACCCTGCCCCGGTCGCAGCCGGATCAGCAGGGTGGGTGAGCTGGCGTTCTTCACCCCGCCCGGCACGCCTGGGAACACGGTCGCGATGCTGCCTGCCTCGAGGTCGTTCGGGCTGACCCGCCGGCCGTCGGAGTACACGAGTGGGATGCCGTTCGGGTACTTCTTCGGGTCCGGCCGGTAGAGCGTGTGGAACAGCGTCTTGCGTGGCGCCTTGAGCAGCCCGCCGACCAGGACCACGAGCGGGACGGTCGCCATGGCGCCACCGGCCAGGCCCAACGTCCGGACGAGCAGCGAGCGGCGGGGCAGCCCGGTGTCGTTGATGCCCGACATCAGCGTGGCGCCGGTCATCACCTGCTCTTCGGGCTCGCCCGGCTGCACTTCGTCGTGACGCTCCTGCTCGAGCTCCTCTTCGGGCATGAGCCACTTGGCCCACAAGATCGCGCCGATGCCCAGCGCGGCCAGCATGATGCCGAGCAGGCCACCGAGGATCGGCGTGTAGAAGCGGAAGTTCTGGCTGTGGTTGGGCGTCTTGTAGTGGTAGGGCACCGCGATGAACGCGACGATGAAGCCCACACCGGCCAGCGCGGCCAGCACGAACAGCCCGGCCACGGTGCGCTCGGCGCGCTTCTCGGCCTTCGTGCCCGGCACCGGGAACCGGTTGCGCCGGTGCACGACGTAGACGTCGTCGGCCTCGGCGCCGGCCATCATGGCCTGCTCGGTGTTCATCGCCCGAAGCTCGTCCTCGGACGGGATGAAGCTGTCGCCGCTCACGTCTTCGATCCAATCCACAAGATCACGATCATCATCGCGCCGATGCCCAGGATCCAGATCACCAGGCCCTCAGACACCGGCCCGATGCGGTCCAGCCCGTTGCCGCCCGGATCCTTGGACGCCTCGAGCGACTGCACGTAGGTGATGATCGCCTTCTTCTGATCCGGCGTGATGAGGTTGTCGCTGAAGACGGGCATGCTCTCCGGCCCGGACAGCATCGCGGCGTAGATCTGGCGGTTGGTGGCGCTGCGCAGGCCGGGCGCGACCTTGCCGGCGGACAGCGGCGCGCCCTTGCCGGTGGTGCCGTGGCACTGCGCGCAGTTGAGCCGGAACAGCTCGCCGCCTTCGGCCAGCTTGTCGTCGCCGACGAGCAGGCTGCCCTGGGGGATCTGCGGGCCGCCGCCGAGGGACTCGATGTAGGCGCCGAGCTGGTTGATCTCTTCCTCGGTGAACTTGGCGCCCTTGCGCGGCTCGTTGCCGCCCTGCCCGGCCGCCGGCATCCGTCCGGTGCTGACCTGGAAATACACGGCCCCGGAGCCGACGCCGATCAGCGACGGTCCGCGGCTCTTGACGCCGTCGAGGTTGGCGCCGTGGCAGGTGATGCAGCTGGTGTTGTACAGCTGGCGCCCGGCGTCGACGTCTTCCTTGCTGGTCTGCGACCCGTTTGCATCCGACGAGCTGGCGAACAGCGTGTACGCCCCGCCCACTCCGGCCAGCATCGTGACCAGCATGACCCCGTTGACCAGGCGACGGCGCCACGGACGAGTGGGCCGCCGCCGCTTGGGCAAGCGCACCCTGGCCTTGACCTCGGCCGCCTGGCCCGGCGCGCCGTCAGGGTCGGCCCCGGTGGCTGAGACGGCCGGCTCGAAGCCCAGCTCGTCGAGATCGTCGTGAGCGTCGCTCATGCCGTCCCTTCCCACCGTGCTCAACGGATTATGTAGATCGTCGCGAACAGCCCGATCCACACCACGTCGACGAAGTGCCAGTAGTACGAGACGACGATCGCGGCCGTGGCCTGCGCCGGCGTGAACCGGCCGAGCGTCGTTCGGATCAGGTAGAAGACGAACGCGATCAGCCCGCCGATGACGTGCAAGCCGTGGAAGCCGGTCGTCAGGTAGAACACCGAGCCGTAGCCGGTCTTGGAGATCGTGTTGCCGTCAGCGACCTGCATCCGGTACTCGTTCGCCTGGCCGAGCACGAAGATCAGACCCAGGACGAACGTGAGGGTGAACCAGCGACGCAGTTTGAAGACGTCGCCCTTCTCGGCGGCGAACACGCCCCACTGGCAGGTGAAGCTCGAGGCCACCAGGATGATCGTGAACGGCGTCGCGTACCAGAGGCTGAGCTTGATCGGCTCTTCACAAGCCGAGCCGACTGCCCCGAGCGGATTGAGGCACATCGGCCACTCGTTCGAGTGCACCGAGCGCACCGTGAAGTACATGGCGAACAGCCCGGCGAAGAACATCAGCTCGCTGGACAACCAGACGATCGTGCCGACGCTGACCAGGTTCGGGCGCGTCAACGAATGCACCCGGCTGGACTCGAAGCGCGGCGCGCTGGCGGTCGATGTCACGGTTGGCATTATTGCGGTGTCGGTGCCGGGTGGAGTCGGCGGGGTAGGGCGTGTCGCCCGACTTCCTGCTCAGGGGTGACGAGGACGCGGCGGGGCGCCCGGGCGGCGCCGATACGATGCCCGCATGCCCGCGCAGACAAGCGATCCGGTGACCGTCGTCGTGTACAGCAACCAGGCCGATGTGCGTGCCGCGGTGCGCACGGCCGTGGGGCGCCGTCCGGCCCCGGATCTGCCGCGCATCGACTGGATCGAGTGCCCGACCAGCGCCGCCGTGATCGAGGAGATCGATCGGGGCGAGGTCGACCTGGTGATCCTCGACGGCGAGGCGCAGCCCACCGGCGGCATGGGGCTGGCCCGCCAGTTCAAGTACGAGATCGACGACTGCCCGCCGGTCGTCGTGCTGATCGCCCGCAAGGACGACGGGTGGCTGGCCAGCTGGTCGCTCGCCGACGGTGTCATGCGCCAGCCGCTGGATCCGGTCGCCGCCGGCGAGGTGGTGGCCGAGCAGTTGCGCAAGCGTCTGACGGGCATCCCCGTAGTCCGGTGACGCACACCTGGCCGGCGCTGCTGGGGGCGCTGATGCGCGGTGAGCCCCTCGATTCGGCGGCAACCGCGTGGGCGATGGACGAGATCATGGCCGGCGCGGCGACTCCGGCCCAGGTGGCGGCGTTCGTCGTGCTGCTGCGGGCCAAGGGCGAGACGGCCGACGAGCTGGCCGGGCTGGTCGACTCGATGCGCGCCCGGGCCACGGCCGTGCCGCTGGACAGCCGGGCGGTGGACATAGTCGGCACCGGCGGCGACCTCGCGCACACGGTGAACATCACCACGATGGCGGCCCTGGTGGTGGCCGGCTCGGGTCGGCGGGTCGTCAAGCACGGCAACCGCAGCGCGTCCTCGCAGTGCGGCTCGGCCGACGTCCTCGAGGAACTCGGCGTGGTGATCGACCTGGACGCGGCCGGTGTCGCCGCGACCGCCACCGAGGTCGGCATCGGGTTCTGCTTCGCGCCGGTGTTCCACCCCGGATTCCGGCACGCTGGCCCGCCGCGGCGTGAGATCGGCGTCCCGACGGCGTTCAATGTGCTGGGTCCGCTGACGAACCCGGCCCGCCCGGCGGCGTCGGCGGTGGGCTGCGCGGATCGGCGGATGGCGCCGTTGATGGCCGAGGTGTTCGCCCGCCGCGGCGACACGGCGCTGGTGTTTCGCGGCGACGACGGCCTGGACGAATTGACGACCACCACGACCTCCAGCGCCTGGCTGGCTGCCGGGGGCGAGGTGCACGAGCTGGTAGTGGATCCGCGCACGTTCGGCCTCGCGCCGGCCACTCCGGACGACTTGCGGGGCGGCGACCGGTCCTACAACGCGGCTGTAGTTCGCGAAGTGCTGGCCGGACGGGGCGGGGCCGCCCGAGAGGCCGTGCTCCTCAACGCCGGCGCCGCGATCGCGGTCTACGACGGCATCGACGGTCCGTCCACAGTGGACAGTCTGATCGGGCGCGGTATCGACGCGGCGCGGCAGGCAGTCGAGTCCGGCGCCGGCGCCGACCTGCTCGCCCGATGGGTCGACGCCAGCCAACGCCTGCGCCATGGCGGCTGAGCGAGGCCGAGCCGCCCGCGCGGGCGCACCCGGACGCTGGCCACCGGGAACGCAACCACCACCGCGATGAGCGCTCGCGCGAAGAGCCCGGCCGCGCGCGACGAAGGAGCTTGCGCTCGGGTCTGCGTGCGGCCCGCTGTTCTGTGGCGGGCCCGCGCGGATCCGATCCAGGCCGGATTAAGGACTGCCGAGTGAGAAGGCGGCGTCGAGGTCGTGCCGCGAGTACGCGCGGAATGCCAGGTGCGTGTCGGTGTGCACGACGCCCTGGACCTTGGACAGCCGCCCGGCGATCACCTCGGCGACCTGGTCGAACTCGCGGACCCGGACGATGGCGATCAGATCGGCGTCGCCGGCCACCGAGTAGACCTCGCTGACGCCATCCAGGTCGGCGATCTCCTGGGCCACCTCGGGGATCTTGTCGGCCTCGACGGCCACCATCACGATCGCGGTGATCACGCCGCTCATCCTAGGCCGCTCAGGGTGGGCGGGCCGGACGGCGCTCTCACGCCGGTCGGGCGGTCGGCACCGAGCTGCGGGCCGGGCGGTGCGACATGGGCAGGCGGCGCCGGTCGGCGAACGGATCGGCGGCGAACCGGGCGGCGTCGCTGCCGAGGAACGCCCGCTGCCCGCCCGCCCCGAACGCCGGCATCGCCCACGGCTGGGACGTGTCGACCAGCCGGGCACCGGGTTCCTCGAGCCAGCGCAGGACGCATTCGGTCTCCTCGGCCAGGGCCGCCCGCAGCGGTCCGGGCCGCGGGGTGACCGCCTCGGCGGTGGCCCGCAGCGCGTCGATCACCGGCCACGGGTCGATGCCGCGGGGCGCGACCGCCGCCGCGGCCAGCCGCCCGTAGCGCACGACGCTCAGGTGCCAGCCGCCGGCACCGTCCGGGCGGGCGGCCACCAGTTCGGCGATCGACGTCACGGCGTCCAGCCGCTGCATGCGGGCGCAGGCCCGCACCACCGCGGCGACCCGATCGCGCACCATGCCGGCGTGCTCGAACCGCTGCTCGTGCGAGAGCCGGGCCAACCGCTCGCGCAGCGGATCGATCAGCGGCCGCACGTCGCCCGTCCACGCGGCCCGCACGACCTCGACCAGGTCTCCGTACGCCGGCGCATCGTCGGGGTGCTCGCACGGCGCCGGGCAGCGGCCGATGCCGGCCAGCGCGCAGGCCGCCCGGACGATCCGGCGCAGAGACAGCCGATCGGTGCACTGGCGCAGCGGCACCGCGTCGTGAATCGCGTCGCGGATCGCCTCGGCCTGGCGGCGCGAACGCAGCGGCCCCAGGTACGTGCCGTCGTCGTCGCGGCGCTCGTGCACGATCGAGAGCCGGGGGAACGCCTCGGCGGTGAGCTTGAGCCACATCGCCCGCTCGGGGAATTTCGAGCGGCGGTTGTAGCGCGGCTTGTAGGCGGCGATCAGGCGCAGTTCGCGGACCTGGGCCTCGAGCGGGTGGGCACACACGATCGGATCGACCCGTTCGGCCAGCCCGATCATCTCGCCCATCCGGGTCCGCGTCTCACTGGCCACGAAGTACTGGCGCACCCGGGCCCGCAGATCGCGGCTGGTGCCGACGTAGAGCGGCTGGCCCTGGGCGTCGCGGAACACATACACGCCCGGCCGGTTCGGCATCCCCTCGGCCAGATGCCGCTTGCGGCGCTGCGCGTCGGTGACCTGCGCGGTGAACGCCTTGAGCTCGGGCAGCGACTGCACACCCAGGTTGCCCACTCGGTCGATCAGGCCGTGCAGCACGTCGACCGTCGCGCGGGCGTCGGCCAGGGCCCGGTGCACCGGCTGTGTCTCGGCGTGGAAGAACACCGCAAGGGTGGCCAGCTTGCAGTTGGGCACCTCGTCGCGGGTGAGCACGCGCCGGGCCAGCACGGCGGTGTCGACCACGGCGAACCGCGGCCATGGCGTGGCCAGCGAGGCGCAGGCGGTGCGCAGGAAGCCCACGTCGAACGGGGCGTTGTGGGCCACCAGGACGCTGCCCCGGGCGAACTCCAGGAACGCCGGGATGACGGAGCCGATGCCCGGCGCCGTCTGCACCATCGAGTCGGTGATGCCGGTGAGCACGCTGACGAACGGGTCGATCGAGCGGCCCGGATCGACCAGGGTCTGGAACTCACCGATCACCTCGCCGGTGCGCACCTTGACCGCGCCGATCTCGGTGATCGAATCCGACCCGGCGGCACCACCGGTCGTCTCCAGATCGACGACGGTGAACGTGATCTCGCGCAGCGGCTCGCCGAGCTCGTCCAGGCTGGGCTGGACCATGATCTCGCTGGGTACTGCGCTCACGCACTGGACGTTAGAGGCAGGGTCTGACGGAAACGCGACAGCGCGCCCGAGCCGGGAGTCGTAACCTCGCGCTATGGCCGCCAGCCCGCAGCCGCGTGAGGACGACGAGCCCGTCGTCCTCAGTGAGGCTGCGCGCCAGCAGCTCGTGACGATCGCGGCCGACCTGGTCGGCCGGCTCGCCGCGGATGAGCTGCCGGTCACGCTGCGGCCGGTGGCCCGGTTCACGCCCAGCAAGCGGGTGCGGCTCGGCGGCACCCAGCTGGCCGCCGCGCTGGATGCCGACGAGGCCTTCCGGGCGCGGGTGGCCGACACCGTCGCCGAGGCCTTGCCGCAGCTGGCCGCGGCGGTACGCGCCGGTGAGTCGACCACGGCGTCGGATCCGGTCGACACCGCCGTGGTCGCCTACCTGCTGCGCCCGGACGGGTGGCCGGCGATCATCGCCGAGGCCAACGCCCGGTACACGGCCGAGCGCGAGCAGGCCGGCAGCGCAGCGAGTGCGGCCGAGGTGGCCCAGCTGCGCGCCCAGCTCGCCGAGCTCAAGGCCCGGCTGCGGACGGAGGCTGCGCAGGCCAAGGCCGCGCTGGCCCATGCGGTGGCGGCGGCCGAGTCGGAGGTGGCCGACCTGCGCAAGCAGCTGCGCGTCCGGATCGGCGAGCTGCGCGCCGCGCAACGGGGACGCGACGAGGCCGAGGCCCAAGCGGCGGACGCGACCCGCAAGGCCGAGGCCGCCGAGGCGACCCGAGACGCCGAGACGCGCCGGCTGCGCGCCCGGATCGCCGAGCTCGAACGGGCGGCCGAGGCGGCTCGTCGGGGCGCGCGCACCGAACGCGACATCGACGAGGCGCGGTTGTGGTTGCTGGTCGACACGGTGACCGAGGCGGCGGCCGGCATCCGCCGGGAGCTGTCGCTGGCGGCGCCGACGCTGCGCCCGGCGGACACGGTCGCGTCGGCCGAATCGTCCGCCCAGCGGCGGGCCGTCTCGGATCCGGCCGCGCTCGACGCGCTGCTCTTGCTGCCCAACGCGCACCTGATCGTCGACGGGTACAACGTCACCAAGACGGGGTACGGCGAACTGCCCCTGGCCGATCAGCGGGCCCGGCTGGTGAACTCGCTGGCCGCCGTGGCCGCCCGCTCGGGCGCGGAGATCACGATCGCCTTCGACGGCGGGCAACGGCCTCCGACGACGCCACCGGGTCCGCGCGGGGTGCGGGTGCTGTTCAGCGCCGCGGACGAGATCGCCGACGACCTGATCCGCCGGCTCGTCGACGCCGAGCCGGCGGGCCGGCCCCTGCTCGTGGTGTCCTCCGATCGGCAGGTCGCGCAAGACGCGGCCCGGGCCGGGGCGTGGACCGCCGACTCGGCCGTGTTACTCGCGCGTATCTGATCGCGTCGACGGTCCCCTCGGACACGCCGAGTCGGAAATTGTCAGAGCGTTTTTCTAGCCTCCGATCGGGAACGTCGAGTAAACGAAGGAGGCGTCGACGTGCTGATCGACTGTGAGACCTGCACCGTGCGCGAGGTGGCCTGCGGCGACTGCGTTGTCACCGTAATGTTGGGCAATCCGGGCAACTCGATGGACCTCGACGAGGCCGAGCACGTCGCGGTCGGGGTGCTGGCCCAACACGGCCTGGTACCCCCGTTGCGACTCGTTCCCGAGACGGCCGTTACGCACCGTAACATCGCGTAAGCGGGGGTTCGAAATGCCCGGACCCCGTCGTTGCTGGACGCGCGGGGATCCCGTAATCTTCCCGCGACCTTCCGGCCAACTGGCCCCCATACCGGGAGTCACCGGGCGGTCACCGCCGAATCGCCATCGGCATCGAGGTTCCGGATGAGCGGAGCATCGAGGTCGGCGAACCGGGGACCCACGAGTTCTTGGGGTGAGTCGGTACGGGGACTCTGCGCGACCTAGTCGCGCCGGATCGCCGAACCGTAGGGCATCTTCCGGCCCGAACCCGTCAGCTAACTCGGTAGGCGGTACGAGGAAGAAACGGAGTTTCGCCGACCGTGGCGTTGACTCGGACCCCCAGCCGTGTTCGATCGCTTCTCGCCGGTGTCGCGTTGGCCGGCCTCGCCGCAACAGCCGCCGTCGTGCTTCCGCACGTCGCGGGTGCCACGCCGGGGCAGCCGACCCTGCAGGAAGTGAAGAACAAACTCGACAAGCTCGCCAGGCAGAACGAGGTCCTGTCCGAGCAGTACAACAAGGCCACTGCCGAGGTGAAGGCCCAGCAGAAGGCCGCTGACCAGGCCCAGCGCGACGCGCTGAGCGCCGCCGCCGGCTACGACAAGGCCCGGTCCCGGTTGCGGCAGACGGTCACTGCCGAATACGAGTCGTCGGCATTCAGCCACGCGGGCGCCCTGCTCACCAGCCAGGACGGGCAGAGCTACCTCGACACGCTCGCCACGCTGAGCCTCATCTCCACGCATCGGGCCGACATCGTCGCGCAGATCAACGCGGTGCACGCCAAGGCCACGGCGGCGCAGAAGAAGGCATCCAGCCTGCTCGAGGACGCGCAAGCGCGGGCCGCCAAGCTGGACAAGCAGAAGAAGGCCATCGAGGCGCAGACGAACAAGTTCAAGAGTCTGTTGGCCACGCTCACGGCCGCCGAGCAGGCGCAGTACACCAACGACGGCACCGTGCCGAAGGCGATCGGCGACATCGGCGTGGGGAAGGCGCCGAATGCCGCTGCCCAGCGGGCGGTCGACTACGCGGTCGCGCAGGTCGGCAAGGCCTACGTTTTCGCAGCCGCCGGGCCGGACGCGTACGACTGCTCGGGACTGACGATGATGGCGTGGCAGCAGGGTGGCGTAAGCCTGCCGCACCTGGCCTCGGCGCAGTACGGCTACGGCCGGCACGTCTCGTACAACGAGTTGCTGCCCGGCGACTTGATCTTCCTGTACCCGCCGGACATCAGCCACGTCGAGATCTACGTGGGTGACGACCTGGCCGTGTCGGCCGCCGACGAGTCGCTCGGCATCCGGTACGTCCATCCTTCCCAGGATCAGGCCGACTGGGCGGGTGCTACCCGCCTGACGTGACGGCTGCACCTGACGATGTCAGCGGGGCGGGTTCCGGCAACGGACCCGCCCCGCTGTCACGTCTACCCCGATGGGCCATTCCGGCCGCCTGCCTGGTCCTGGTGGTGGCCGCGGCGGTCGCGCTGACCGTCGTCGCGACCTCGTCGAAGCACGGGGCTCAGCCGGCCGCGCCGCCCGGGTCGGACGGCGCGACGAGCACCGGGGTCGGCTCCGGACCCGGCGCGCCCACCGTCGAGGCGGTGCAGGCCCTGCTCGACCGGCACGGCACCGACGTCGTGCGGCACGACAAGCGTGCGTTCCTGGCCGACCTGGACACCAGCGCGGCGGCGTCGTCGTACCGGACCGCCCAGGCGGCGATGTTCGACAACCTGGCCGCCGTGCCGCTGGCCGCCTGGACGTACCGGGTGTCGGCGCCGGTCACAGGCGGCGGGCTGAGCGAGGCGGCCGCCCGCTACCACGCCCCGGTGCTGATCGCCCGGATCGCGTTCGGCTACCAGCTGCGCGGGTTCGACCCGGCGCCCACCGCGCACGACGTCTGGCTGACGTTCGTGCGGCGCTCGGGGCAGGTGCGCATCGCCGGTGACTCGGACCTGGTCGACCAGGGCGGGCAGAGCTGGCACGGACCGTGGGACTTCGGCCCGGTCGCGGCGTACCGCGGCGCGCGGTGCCTCGTGCTGTCCCATCCGGGCTACGCGACCCAGGTGGCCGGCCTGGCCGCCGAGGTCGACGCGGCCGTCAGCGCCGTCACCGCCGTGTGGGGTCCGGGCTGGGCGCAGCACGTCGTCGTGTTCGTGCCGGACAGCGCCGACGAGCTGAGCGCCGTGCTCGGCGGTCCGCCCGGCACCGATATCGCCGCGCAGACGCTCGGTGATCCGAGCAACCCGGGTACGGGGCTGCGCGTGGTGCTCGATCCGTCCGGGCAGGCGAAGCTCAGCCCGCTGGGGCTGCGCATCGTGCTGCGCCACGAGATCACCCACGTCGCGGCCTGGACGGTGACCTCCGACGCGATGCCGACCTGGCTGGTCGAGGGTTTCGCCGACTACGTGGGCAACCTGAACTCCGGGCAGCCGGTGCCGGTCGCCGCCGGCGAGTTGCGCGCGCTGCTGCGGTCCGGCCGGGTACCGGCGGCCCTGCCCACCAGCACCGACTTCGCCGACGCGGGCTCGGCGCTACCCCGGGTGTACGAGCAGGCGTGGTTGGCCGCCCGGCTCGTCGCGGCCTTGGCCGGTCCGGCCGGGCTGGTCCGGCTGTATCACCTGGCGGCCGCACCCGGCGCCTCGGTCGGTGACGCCTTGCGTACCGTCGTGCACATGTCGTTGGCGCAGTTCACCGCCCGGTGGCGTCAGTACCTGCAGGACGAGCTGCGATGACCCGGCGCACGCTGATCGTCACGAACGACTTCCCGCCGCGCCAGGGCGGGATCCAGTCGTTCGTACACGAGGTCGCGATCCGTCAACCGCCCGGCTCGGTCGTCGTCTACGCGTCGGACTACGAGGGTGCGGCCGCCTTCGACGCCGAGCAGCCGTTCCCGGTGATCCGGCATCCCACCGGGTTGTTGCTCCCGACGCCTGCGGCGCGGCGCCGCATCGTGGCCGTCGCGCGCGAACACGGCATCACCGCGGCCTGGTTCGGCGCGGCTGCCCCACTGGCGATCCTGGCCCCGGCGCTGCGTCGGGCCGGCGCCGAGCGCATCGTGGCGACGACGCACGGGCACGAGGCGGGGTGGGCGATGCTGCCCGGCGCGCGCCAGATCCTGCGGCGGATCGGGACGCACTGCGACGTGGTGACCTACCTGTCCGAGTACTTCCGCGGCCGCCTGGCGCCGGCGCTCGGCCCGCGGGCGACGCTGCGCCGGCTCACACCTGGAGTGGACGTCGAGACATTCCACCCCGGCGTCGACGGCACGTTCGTGCGGGAGCGTTACGACCTGCGCGATCGCCCGGTGGTGGTGTGCGTGTCCCGGCTGGTCCGCCGCAAGGGCCAGGACGCGCTGATCCGGGCGTTGCCGGCCATCCGCCGGACGGTGCCCGATGCGGCGCTGCTGCTGGTCGGCCGCGGCCCCTACCACGACGACCTGTTGCAGCTGGCCCGCCGGCACGAGGTGTCCGAGCACGTGGTGCTGACCGGCGGCGTCCCGGCGGACGAACTCGCCGCGCACTACGCGGCCGGTGACGTCTTCGCGATGCCGTGCCGCACCCGCCGGCGGGGCATGGACGTCGAGGGGCTGGGCATTGTCTACCTCGAGGCGTCCGCCCTCGGACTGCCCGTGGTGGTGGGCGATTCCGGCGGCGCGCCCGACGCGGTGCGTGACGGCGAGACCGGCTACCTGGTCGACGGGCGTGACATCGACGCGGTCGCCGAACGTACAGCCGAGCTGCTGAACGACGAGCCGCTGCGTGCCAAGTTCGGCGAGGCCGGGCGGCAGTGGGTGCAGCGCGACTGGCGCTGGGACACCATCGCCGCCCAGCTCCGCGACCTGCTAGACGAGTAACGAGAAGTAAGCACCAGAGACGCAACCACCAGGCGATGAGCGCTCGCGCGGGATAAGGACAGCCTAGCTGTACAAGGCGGCGATCTCGGTTGCGCTCTCCTTCAGCACGACGTTGCGCTTGAGCTTCATCGACGGGGTGAGTTGCCCGGTGGCTTCGGTCCAGTCGAACGGCAAGATCGTGAACTTGCGGATGGATTCCGCCTTGCTCACCGCCTTGTTCGCGTCGTCGATGGCGGCCTGGATCTCGGCGTGCAGGGCCGGGTCGTCGATGACGACGGCCAACTCGGTGTCCGCGGGCTTGTCGTGATGCTTCAGCCAGTCCGGGAAAGATTCCGGGTCGATGGTGATCAGCGCGGCGATGAACGGCTGCCGGTCGCCGACGACGAGGCACTGGCTCACCAGCCAGTGGGCGCGCACCCGGTCCTCGAGCACGGCCGGGGCGACGTTCTTGCCGCCGGCCGTCACGATCAGCTCCTTCTTCCGGCCGGTGATCGAGACGAAGCCGTCGTCGTCGATCTCGCCGATGTCGCCGGTGTGGAACCAGCCGTCGGCGTCGATGGCGTCCGCCGTGGCGGCGTCGTTGTTCCAGTAGCCGCCGAAGACGAGGTTCGACTTGAACAGCAGCTCGCCGTCGTCCGCGACCCGGGCTGTGGCGCCGCCGACCGGCTGGCCGACCGTGCCGATGCGCAGCGCGTCGGGGCGGTTGACGCAGATGCCGGCCGTCGTCTCGGTCAGCCCGTAGCCCTCGTAGATCGTGATGCCGACGCCGTTGAAGAAGTGGCCGAGCCGGGGGCCGAGCGGGGCCCCGCCGGAGATCGCGCCGATGCAGTTGCCCCCCAGGGCGGCGCGCAGCTTGCTGTAGACGAGCTTGTCGAACACGGCGTGCTGCAGCTTGAGCGGTAGCGGCACTTTGCCGGCCTGACTGGCCTCGGAGAACCGGATCGCGACCCGCTCGGCCAGATCGAAGATCTTGCCCTTGCCGTCAGCGTGGGCGCGCTGCTTGGCCGTGTTGTAGACCTTCTCGAACACGCGCGGCACGCTCAGCACGAACGTCGGTTTGAACGCGGCGAGGTCGGGCAGCAGGTTCTTGACGTCTGCGGTGTGGCCCAGCGTGCAGCCGCTGGCGATGGCGCCGATCTCGATGACCCGGCCGAAGACGTGCGCGATGGGCAGGAACAGCAGCGTCGAGGTCTGCTGGTTGAACAGCTGGTCGAGTTCGGTGGTGACCTCGTTGACCTCGGTGATGAAGTTCAGGTGCAGCAGCTGGCAGCCCTTGGGCCGGCCGGTCGTGCCGGACGTGTAGAGGATCGAGGCGACGTCGTTGACCGTCACCGCTTCGCGCCGCTTGTGCACCTGCTCGTCGGTGACCTCGGCGCCGCCGGCCGTGACGGTATCGATCGCGCCGGCCTCGATCGCCCAGCTCTGCAGGCCGTCGACGGCAGATGCCCGGACCGACTCGACGATCGCGGCGTGCGCCTCGGTCTCGACGAAGACCGCCTTGGCCTGCGAGTCGGACAGGATCCACTCGACCTGCTCGGCACTGGACGTCTCGTAGATCGGCACGACGACGGCGCCGATGCTCAGCCCGGCGAAATCGACGAGCGTCCACTCGTAGCGGGTCTTGCTCATCAGCGCCACGCGGTCACCGGCCTCGATGCCGGCGGCGATCAGCCCCTTGGCCAGGCCGAGCACCTCCGCGGCGAACTGCCCTGAGGTGACGTCGTGCCACTCGTCGCCGACCCGGCGGCGGATCGTGACCCGATCCGGGGCGTTCGCGGCGTTCTCGAACACGTAGTCCGCCGTGTTGTGTTGGCGGGGTTCGGGTGCCTTGCTTGGAACCGTCAGTTCGCGCACTCGTCCGTGTCCTCTCCGCGAGGGTCCGAGCCTGTGTGTGGTGCGCCACGCTAGCTGAGTCGGCGCCGAAACAGCGAGCTGACGGCCGTCACTGGCCTGCTATGAAATCGTAACGCCATGCCACAGGTTGATGTCGTCGACGAAACCTGGATCGGCGCGGAGCCGGATCAGGTGGCCGCCCGGATCGCCGATCCGGCGAACTGGCGCCGCTGGTGGCCCGACCTCGAGCTGGCCGCGGACGAGCTGCGCGGCGCCGAAGGGGTGCGCTGGTCCCTGCCGGGCGGATCGATGGAGGTGTGGCTGCAGCCCGAGCTGGACGGGGTGCGGCTGCACTACTTCTTGCGGCTCGACCCGCCGGACGGCCGCCGGCTGACCCCCCGGCGCGCCGACCGCCAGGTGCTGGCCTACCGGCGCCGGGCCAAGCAGGTGTTCTGGACGCTCAAGGATGAACTCGAGGAACGATGAGCGCTCGCGCGAAGAGCCCGGCCCGCGCGCGACCGCCAGGGAGCTTGCGCTCGGATCCGCGTGCGGCCCGCTGTTCTGTGGCGGGCCCGCGCGGTCCGAACTGGGCCGGATAGGTCAGGCGGTAACCTCACGCGCATGGCTGATCAGTCGACGCAGTCCATCGTGATCGACGCACCCCCGGCGGCGATCATGGCGGTGATCGCGGACTTCCCGGCCTACCCGGACTGGACGGGTTCGCTGAAGTCGGCCGAGGTGCTCGAAGACGGCCCCGACGGGCGGGCCAAGCGCGTGCACTTCACCCTGGACGCCGGCGTGGTGAAAGACACCTACGACCTCGAGTACATCTGGACCGGGGACGAGCGGGTCGAGTGGAACCTGGTCAAGGGTCAGATGCAGAAGATGCAGCACGGCACGTACTCGCTGCGCCCGCTGACCCCCCAGCGCGACTCGACCGAGGTGACGTACTCGCTGACCATCGACCTGGCCATCCCGATGCTGGGCATGCTCAAGCGCAAGGCCGAGCGGGTCATCATGGACACCGCCCTGAAAGAGCTCAAGAAGCGCGTCGAGGCGGCCTGATGAGCGAGCATCGCAGCGAGGAACGAGCGAGGAACGGAGCTCATCCCAGCGATGAGCGCTTGCGCGAAGAGCAGTGGGCTAAGTGAGGATCGTCCTGTTCACCGGCAAGGGCGGGGTCGGCAAGACGACGACCGCCTCGGCCACTGCCCTGCGGCTGGCCGACCGCGGGGTGAAGACCCTGCTGCTGTCGACGGATTCCGCGCACTCGCTGGGCGACGCCCTGGACACCCCGCTGGGCAACGACCCGGTCGAGGTGGTCGACGGGTTGTGGGCCGCGCAGATCGACACCCAGCGGCGGTTCGAGGCGGCGTGGCACGAGGTGCAGCGCTTCCTGCTCGATCTGCTGTCGCGGGGCGGCGTCGACCCGATCACCGCCGAGGAGCTGACCGTGCTGCCCGGCGTCGAGGAGGTCCTGGCGCTGCTGGCGGTGCGCGACTTCGCGGTGGCCGGCAACTGGGACGTCCTGGTCGTCGACTGCGCGCCGACCGCCGAGACGCTGCGCCTGCTGGCCCTGCCCGAGGCGCTCGGCTGGTACCTGCAGAAGGTGTTCCCGGCGCATCGCCGGCTGGCCAAGGGCATGCGGCCGATCGCGGCGATGATGGGCAAGGGCGACGTCATCCCGCCGGACAGCCTGTTCGACGCGCTGCTGCGCCTGTCCGACGACCTGGCCTCGGTCCGCGAGCTGCTGGCCGACCCGGCGGTGACCAGCGTCCGGCTGGTGCTCACCCCGGAGTCGGTCGTGGCGGCCGAGGCGCGGCGGACGTTCACCGCGCTGGCCCTGTACGGCTACGGCGTCGACCTGGTGATCGCCAACCGGGTGTTCCCGGCCGGGCGCGACGCATTTCGTAGCGGCTGGGTGGCTGCGCAACGCGTCCAGCTGGCCCAGCTGCGCGAGTCGTTCGCGGGGTTGCCGGTGCGCGAGCTGCCCTACGGCGACGCCGAGCCCGTGGGCGTCGAGGCCCTACGCGGAGTGGCCGACTCGCTGTACGGCGCGGCGCCAGGGGTCGATCCGGCGGCGGTGCCCGAGGCGGTCGAGCTGATGAGCGTCGACACCGAGGGCGATGAATACGTGCTGCGGATGTGGCTGCCGCTGGTCGAACGGGCGGCCGTCGACGCGGCCCGGGCCGGCGACGACCTGGTGCTGACCGTCGCGGGGCATCGCCGCGTGCTCACGTTGCCCAGCATGCTGCGTCGCTGCGAGGTCGTGGGCGGCGAGCTGGCCGACCGGCAGCTGCGGGTGCGGTTCCGGCCCGATCCGGCGCAGTGGCGGAAGACGACATGACCGAGCCGCACGGCACGATCGGCGACGAGGCGGCCAAGCTGCTCGACGCCGTGCAGGACTGGGCGCGGCGCAACCTCGGTGAGAGCTCGCACATCGCCACCGGGGCCCCGGAATGCCAGTGGTGCCCGCTCTGCCAGCTGATCATGGTGCTGCGCGGGGATCGTCCCGAGCTCACCGAGAAGATCACCGACGCGACCGCCTCGATGGTGGCCGCGCTGCGCACCCTGCTCGACGCGGCGACGAGCCACGCCCAGCCCGCGCAGCAGCCGCGGGTGCAGCGCATCGACCTCTCCGACAGCGGCGAGGGCTGATGCCACTCGCCATCGGCGTCGACATCGGCGGGACCAAGGTGGCCGGCGGCGTCGTCGACGACGAGGGCCGGGTGATCGACACCGCCCGGCGCGACACCCCGGGCCACGACGTGGACGAGACCGAGCGGGTCATCGCCGAGGTGGTCGGCGAGCTGGCCAAGCGCCACGAGGTGGTGGCCGTCGGGATCGGTGCGGCCGGCTGGATCGCCAACGACCGGGCCACCGTCCTGTTCTCACCACACCTGGCCTGGCGCAACGAACCGCTGCGCGACGCGCTGGCCGACCGGATCGGATCGCCGGTCACCGTCGAGAACGACGCCAACGCCGCGGCCTGGGCCGAGTACCGCTTCGGCGCGGCGCAGGGGGCCCGGGTCGTCGTGTGCGTCACGCTCGGCACGGGTATCGGCGGCGGGCTGGTCGTCAGCGGCGTGCTGTATCGCGGGGCGTACGGGGTGGGCACCGAGTACGGGCACATGACGGTGGTGCCGGACGGGCGGCGCTGCGCCTGCGGCAACCGCGGCTGCTGGGAGATGTACGCGTCCGGCACGGCGCTGGCCCGCGACGCCCGCGAGCTGGCCGACATCTCGCCGGTCGCGGCGCACCGGCTGCTCGAGCTGGCCGGCGGCGACCGGGCCAACCTGACCGGGCCGCTCGTCACCCAGGCGGCGCGCGAGGGCGATCCGGCCGCGGTGGAGATCTACACGACGATGGGGCAGTGGCTGGGCCGGGGCCTGGCCAACCTCGCGGCGATCATCGACCCGGTCGTGTTCGTGATCGGCGGGGGAGTGTCGGAGGCCGGCGACCTGCTGATCGTCCCGGCCCGGGACACGTTCCGGCACTCGCTGACCGGTCGGGGATTCCGTCCCGCGGCCGACGTCAAGCTGGCCCGCCTCGGCCCGGAGGCCGGCCTGGTGGGCGCCGCCGACCTGGCCCGCCGCCGCGTCTGACCCATGCGCCTGCTCACCTACAACGTCCGCTCGTTGCGCGACGACAGCGACGCCGTGGCTCGCGTCATCCGGGCGGCCCGGCCGGACGTGGTCGCCATCCAGGAGGCGCCGCGCTTCCTGCGCTGGCGGTCGAAGTGCGCCGCGCTGGCCCGACGCAGCGGCCTGGTGATCGTCGGCGGTGGTCGCCCCGCGGCGGCCAACCTGCTGCTGTCCAGCCTGGCTGTGGATGTTGAGTCGACGCGGGATGTGCTGTTCAGCAAGGACTTCGGGCTGCACCAGCGGGGTGCGGCACTGGCCGTGCTGCGCGTGGGGGGCGTCCGCGTCGCGGTGGCCGGCACCCACCTGGACCTGGTCGAGGCCCCGCGACTGCGGCATCTCGACGAGCTGGACGGTGCGTTGACCGGGTTCGTCCCGGACGGCGTGCCGGTGATCGTCGCCGGCGACGTGAACGACCAGCCCGGATCGTCCACCTGGCAGCGGCTCGCCGAGCACCGCGCCGACGCGGATCCGGCCGGGTTCACCTACAGCGCGACCGACCCGGTGCGCCGCATCGACGGGGTGTTCGCCGATCCGGCCGTTCGCATAGTGTCCGCCGAGGTGATCGGCTCGCCCGACGTCACGATCGCGAGCGATCACCGTCCGGTACTGGTCGAGCTCGACCTCAGCGCCGGGCCGGCGCCGGCTTCTTGAGCAGCGCTTGCCGGCGGGCCACCCGCACCGCCGCGGTGAGCGTCTCGATGTCGTAGGCGCCCTGGTGGCGCTTGCCGTTGATGAAGAACGTCGGCGTGCCGGACACCCCGCTCAGCTCGGCCGAATCGACGTCCTCGGCGATCCGGGCGGCGCCGACGTTGCGGCCCAGGTCGTCGGCGAAGCGCTGCACGTCCAGGCCCAGCTCGGTGGCATACCCGGCCAGGTCCGCCGCCTCGAGGCAATCCTGGTGGTTCAGCAGCAGGTCGTGCATCGGCCAGAACGCGCCCTGCTTGTGCGCGGCCTCGGCGGCGTGGGCCGCCTGCTGGGCGTGCGGGTGGACGTCGTTGAGCGGCAGGTGCCGCCACACGTAGCGCACGTCGCCGAAGTCGGCGAGCAGCTCGCGCACCACCGGCTCGGCCTGCCCGCAGTAGGGGCATTCGAAGTCGCCGTACTCGACGACGGTGACCGGTGCCTCGGCCGGGCCGCGGTAGTGGTCGCGATCCTGGTCGACGTCGGCGGCCAGGTCGACGATCACGTCGGCTCGTCCCAGCACGGCCCGAGCCCACCGCCGCGGCGGCAGCAAGGCGATCGCGCGGAACAGCCCCCCGGTCGCGACGGCCCCGACGACGGCCGCGGTCAGCACGCCGAGCTTCGCCTCCTGCAGGTCGCTGCCGGAGAACGCCAACGTCGAGATCTGCAGCGAAACGGTAAATCCCATCGCGCCGATCATGCCCACCGCGCCGACGGCCGCCCAGCCGACGGGTGGTCGCAACCGGCCGCGGCTGAGTGTGGTGGCGAGCCAAGTGGCCCCGGTGATGCCGATCGGCTTGCCCAGCAGGTAGCCGAGCATGATCCCGAGCGTGATCGGCGCCGCGTACGCGTGCGCCAGAAAGTGGCCGTCGATCGCGATGCCGGCGTTCGCCAGCGCGAACAGCGGCACGATCACGTAGCTCGTCCACGGGTGGTAGAGCTGCTGCAGCCGCTCGTTCGGCGAGATGGCCGACGCCACGCCGACCCGGGCGCTGCGGGCCAGCTCAGGAGTCGGCTGCTCGCGGAACAACCGGAACAGGTCGCTGGCCCGTTCCAGGTCACTTCGGGTCGGCGGGTTCGCGTAGGTCAGCAGGCCCATGACCATGCCGACCGCGACGGGGTCCACGCCCGACTCGTAGAACGCCACCCAGGCGGCGATGCCGAGCAGCCCGTACACGACACCGCGATGCAACCGGCTGGTACGGATCACGCCGACCAGAACCAGGATGCCCAGGCCGATCAGCAGCGGTGTCACGTCGAGATTCTTCGTGTAGGCAAAGGCGATCACGATCAGCGCGACCAGGTCGTCGACCACCGACACGGTGAGCAGGAAGGACCGCACCCGGCCCGGCAGGCCGCGACCGACGAGGGCCAGCACGCCCAGGGCGAACGCGGTATCGGTCGACATCGCCGCGCCCCACCCATGGGCGGCGCCGTTGCCGGCGTTGGCGGCCAGGTAGATCACGACCGGGATGGCCAATCCGCCGAGTCCGGCCAGGACGGGCAGGGCCACCCGTCGCCGGTCGCGCAGCTCGCCCATGTCGAACTCGCGCCGGGCCTCCAAGCCGACGACGAACCAGAACAGGGTCATCAGCCCGGTGCTGACCCAGTCGCGCAGCGGCTGGCTCAACGCGTGGTGGCCGAGCCGGATGGTCAGGTCGGTCTGCCAGATCCGGTCGTAGGAGCCGACGTCGATGTTGGCCCAGACCAGCGCGGCGACGGTGGCCGCCGCCAGGATCGCGGCGCTACCCGTCTCGGTACGCAGGAACCGCCGCAGCGGCGTCTGCAGGTTGCGCGTCCACGCCGTACGCGCGGAGAACGGGACGGTCACGCGGTGATTGTCGGCCTAGTCCTCCGTCGGGGCGACGAGGGGGAGCCGCACCTGGAAGTGCGTGTCGCCGGGCACCGACTCGACGCGCAGGTCGCCGTGGTGCTTGTTCACCACGATCCGCCAGGAGATGTCCAGGCCCAGTCCGGTGCCCTCGCCGACCGGCTTGGTCGTGAAGAACGGCTCGAAGATCCGCTCGTGGATCTCGAGCGGCACGCCCGAACCGGTGTCGCCCACGTCGACCAGCAGGAAGTCGTTGTCGCGCGCGGTGCGGATCGTCAACGTGCCGCTGCCGTTCATCGCGGACACCGCGTTGTCGATCAGGTTCGTCCACACCTGGTTCAGCTCGGCGGCATAGGCCGGGATGGACGGCAGCGAGCGGTCGTAGTCCTTCACGACCGTCACCTCGCCGATCTTGCGGCTGAGCATCATCAGCGTGCTGTCGAGCAGCTCGTGCACGTCGATGACCTGGTACGGCGCCCGATCCATCTGCGAGTACTGCTTGGCCGCCCCGACCAGCGTGGAGATGCGCTCGGTGGAGTCCTCGATCTCGTTCATCAGCAGTTCGGTCTCGACGCTGTAGTTCAGCCAGCGCACGGCCCCCTCGAGCACGGTCGCGTCGACGGTGCCGGCGACCTGATCCAGCCAGGCGACGTCCAGGCCGGCCTGCACGAACGTGGGGGCGATATCCCAGCCGCCGGCGATGTTGTGCTCGTCGAACCAGTCGCTGACGGCGTCCTCGCGGTCGGAGGCCTCGATCGGGGTCAGCTTTGGCGCCTTCGCGACGCGCTCGACCGCTTCTTCCTGCATGCGGATCAGCGTGTCGAGCGTCGTCCGGTCGTACGGCCCCTTCGCGATCATGGCCAGCTTGTGGCGCATGCCCGACACCCGCTCGCGCAGCGACGCGGTGGCGCGAACCGACGCGGCGGCCGGGTTGTTGAGCTCGTGGGTGAGTCCGGCCGAGAGCGAGCCCAGGGCGAGCAGCCGTTCGCGCTGGCCGATGGCGGCCTGGCTGTTGCGGATGCCGAAGAACATGCCATCGAGCATGTGGATCGCCATCGGGAACCACTCGCGCATCATCTGGCCGAAGACGTCGGCGTCGATCTCGTAGAACCGCGACGGCACGGTGGCCCGGAACGTCGCGCTGTAGGTCTTCGGCGCGCGATCGCCCATGTAGGCCATCCACGCTCCGGCGTAGACGCCGGGCTGGGTGCTGCGGTTGACCTCGACGTCGTCGGCGCCGACCCGCTGCGACAGGACCACGCCGCCGTCGATCAGCACGTACAGGCAGGTGGCCGGCTCACCCTCGCGGAAGATGACGCCGGGATCGACCTTGACCACGTGCCCCGCATCGCACAGCCAATCCAGCTGCTGCTCGGTCAGCTTCTCGAACAGGAACAGCGTCTTCAGCTCGTCCCGATCACAAGCCAGGTACTCGGTCATAGTTCTCTCACAGTCGTTCTAGGTAACGATGGACGAGCATCACGGCCATGGCACCCTCGCCCACGGCCGAGGCCACGCGCTTGGCCGACTCGGCGCGCGCGTCGCCGGCGACGAACACGCCCGGGACGTTCGTCTCGAGGTGGTACGGCGGACGGTCGAGCGTCCAGCCGTGCGGCTGGCCGCTGGGATTGCTGACCGTGAGATCAGGCCCGGACACCACGAATCCCCTGGTATCACGGGTGATCACGCCGTCCAGCCAGTCCGTGCGCGGCGATGCGCCGATGAAGATGAACAGCCACTTGGTCGGCACGGTCTCGCTGACGCCGGTGACGTTGTCGCGCAGCGTGAGCTGTTCGAGGTGGTCCGACCCGTGCGCCTCGAGCACCTCCGTACATGTGCGTACGGAGATGTTGTCGATGCCGGCGAGCTGTTGGATCAGGTAGTAGGACATCGAGTCTTCGAGCGACTTGCCGCGAACCAGCAGGGTCACCGACCGGGCGCTGGCGGACAGGTACACCGCAGCCTGGCCGGCCGAGTTGGCGCCGCCCA
Source organism: Jatrophihabitantaceae bacterium (assembly GCA_036502695.1). Taxonomy (GTDB): domain Bacteria; phylum Actinomycetota; class Actinomycetes; order Mycobacteriales; family Jatrophihabitantaceae; genus DASXRA01. Next base: position 22,667 of record DASXYE010000089.1, read on the forward strand.
CGATGTAGACGTCGCGCCCCGCGCAGCTGGCCGCCTCGGTCAGCGCCGAGCCGTAGAAGACGCCGCGCCCGGTCAGACCGTCGCAGCCCTGGGCGACGAGCTGCCGGTAGGTCACGCCGGTGGCCAGGATGACCGTGTGCGCGTCGATGGATTCCCCGTCGGAGAAGGTGACCTTACGCGCCGAGCCGCAGACGGACAGGTTGACCACCTCGCGGGTGGTGATCAGCTCGGCGCCGAACTTGGTGGCCTGCCGGCGGGCCCGGTCGGTCAGCTGCGCCCCGGACACCCCGTCCGGGAAGCCCAGGTAGTTCTCGATGCGCGAGCTCTGCCCGGCCTGCCCACCGGTCGCGGTGCGTTCGACCAGCACGGTGCGCAGCCCCTCGGACGCGCCGTACACCGCGGCGCCCAGTCCGGCCGGGCCGCCGCCGATCACGACGAGGTCGTAGAAGTCCGAGCTCGGCCGGGTGGCGAGGCCGACGTGGGTGGCGACGTCGGTGTCGGTCGGCTCGATCAGCGTCTCGCCGTCCGGGGTGATCACCAGTGGCAGCTGGCGATCGTCGGCCCCGGCCGCGCTGAGCAGCCGCTCGCCCTCGGGCTCGTCGCACAGATACCACCGGTACGGCACCTGGTTGCGGGCCAGGAACTCGCGGATCTCCGACGAGCGCGCCGACCACCGGTGCCCGACGACCTTCGTCTCGGGCACGCTGCGGTGGTCGGAGGCCTGCCAGGCCTCCAGCAGCGAGTCGACGACCGGGTAGAGCTTCTCCTCGGGCGGATCCCAGGGCTTGAGCAGGTAGTGGTCGAGGTCGACGACGTTGATCGCGTCGATGGCGGCGCCGGTGTCGGCGTAGGCGGTGAGCAGCACCCGGCGGGTGGTCGGGTAGAGATCCATCGCCTGCTCGAGGAACTCGATGCCGCTCATGTTCGGCATGCGGTAGTCGGCCAGGAAGATCGCGACCAGCTCGCCGCGCAGCTTCATCTCGCGCAGCGCGTCCAGGGCCTCGGCGCCGGAGTCGGCGCGCACGATGCGGTACTGCTCGCCGTAGCGGCGACGCAGATCACGGGCCACCGCCCGCGACACGCCGGGATCGTCGTCGACGGTGACGATGGCGGGGCGGCTGGTGGGTGGAATCGAAGCGGCCGTCATGCCACGGCGGGCAGATCGGCGCGGATTAGGGGCGACGGCATACTGCCAGTCTAGTTAAGAATTCAGGCTCCGACGGTGGGCCGGACGGTGCGGACCGCGCCGAGCCACCTCTCGAGGGGCAGCGAACCGCGGCGGGCCGCTGTGATCCCGGCATCGAGTAGCACCGCGTACGGCGTCGCGGCGAGTTCGGGCACCTGCGGCCGGGCGAGGAAAGCCTCGCGCTCGTCGTCCCCGAACTCGGTCGGGTCGTTTCCGGTCAGCCGGCACCACAGGATGAAGACCGTCTCCTCTGCGGTCACCATGTTGACCACCTCCACCGCCGAGGGTGCGCTCGGTACGTGACAGTTCTCGAGCCTGAAGGTGTCGTGTCGGCAAACGTTGCGTCACGAGCGCAGTGATCTTGACGACCAGCAACCGCCAGCAACCACCCAAAGACCCACCGTGGACGCACCGACCTCGTCCCATGATCAAGAGGGAAAAGTGGCTGTTATAGCGACCACTTCTCCCTCTTGATCACGAACGTGACAGGAGCGAGCTGCGATGAAGTGTGGGGTGACTTGCGATGAAAGGTGAGCCGAGCAGAACCCAACCCCGAACGCGATGAGCGCTCGCGCACGCAACAGCGAATCCCGACCCAGCTAACCCAACCGAGAACGCGATGAGCGCTTGCGCGAAGAGCCCGGCCGCGCGCGACGAAGGAGCTTGCGCTCGGATCTGGGATTGCCCCCGAGCTTGCGAGTGGGGCGAGACCGGATCCGATCTGGGCCGGATCAAACGATCGCGCCGTCGTCGTCCTCGTCCTCGGGGGGACGGGCGCGCAGTCGCATGATCAACAGTCCGGCACCGACCAGGAGGCCGCCGACGCCGACCAGGAAGGCGAAGTCGCTCTCCAGGCCCATCAGGCCGCCCAGGGCCAGTACGAGGATCGAGGCGATCACGATGAACAGCGCGAAGACCGTGGCGCCGGACAGCCGGGGGAGCGGCGGGGGTGGCGGCGGGACGTAGTGCTCCTCGTCGTCCTCGGCGGACTCGGCCGAGAAGCCCGGTTCGAGACGGGCCCGCCAGTCGGCGTCCTCGCGGCTGAGGTCGCGTTCCGCCGAGCGGACGGCGCTGATCGTGTCGATGTCCCATTCGCCGACCAGGGCGTTGAATTCGGCCTCGGTGTCGACGCCGTCCAGGACGTCGAGCGGGACGAGACCGTCGGTGCCCCGGGTGGCGGCCTCGACGACGATCCGCGCGTCCCCGCGATCCGCCGAGGCCACGAACAGCCGGCGCCGGTGCGGCTCGCCGGCCGGCTCGACGTAGGCCGGGATGGCGGCCCGCTTGAGCGCGATCAGCAACTGTTCGCCGACGTCGGGGTCGACGTCGACTAGGGGCACCCAGGTGTCGGCGTCCAGACCGTTGCCATGGCGGGCTGATCCGCTGTCGAACATCACTGCGCCGAGCTCGCGACGTCGCGGTCGAGGTCGCTGCGCTCGTCAGTGTCGCTGTGCTCGCGGATGTCACTGCGCTCGCGGATGAAGTCCACCGAGCCGGCGAAGATCAGCGGCGCGTCGTGGTCCATGGTGGCGACGTGGTAGCTGTTCTCGAGCAGCACCTCGCGCACGGTGGTGGACGTTGCCCCGCGCTGCAGCAGTCGCCCCGAGAGCGGTTCGACGACGTGGTCCTCGACGCTGCGGAACATCAGCACCGGCGCGGTGATCCGGTGCAGGTCGGCCCGGGTCACCCGCCACAGCCGCTGCAACGACGCGAACGCGCGGATAGGCGTGCGGTCGTAGCCCAGGGTGGGTTCATGCGGTGCCTTGATGTCGCTGCCGAAGCCGGGCCGCGAGGGCACCAGCCGGCCGACGTAGCGGGCGAACTTGGCGTCGAAGCGCTCGGTGGCCAAGGACGGATTCACCAGGATGACCCCGCCGAGTCCGTCGCCCACCTCCTCGGCCAGCCGGGTCACCAGCGTGCCGCCCATCGACAGCCCGGCAGCGAACACGGTGTCGCAACGCGTGGCCAGCTCGTCGTATGCCTCGCGAATCGCCACGTACCACTGGCGCCAGGTCGAGCGGTTGGCGTCTTGCCAGGTCGTGCCGTGCCCGGGCAGCAGCGGCAGTCGCACGGTGTAACCGGCCGCGGCCAGGTGCTGCGCCCACGGCAGCACGCTGCGCGGCGTCGCGGTGAAGCCGTGGCTGACCACGACTCCGACGGAACCGCCGTCCGCGGCAAACGGCTCGGCCCCGGGCAACACGGGCACGCTGACACCTCTCGACGTTCTTACGACCGATTCATCATGCCCGGCGGCGACCGGGTTCGGCGAGCGCGGCCGCAGCGGTAGACCCAGCGAGATGCCAGCACTACTGTCTGCGTCGGGACATAACAGGAATTGGAGGCGTGCTCGTGGGCTACTGGCTGATGAAGTACGTCTTCATCGGTCCGCTCCTGCGACTGATCTGGCGGCCGTGGATCGAGGGGCGCGAGAACATCCCGTCCGAAGGGCCGGCGATCCTGGCCAGCAACCACCTCTCGTTCTCCGACTCGTTCTTCATGCCGGTGCTGGTGCCGCGCAAGGTCACCTTCCTGGCCAAGGCCGAGTACTTCACCACGCCGGGCGTCAAGGGCTGGCTCACTCGGAGGTTCATGGCTGGCGTCGGCCAGGTGCCGATCGATCGCGATGACGCCGACGCCTCGCGGGCGGCGCTGAACACCGGGGTGCGGATCTTGCGCGAGGGCAGGGTGCTCGGCATCTACCCGGAGGGCACCCGCTCGCCGGACGGGCGGCTCTACCGCGGCAAGACCGGCGTGGCCCGCATGGCGCTGGAGGCCGGCGTGCCGGTCATCCCGTGCGTCATGGTCAACACCGACACGATCCAGCCCACCGGTCGGCGCCTGCCCCGCCTGCGGCCGCGCCCCGGCGTTCGGTTCGGCAAGCCGCTGGACTTCTCGCGCTACGAGGGCATGTCCGGCGACCGGTTCGTCGAGCGGTCGATGACAGACGAGATCATGTACGAGCTGATGCAGCTGTCCGGCCAGGAATACGTCGACGTCTACGCCGCGAAGGTGAAGGCCTCCCAGGGCCGCAACGTCGCGTTCGGGGCGCGCACCGTGACTCGCGAAGCCGCCGACCGGGTACCCATCGAGCGAGCGAGCTGAATGCGGTTCTTCTACGACTGCGAGTTCATCGAGGACGGCACGACGATCGACCTCGTCTCGATCGGCATGGTCGACGAGAACGGGCGCGAGTTCTACGCCGTCTCGACCGAGTTCGACGCCAGCCGGGCGATCAGCTGGGTGCGCCGCAACGTCCTCGCGCAGCTGCCGCCACCGGCTGATCCGGTGTGGCGCAGTCGCGAACGGATCCGGGCCGACCTGCTCGCGTTCCTCGGCCCGCCGGGCGAACCGATCGAGCTGTGGGCCTGGATGTCGGCCTACGACCATGTGGTGCTGGCCCAGCTCTGGGGCGACATGCGGGCCTTGCCCCGGCACATTCCGCGGTTCACCCACGAGCTGCGCCAGCGCTGGGAAGACGTCGGGTGTCCGCCGCTGCCCGAACCGCCGTCGGACCAGCACGACGCGCTGGCCGACGCCCGGCACAACCTGGCGCGCTGGCATGCGCTCGACGGTCTGGTACGCGACACCGACCGATAGCCGCCGATACCGACCGGTAGCGCGGTGCCGGAAGCGGTTGCACCCGGCCCGGATAGGCTGCCCGCGGCATCCGGACAAGAAGAGGAGCGGGCATGCGCATCGGAGTGCTGACCGGCGGTGGAGACTGCCCCGGTCTGAACGCCGTGATCCGGGCCGTCGTCCGTAAGGGCATCGGCCTGTACGGGCACGAGTTCATCGGGTTCCGCGACGGATGGAAGGGACCGCTGGAGAACCTGACCGGTCCGCTCGGCATCCCCGAGGTGCGCGGCATCCTGCCGCGGGGTGGCACGATCCTCGGCTCGTCGCGCACCAACCCGTTCAAGGTCGACGGCGGCGTCGCCAAGATCCGCGAGAACCTGCACGAGTTGGGCGTCGACGCGCTGATCGCCATCGGCGGCGAGGACACCCTGGGCGTGGCCACCAAGCTGCACGAGCTGGGCGTCAACGTGGTCGGCGTGCCGAAGACGATCGACAACGACCTCAACGCCACCGACTACACGTTCGGCTTCGACACCGCGCTGAACATCGCCATGGAGGCGATCGACCGGCTGCACACCACCGCCGAGTCGCACCACCGCGCGCTGATCGTCGAGGTCATGGGCCGGCACGCCGGCTGGATCGCGCTGCAGTCCGGCCTGGCCGGCGGCGCCAACGTGATCCTCATCCCGGAACAGCCGTTTTCGATCGAGAAGGTCTGCGCCTACGTCGAGAGCCGGTTCCAGTCGCACTACGCGCCGATCATCGTGGCCGCCGAGGGCGCCGTGCCCGACGGCAGCAGTTCAACG
>DASXYE010000090.1:0-67197 GCA_036502695.1 Jatrophihabitantaceae bacterium
CAGCGCTGCTCGGCCGCCGTGGCCGCCAACGCGCGCGCATCGTCGCTCACCTTGCCCTCGAGCAGCTGCTCGATCAGCCCGCGCCGGGCATCGGCCTCGCGGGCCGGATCGCCCACGGCCCGGCGCAGCGCCGGCGTCGCGACCAGCAGGTCGGCGATCGCGTACAGCTCGCGCGCCAGGTCGATCAGGCCGCCGGATGTCCCTGCCCGTCCGGACAGCTGCGAGATACGCCCCCGTACGGTCTCGAGCGCCGCACGGCTAGCAGCACCGGTCATGAAGCACTCGCTTGGTCTTGCTGTTCGAGGTCGGCGAGGAACGCATCGACGGTCGAGCGCACCTGCGCGTCGTCGGCGAGGTGCTGACCCACGATCCGCTCGGACAGCTCCACCGCCAGCGAGCCGATCTCGCCGCGCAGCTCGCGCACCACCTGGCCGCGTTGGTTGCGCAGCTGCTCCTCACCGCGGGACACGATGCGCGCCGACTCATCCTGGGCCTGCGTGCGCAACTCCTCGACGATGCGCTGCGCCTCGGCCCGCGCGCCCTCACGGATCTGGGCGGCCTCGTTCCGGGCTTCGGCCAACTGCGCCTGGTACTGCTCGAGCGTGCGCTGCGCCTCGGCCTGGGCCGCTTCGGCCCGGGCGATGCCGCCCTCGATCGCGTCCCGGCGCTCGCGGTACACCTGCTCCAGACGCGGCCACACGTAGCGCATCAGCACGAACGCGAGCAGCGCGAAAGCGATCAAGCCGATGATCAGCTCGCCCATCGCCGGGACGAGGACGTTCTCTTCCGCCAGAGGCATCGCAGTACTCCGCACTAGTCAGGGGCTGGGACTACTTGAGAGCGAAGGCGAGGACCAGGCCGAACAGCGCCAGCGCCTCGATGATGGCGAACCCGACCAGCATCCACGTACGCGTGAAGTTCGCGGACTCGGGCTGGCGAGCGCTCGAGTTGATATAAGCGGCGAAGATGAGGCCGATACCGACACCCGGGCCGATGGCCGCAAGGCCATAGCCAATGGTGCCGAGCTGCCCGCTGACGCCGGCGGCAAGGATGCTCATTGTCGACTGCTTCCTCTCGGTGTGTTCGCGTGACCGTCACGCGGACCCTTGCGGGGGCTAAGGACCGGACGCCGACATCGCGTCGGCCCGGTTGGGAATCTCAGTGCTCCTCGGCGAGGGCACCCTGTAGATAGCTCGCGGTCAAGACAGTAAAGACGTACGCCTGTAAGACCGCGACAAAGAGCTCGAAGAACGTCAGGGCCAGCGCCAGGAGGAACGACGGGATGCTGAAGATCTTCGAGAAGTTGTGCACGCTGAGCAGGTAGGTCGTGCCGAGCGTGAAGACGAGCAGCAGGAGGTGGCCGGCGAACATGTTGGCGAAAAGACGAACGGCCAGCGTGACCGGCCGCACGATCAGGGTCGAGATGAACTCGATCGGCGTGAGCAGGATGTACATAGGCTTCGGGACACCTGGCATGAACAGGATGTCGCCGAAGTACTTCTTCGCGCCGTGCTTCTTGACGCCGACCCAGTTGAACAGCAGCCACGAGATGATCGCGAGGAACGCCGGGTAAGCGATGTGCGCGTTCGGCGAGATCTGCGCGACCGGGATGATGCCGAAAACGTTCGTGACCAGGATAAACATGAACAACGTCGCCAGATACGGCGCGTACCGCACGCCCTCGTGACCGATCATGTCCTCGGCGATGTTGTTGCGCACCAGGCCGTACAGCGACTCGGCCATCCATTGCCCGCGGCCGGGCACGATCTTCGGCTTGCGGACCGCAGCCAGGAACAGCACGATCAGCAGCGCGACGGCGATCCACACCAGGATCGTGATCTTGGTGATCTGGAAGTGGACGTTGAACCATTCCCACTTCACGAACGGCTTGTAGAGAAAGGACTCCGTTCCCGGCGCGCAAAAGCCATTGTCGCCCTTGCATGGCGGGTCGGCCATTACCACGGTCACCCGTCGTCCCCTTCGTCAGTGCGAGCCGGCCGGCACAGGTTGTCCGACGGCTCGATCGCCGATTTCAGTTGCCGTACTTGCGGATGATCAGGTAGATCGCACCGGCGAAGCCGACCAACATCCCGACCACGATGCCCACCCAGGTGTGCAGCCAGAGGTCGATCAACCAGCCGATACCGCCCCACACCACAATTCCGGCGAGGAGCGTACTGAGGACGGCCCATCCAACGCCGGCGTCTCCAGGACGTGGCTCGGGTCCCTCAGGCATCGCACCTAGAGATTAGCAGTCACAGAACGGTGCGCTTGACATCGGCCCGCCCGAGGCGTCTACTGCGCGCCCGCTTCGCGCACCGTGGCCGCCAGTTGCACGCCCAGCCACACGAGGACAGCAGCCAACGTCGCGCCGGCCACGGGCAGCCGGCGCAGCAGCCCGTGGTCGCCCACCGCGTCGATCAGCAGGGCCAGCAGGCCGAGCGCGGTGAGGTAGACGGTCAGCGCCACCGGCAACGTCAGGTGCACCGACACGCGCTCGGCGGCCAGCACCGCCGCCGCACTGGCCGTGAAGAACGCGATGACGATCGCGAAGCCGCAGGCCATGGACGCGACCCCCGACCAGCCGGTGACGCCCGCCCCGATCGCCGTGGCGACGAGCCCCAGGCCGGCGTCGACGGCGAGCGCGTACTGGACCGGGCGGGGCAGGAGGGCACTCACGGATGCCCGGTGCCGACCGGGTCGCGCGGCGGCTCGGGCGTCGGTGCCACGGCCGGTGCGCGCGGCGGCTGCGGGCGGCCTCCGGCCGAGTGGCGCCCGGCCGCGTGCCGGCCCTTGGCGCGGCGCAGCCGGGGGACCACCGACATCAGCAGGCCGAACGCGGCCAGCACCCCGAGTATCGCGATGACCAGCCCGGGTCCGCGCATCAGCGACAGCGTCACGCCGCCGAAGGCCAGCAGCGCCGACCAGAAGTAGAGCAGCAGCACGGCCCGGCGATGGGTGTGGCCGATCTCGAGCATCCGGTGGTGCAGGTGTTCCTTGTCCGGGGCGAACGGCGACTGCCCGCGGCGCACCCGGCGCACGATGGCCAGCAACAGGTCGACGAACGGGATCGCCAGCACCGCGATCGGCAGGAACGGCAGCAACAGCGGCAGCGAGCCGAACAGGCGGCCGAACGACTGGGGGTCGGCGCTGGTGGTCGCCGTCGTGGCGGCCGCGGACAGCACCAGGCCGACGAGCATCGAGCCCGAATCGCCCATGAAGATCCGGGCCGGTGAGAAGTTGTGCGGCAGGAAGCCGATGCAGGTGCCGGCAAGCGCGGCGGTCAACAGGGTGGGCGTGTTCGCCACGCCGATGTAGTTGTTCGACACCAGGTGGTAGGCGTAGACGAAGAACGCCAGCGCGCCGATCGCGGTCACCCCGGCGGCCAGGCCGTCCAACCCGTCGATGAAGTTCAGCGCGTTGATGGTCAGGACGGTCAGCAAGATGGTGATCGGCACGCCCATGTCGGTGCCGAGCGACAGGGTGCCGGTGTGCCCGATCGGCAGGTAGATCGTGGTCATCTGCACGCCGCCCTTGGTCACCATGACGCCGGTGGCCACGACCTGACCGGCCAGCTTGGTGATCGAGTCGAGCTCGTACTTGTCGTCCAGGACGCCCAGCGCGCAGATCATGGCGCCCGAGACGAGCACCCAGTCGATGTCCCAGCTGCCGAACGTCGCGCGCAGGGTGGGCAGCTTGTGGGCTACGAATATCGCCATCGCGAACCCGGCGTACAGCGCCAGACCGCCCATCCGGGGCGTCGCGACGGCGTGCACGTCGCGATCGCGGGGCTTGGCCACCGCGCCCCACCAGATCGCGATGCGACGCGCCGCCGGGGTCAGCAGGTAGCTGCCGGCGGCGGCGATGCAGCCGATCAGCGCGTACTCGAGACTGGGATGCACTGGAGCAGAGGTTATCCGACCCTGATCAGAAGTTGTCCGCGCGTCGCGACGCCTGAGCGCGGCCAAGCGCGGACAACCGGCAAAGATCAGGCGACCGTCGAGGGCACCACTCGGCGCAGGTCGTCCACGGTGATGGCACCCGCGCGCAGGACTCGAGGGGTTTCGGTGGTGACGTCCACGATGGTCGAGGCGACCCCGACCGCGGCCGGGCCGCCGTCCAGGTACACCTGCACGCTGTCGCCCAGCTGTTCCTGGGCCTGCTCGGCGGTGAGCGCCGCCGGCTGCCCGGACCGGTTCGCGCTGGACACCGCCATCGGGCCGGTGCGCTCGAGCAGTTCCAGGGCCACCGGGTGCAGCGGCATCCGCACCGCCACCGTGCCCCGGGAGTCGCCGAGATCCCAGGCCAGCGACGGCGCGTGCTCGACCACCAGGGTCAGCCCGCCCGGCCAGAACGCCTCGATCAGCGAGCGCATCTGGGCCGGCACGTAGCTGACCAGGCCCTCGATGGTGTCCCACGAGCCGACCAGCACGGGTACCGGCATGTCCCGGCCGCGCCCTTTGGCGGCCAGCAGGTCGGCGACGGCGGTCGCGTCGAACGCGTCGGCGCCGATGCCGTAGACGGTGTCGGTGGGCAGCACGACGAGCTGGCCGGACTGAACGGCCCGGGCCGCCGTGTCGATCGCATCGTCGCGGATGTCGCGATCGGCGCAGTCGTACAACAAGGTCACGGGGTTATCGTGCCCCAGCGCGGACGGCGGTGGCGTACCGGGGACGCCCGGCGAGGTCACGGTGGGCGGTCACGTCCTGCCAACCGCCGGCCGCGCGCAGCAGCTCGGGTACCGCCTCGCCGTGCGACTCGTCGTGCTCGACGGCGAGCACTCCCCCGGCGCGCAGCAGGTCCGCGGCCCGGGCGAGCACCGCCGGGATCACGGCCAGCCCGTCCGGTCCGGCGAACACCGCCTCGGCCGGGTCGGCGCGCACCTCTTGCTCGACGGCCGTGCCGGACGGGACGTACGGCGGGTTGCTCACCACGGCGTCGACGCTGCCACGCAGGTCGGCCAGCAACGTCGGGTCGGCGACGTCGCCCTCGACGACGGTGACCCCGGCGGGCTCGGCGTTGCGCCGCAGCCAGGGCAGGGCATCCGCCGAGCGCTCGACGGCGTACACGCGCGTGCCCGGACGCTCGGTGGCGATCGCCACGGCGAGGGCGCCCGATCCGGCGCACAGATCGACGACCGTCGCGTCCGAGCCCAGGGACGGCACGGCGTCGACGAGCAGCTCCGTTTCCGGACGCGGGATGAATACCCCCGGTCCGACGTCCAGGTCGACGTAGCGGAACGGCGCGCTGCCCATGAGGTATTGCAGCGGCTCGCGGTTCGCCCGCCGCTCGATCAGCCGCTCGAACTCCGTCAGCGCAGCCGGTACGTCGACGTCCACAGTGGACAGTCGCGACCATGTGACGCCGAGGCAGTGCGCCAGCAGCAGCTCGGCGTCCACCCGGGGCGACGCGACGCCGGCCGCCCGTAGCCGAGCCGCGGCGTCGTCGAGCACAGACCTCACGTTCCGGCCAGCATCGCCTCGACGTCTGCTCGGGCCAGCGCGTCGATCACGTCGTCGAGCGCGCCGTCCATCACCTGATCGAGGTTGTACGCCTTGAAGCCGACCCGGTGGTCGCTGATGCGGTTCTCCGGGAAGTTGTAGGTGCGGACGCGCTCGGAGCGGTCGACGGTGCGCACCTGCGAGCGGCGCGCGTCGGCGGCGGCCGCGGCGGCTTGTTCCTGCGCGGCGGCCAGCAGTCGAGCCCGCAGCACGCGCATGCCGGCTTCCCGGTTCTGCAGCTGGCTCTTCTCGTTCTGCATCGACACGACCGTACCGGTGGGTATGTGCGTGATCCGCACCGCCGAGTCGGTGGTGTTGACGCTCTGCCCACCCGGCCCGGACGAGCGGAACACGTCGATGCGCAGGTCGTTCGGATCGATCTCGATGTCGACGTCCTCGGCCTCGGGCAGCGCGTGCACCCCGGCGGCCGACGTGTGGATGCGGCCCTGCGACTCGGTGACCGGCACGCGTTGCACGCGGTGCACGCCGCCCTCGTACTTCAGCCGGCTCCACACCGGGTCGTCCGCCTTGCGCGACCGGACGGCGATGGTGGCCGACTTGACGCCGCCGAGGTCGGTGAGCTCCGCACCCAGGGTGTCGGTGGCCCAGCCGCGCCGCTCGGCGTAGCGCCGGTACATGCGCAGCAGGTCCCCGGCGAACAGCGCCGACTCGTCGCCACCCTCGCCGGCCTTGATCTCGAGGATGACGTCCTTGCTGTCGTTGGGGTCCTTGGGCAGCAGCAGTTCTTGCAGGCGCTGTTCGAGCTCGGCGATGTGCGCGCTGGCCTGGTCGGCCTCGGCAGCGAAGGCCGGGTCCTCGGCGGCCAGTTCGCGGGCCGCGTCCAGATCGGCGTGGGCCGCGTCGAGCTGGGTCGCCGCTGCTCTGATCGGGGCCAGCTCGGCGAAACGCCGGCCCAGGTTGCGGGCCTTGGCCTGGTCGGAGTGCACAGCCGGGTCGGACAGCGCCTTCTCGACGTCCGCGTACTCAGCCAGCAGCTCGGGCAACCTGCCGCCCTCAGTCATGACCTCTCCCTCGCGGTTGTGCAACTCTCGCACCGCCTGACGGGGGCCACGGTTGCACGATCTGGCAGAACAACAGATGACGGCGCCCGCCGTCCCCAGAGATGGGGACGGCGGGCGCCGTCTGGATAGCTAGGAGTTCGAGGTAGGGCGCTGGCGCTTGCCGTAGCGCTTCTCGAACTTGTCGACCCGGCCGCCGACGTCGAGGATCTTCTGCTTGCCCGTGTAGAACGGGTGGCAGGCCGAGCACACGTCGGCGTGCAGCTGACCTGACTTGGCCGTGCTGCGGGTGGTGAACGTGTTGCCGCAGGAACAGGTCACCTGCGTCACCACGTACTCGGGGTGGATTCCGGTCTTCACGTCTGGGTCCCTTCAACGGTGGCCCCGGGTCCCCAGATGGGGTGAACCGGTGCCGGGTAGGTGACGTCCAGTGTGCCAGGGCCTAACCCGGCATACCAAAACGTGGGTGGAACGCGTGCGGACCGGGAACCATTCCCGGTTCACTCCGGTTTTGGTCACCAGTCGTCATATCCGCCGACTGGTGACCAAAACCGCGCCAGGGTCGCGCTAGACGGCGACCTTGTCGTCGCCGATCGGCTTGCTCTGCTGCAGCTGGCGCAGCCGCTCGGCCTCGTTCTCCTCGGCGATCTGCTGGGCGGCCGCCTCGTCGCGGGTCAGGTTCTCGCCGGTCTTCGGATCGAAGACGTGCATCGCCGACGTGTCGATCCACAACTCCGACGTCTCGCCGGGGCGGATCTTGCTCTTGCTGTCGATGCTCGCGACGAGCTGGGTGCGCATGGCCTCGCCGTCCAGCTCACGGTCGAGCTCGTCGAGGGCGGCCTGCACCTCCGGGTGCGGCTCGAACGGGACGTAGGCGTACTTCTCGTTGCCGAGCCACTCGGTGACGTCGATCGGGGCCTGGAACGTCGCGCCCGAGGCCCGCCGCGACTCGTCGAGCATCGACGCGTCCTCGAACGCCTCCGGGCGCACCCCCACGATCACCAGCTCGCCGTCGGTGAGCCGCGAGGCGATGGTCGGCGGGACGTCCACCTCGACGAACGGCATCTGCAGCTTGCCCTCGTGCACGGTCGCGGGCAGGAAGTTCATCGGCGGCGATCCGATGAAGCCGGCGACGAACAGGTTGACCGGCTGCTCGTACAGCTCGCGCGGGCTGGCCACCTGCTGCAGCACGCCGCGGCGCAGCAACGCCACGCGGTCGCCGAGGGTCATCGCCTCGGTCTGGTCGTGCGTGACGTACACGGTGGTGATGCCGAGACGGCGCTGCAACCGGGCGATCTCGGTGCGCATCTGCCCGCGCAGCTTGGCGTCCAGGTTGGACAGCGGCTCGTCGAACAGGAACGCATCGGCCTGCCGGATGATCGCGCGGCCCATCGCCACGCGCTGGCGCTGCCCGCCGGACAGGTTGGCCGGCTTGCGCTGCAGGTGTTCCTTCAGTTCGAGGACGTCAGCGACCTCGTTCACCAGGCGGGTGATGTCGGCGTTGTTGTGCCGGTTCTTGTGCAGGCGCAGCGGGAACGCGATGTTCTCGAAGACGGTCAGGTGCGGGTAGAGGGCGTAGTTCTGGAACACCATCGACAGGTTGCGATCGCGCGGCGCCTTCTCGTTCACCCGCTCGCCGCCGATCAGCAGGTCGCCGCTGCTGATGTCCTCGAGGCCGACGATCATGCGCAGGAGCGTGGACTTGCCGCTGCCCGACGGGCCGACCAGGATCAGGAACTCGCCGTCGCCCACGTCGATGTTGACATCGGTGACCGCCTTGAAGCCGTCGCCGTAGACCTTGGTGATGTGCTTGAGCTCGATCGTTGACATGGCCTATCCCTTCACCGCGCCGGCGGTCAGCCCGGCGACGATCCGCTTCTGGAAGAACAGCACGAGCACCACAACTGGGATGGTGACGATTACCGCGGCCGCCGCCACGTAGCCCGTCGGCGGAATGAACTGCGACGGTCCCTGGAAGAAGCCCAAGACCGCCGGCACGGTCTGCGAGCCGGTGAAGTGCGGCGCGGTGGAACCGGTGGTCGACGACAGCGAGATGGCGTAGACGAAGTCGTTCCAGGCGGTGAAGAACGAGATGATCGCGACGGTGAACACACCCGGTGCCGCGAGCGGGAACACCACCTTGCGGAACGCCTGCCAGCTCGTCGCGCCGTCGACCTGGGCCGCCTGCTCCATCTCCCACGGAATCTGCCGGAAGAACGCGGTGAGCGTCCAGATCGAGATCGGCAAGGTCAGCGACAGGTACGGGATGATCAAGCCGAGCGTGGTGTTGTACAGCCCGATGCTGCGCCACAGGTTGAACAGTGGCGTCACGATGCTGATGACCGGGAAGAACGCCGTCAGCAGCGCGGTGTTGAGGACCAGCCGCTTACCCGGAAAGTCCAGTCGGGCAATGCCGTACGCCGCGAACGTCGACAACGCCACGCCGACAACCGTCGCGACCAGGCAGATGAAGATGGAATTCACCAGGGCCGGTTTGAACAGCTTCCCGCCCGCGCCGGTCAGGATGTAGCGGTAGTTGTCCCAGCTCCAGGCCTTCTTGTTCATGGACAGGTACGCGCGGTCGGTTATCGAGCCGTTCGACTTCAGCGACAGCGACAGGATCCAGCCGATCGGCAACAGGGTGTACAGGATGATCGGCACGGACGCGACGCCCAGCCAGATCTTGGACCTGGGCGAGAGCTCAGCGGCCACGTCAGTCACCCCTCACGCGCGACAGGTCGGTTCGGAATACCTTGACGAATATCGTCGTAATGATGATCACGCACACGAAGAGCAGGACCGAGATTGCCGAGCCCAGACCGACCTGACTTCGGGTGATGGTCTGGTTGTAGGCCAGCACACCGACCGAGGTCGTGTCCTGTGACCCCTGGGTCATGATGAAGATGTTGTCGAAAATGCGGAACGCGTCCAATGCGCGGAACAGCACGGCCACCATGATTGCCGCCTTCATCGCTGGCAGGGTGACCTTGCGCAACCGTTCCCAGAACGTGGCCCCGTCGACCTGAGCTGCTTCCTGCATCTCGCCGGGCACCTGCGCGAGGCCGGCGAGCAACAGCAGGGACATGAACGGCGTGGTCTTCCACACCTCGGACACCATGATGGCGATCAGGGCCGACCAGTGGTGGCCGAACCAGTCGTAGTCGGCGTTGAAGTTCCACCACCCGAACGGCACCCAGCTGGAGACCTCGTGCAGCCACCGGCTCAGGTAGCCGGTGTTGGGCGCGAACGCGTACTGCCAGCCGTAGGCCGACACGACGGTGATGATCGAGTACGGGATCAGCACGATGGTGCGCAGCGTCCGCCGCGGGATGACGATCTTGTTCATCACCATGGCCAGGGCCATACCGAGCACGAACTCGACGGCCACCGTGATCAGCATGACCAGCGTGCTGACCAGCACCGCGTGCCACCACAGCGTGTCGCTCAGGATGGTGCCGTAGTTGCGCAGCCCGAGGAAGGATCGCCCGTGCGGGTCGGTGATGCGGTAGTTGAACAGCGAGAGGTAGATCGAGTAGCCGATGGGGTAGGCCACCACGATCAGCATCACGACGAACGCCGGAGCCGCCAGCCGCCAGCCCAGGTTGCGGTCTTGCCGGGCCCGGTCGGACAGGGCCGGCTTCTTGCGACGGCTGTGCCGCGCCGGCACCGTCGGCGTCGGCGTCGTTTCGACGGTGGCAGTCACAGCAGCCGATCCCCCTTCAACACCTCGAGGATGAATTTCTGTGCCTTGGCCGGCGTGCCCGGTCCGACCGAACCCGGTGGGCTGAACTTCTCCTGCAGGGCGGTCGACAGATCGCCGTAGTACTGCGACTGCGGCCGCGGGGCGGCCTGGCGCAGCGACTGCAGGATCACCGCGGCCAGGCCGTTCGGGAACGCCTTCTCGACGGCCGGGTCGGTGTACACCGTGTCGTTCGCGGCCGGGTTGCCCGAGCTGACCATGTACTCCTTCTGGTGCTCGGCGCTGGTGATGCACTTGGTGGCGGCGATCGCGGCATCCTTGTGTTTGCCGTAGCGACCGATGCCGATCTCGATGCCACCGAAGGGCGGCTTGGACGCCTGGCCCGCCTCGGTCTGCGGATACAAGGTGAAGCCCACGTCCGAGTCCCGGAACGAGACCTTGTCGCCGCCCGGTCCCATGGCCGCCCACACGTAGGGCCAGTTGACCAGGAACGCGCTCGTGCCCGGCTTCTCGAACACCGCCAGCGCGCCGGCCTCGTCATTGCTCGACAGGGACGGACCGCCGACGCCGTCGCTCACGACCGAGCGGATGATCTGGGCCGCGTCCGTGCCGGCCTGCGAGTCGAGGCCCAGCTTCAGGTCCTTGGCAACGGCTCCGGGGTTGTCGACGATCTTTCCGCCGGCGCCGGCGACGAGCGCGTTGATCCAGACCGTGTAGCCCTCGTAGAGCTTGGCCTGCACGCCGACCGTCTTGTGCGCCTTCTGCGCCGCGTCGATGATCTGCGCCCAGGTGACCGGCTTGCTCATGTCCAGCCCGGCCTGCTGAGCGATCGACTTGCGGTACCAGAGCAGTTGGGTGTTGGCCCAGAAGGGCGCGGTCACCAGCTTGCCCTTCCAGGTCGAGGCCTGCACCGCCGGCGGCACGATGTCCTTGGTGAACGCGGCAACGTCGCTGTCCGGGATCGGGGCGAGGAAGCCGGCCTCGGCGAACTCGGCGACGAACACCGGGTCGAGGCTCATCAGGTCGATCGAGTCGTCCTTGGCCGCCAACCGGGTCACCAGCTGTTGACGCTGCTGGCTGGCGTCGGTCGGCAGGATGCTGGTGCTGATGTTGTACGCACCGTTCGACGCGGTGGAGCACTCCTTGGCCAGGGTGGTCTGCGCGCCGTTGTCCGGATTGATGTACCACGTGAGATGGGCGGCACCACCGCCTCCGCCACTGCTGCACGCAGCGAGCAAACTCGCGGCCAGGGTTGCCGTGACCGCCGCTGCGGCCGTCCGGAACGGGACCCTCATGGCGCCTCCTCGCGTCGCACCCGATTCGACGTGCGCAGGGTTCTGCAAGAAGTGCAGTCCTGCCCGGCGCCCCGCGGCCGACCGATATGTAGGCGACGGCCTTGTGAGCCACCTCACCGGACGCTATCGGCCGCGCACACCACGCCGCAAGCGTTTGCAGACGGCGTGGCGTGACCTAGTTGCTCAGCCCTTGACTCCGCCGGCCGTCAATCCCGAGACGATCCGACGCTGGAACAACAGCACCACGATGACCAGCGGGATCGTCACGACCACGCCGGCCGCCATGATCGACGTGTACGGGACCACCTTGGGGTCCGACCCGGTGAAGCTCGCGATCGCGACCGTCACCGGCGCGACGTTCGGGTTGTTGTTCGACAGCTGACTGGCCAGCAGGTACTCGTTCCACACCGACAAGAACACGAGGATCGCTGCCGTGAACAGACCCGGTGCCGCGATGGGCAGGATCACCATGCGGAACGCCTGCCCGGGTGAGGCGCCGTCGACCTTGGCCGCCTGCTCGAGCTCCCACGGCATCTGACTGAAGAAGCTGGACAGCACGTACACGCACAACGGCAACGCGAACGCCAGGTTGGGAATGATCAACGCCTGGTAGGTGCCCAGCCAGCCGGCGTTGGTGAAGAACTGGAACAGCGGCGTCACCAGGGCGACGCCCGGGAACATGCTGGCCGCCAGGATCAAGCCCAGCACCGCGAACTTGCCTCGGAAGTGCAGCCGGGCGATGGCGTACGCGCAGAAGACGCCCACGACCATCGCGATGGCGGTGACGACCGCCCCGATCAGGATGGTGTTGAGCAGCGCCCGGCCGAAGTGGTTGTTGCCCTTGAAGATCGCCCGGAAGTTGTCGAACGTGACGTGCTTCGGCCAGGGCGTCGAATCGTAGGTGAAGTCGACCTGACGCAGCGAGGCCACGAGCATCCAGTACGCCGGCGCCAGGCACCACAGCACGATCAGCAGGATGCCCAGGCCCCGGCCGAGCGCGCGCCCGTCGACGGAACGCCGCCGGCGGCGCACGACGGCCGGGTGGGCCGGCTGTGCGGCCGCTGACTCGGTGGCCACGGCGGTCATGCCTTCACCGTCCTCGCCTGGGTCTGCACGACGTTCACGCTGAAGAGGCGGACCAGGATGAACGCCACCACGAAGATGAACAGGAACGTGATCGTCGAGAGCGCCGCGGCCGCGTTCTGGCTGGACCGCAGCTCGTTCACCACGAGGATGGACAGCGTGGTCGTGTTGTTGCTGCCACCGGTGAGCAGTGCGGGCAGGTCGTAAATCCGCAGCACGTCCAGGATGCGGAACAGCGCCGCGACCATCAGCGCTGGTTTGACCAGCGGCAGCGTGAGGCTGAAGAACCGCTGCCGCGCGCTGGCACCGTCGACCTTCGCCGACTCGTACAGCTCGTCCGGGATGACCTGCAGCCCGGCCAGCACGAGCAGGGCGATGAACGGCGTGGTCTTCCAGACGTCGGCGATGATCACCGCCCACCTGGCCGGCCACTCGCTACCCGTCCAGATGATGTGCGTACCGAACAGGGAGTTGATGACCCCGTGCGGCTGGAACATGTACTTCCACATCAGCGCGGTGACCGCCGTCGGGATGGCCCACGGCACGAGGATCGCGGCGCGGACCAGCGAACGGCCGCGGAAGGCGCGGTGCATGACCAGCGCCATCATGGTGCCGAGCACGATCTCGAACGCCACGGTGATGACGGTGAAGATGATCGTGGTCTGCACGGCCGGCCAGAACTCGTGTCCGGGTAGGCCGTTCGCGCAGTGGCAGTTGTACCAATAGCCGTAGTACTTGCCGCCGATGTACTTACCGCCGGACTCGAAGAAGCCGGTGCTCGGGTTGATCCCGGCGTCGGCCTTGTCGAGCTTGAGTGACTGCACGATCGCGTACACGACCGGATAGCCGATCACCACACCGAGCAAGAGGATCGTCGGCACGATCAGCCGGAACGCCAACCGCGAATCGCCGCGGCTGGCTCTAGCTCGCCGACGTCGGCGAGCGCGCGGATCGCCGGGGCCGGCTTTACGTCCCTGCTCGGCGACCTCGCCGGTGGCTGCGGTCACTGTCTTCTCCCGCCTTTCGCGAATCTGCTTGTGGACCCACTCGCAAGCTCGGGGTCCAACGCAGATCCGCACCGCTCCTTCGTCGCGGGCCGCGTGACGGCAGGCTCTTCGCGCGAGCGCTCATCGACCGGTGGTTTCGTTAGCTCTGGTCGCATGCCGCTTGTGCGAGCGCTCATCGGCCCTCCATCTGGGATGGGGCGGACGGGTGTATATCGGGCTAGCCACGGGGTGGGCCGGTTACCCGACCCACCCCCATCGGCCTACTTGCCGGCAGCAGCTTCCGTGATGCCTTTCTGAATGTTCGCCAGCGCGGCATCTACCGAGAGACTGCCTTGCAGCGCTTGGTAGACGTTCGTCTCGATGGTCTGCGTGACCGCCGGGTAGAACGGCGTCACCGGCCGCGGGATCGCGGTGTCGATGCTCTTCTCGAGCGTCGGCAGGTAACCGAACTTGGCGATCAGCGCCGGGTCCGAGTACGACGACTTGAGCACCGGGGCCAGCGAACCGACGTTCAGCAGCAGGCTCTGCGCGGGAGCGCTCATGATGAACTTGAGGAAGTCCAGCGCGGTGGCCTTGTGCTTCGAGTACTGGCTGATCGCGAAGTTGTGCCCACCCAGGGTCGAGGTACCGGGACCGTTGAGCCCGGGCAGCGGAGCCACGCCGAACTTGTCCTTGACCTTCGAGTCCTTGTCGTTCGCGAGGTGGTTGTAGACGTAGGGCCAGTTACGCAGGAAGAGCGCCTTGCCGCTCTGGAACGCGTTGCGGCTGTCCTCTTCCTGGTAGGTGATCGCTTCCTTGGAGATGTAGCCCTGCTTGAAGCCGTTCACCAGGAAGTCCAGGCCCTGCTTGGCCTGGTCCGTCTCGACGTCCGGCGTCTTGCCGTCGGCCTTCACGATCTCGCCGCCGGCCGAGTTGATTGCCTCGGAGGCGTTGCACGTCAAGCCCTCGTACTTGGCGAACTGCCCGGCGTAGCAGGCCATACCGGCCGTCTTCTTCGCGCAGTCCGCGATGAGATCGGCGTACGTCGTGGGTGCCGTCGGCACGAGATCCTTGCGGTAGTAGAGCAGGCCTCCGTCGGACGTCTCCGGCGCGGCGTACAGCGTGCCGTTGTAGGTCGCAGCCTTGACCGGGCCGGCGAGCAGCCCGTCGGTGTTGATCGCGAAGTCGCCCTTGAGCGGCACCAGCCACTGCTTGGCGGCGAACTCGGCCGTCCAGATCACGTCGACCGAGACCACGTCGTAGCTGGGGTCCTTGGCCTGGAAGTGCTGCACCAGGTCGTCGTGCTGCTGGTCGGCCTGATCCGTCTGCTGCTTCATCGTGACCTTTTCGGTCGGATGGTCCTTGTTCCAGAGCTGGGCCAGACCCGGCAGGATGCCGCTGGTGTCCTTGCCCTGAACCATGGTGATCGGGCCGCGGTCGCCGGCGCCTCCGCCGCTGCTACCTCCGCCCCCGTTGTCGTTCTTCTTCTTGCTCGAGCTACAACCGGCGGCCACTGCAACGGTCAAGATGACCGCGACGGCGCCTGCCGCGCCTCTGGCGAGTCTGCGGTACTGCATCCGGATGCCCTTCTCCTGGCGGACCGGCTGACGGCCGATACCGCTTACATAGGCAAGCACCTTGGCATTCGCGGACCCGTCCGGGAAGCACCCGCGTTCGGCGCGATACCCAACCGTTACCGAAGTCCGGCCGAAGGCGAAACAGCTGGCCGGTAGCTTGCCGCGGTTCTGGGCGGATGCGGTCGCCTTGCTGGCGATGGCGGGCCGTCGACTACGGGCGGAGCGGTTGCCGACACCGATCGCTCGGCAGAATGCGAGGTTTACCAGTGTTCGAGAGAATCGTCGGCGCCTCGCAGACCTTCTTTGCCGCAAGGCCTTTCTGACGACCGACTTCAGCTGATCATCTGGGCGTAAGCGCGTGACGTGACTTACCGAAAGGCTTGTCAACGGGTCCGGGGAAACGATGCCGTCGATGCCCGGAATCACCCAACGGCCCGGATCCGGTCAGCACCGAACACGTCCGGCGATGGTCGCCGGCTGGCGCGCGGAGGGGAATCGCGCGGGTGGCTACGCTCGCGGCGTGACCCGTGCGCCGCTGACCCGGCGTGTCCCGCCGTGGCAGCCGGCCCTGCTGTTCCTGATCGCGGCGGGGTGCGCGGCCGCCAACCTGTACGCCCACCCGTCCGTGGCGGTGCGCGTCGCGACGATCGTGCTCGCCGTGGTGAGCGTGGTCATGGCCGTGCCGGCCGTCCGCATGTACCTCGTGGTCGACGACGAGGGCATCGGCGTGCGCCGGATCGGGCGCGAGCGGTCGGTCGACTGGGACGATTTCGACCGGGTCGAGGTCGTGCAACGGGGCTTCGACTCGGTGACGCTACGCATCACCTGCCGGGACGGCCGCTACCTGGACGTGCCGCAGTCGCTGGTCATGCCGAGCAAGCCGACCGGCAAGATCCGCGTACACGCCCAGCTCGGCGACCTGGCCCGCCAAATCGAGGCGCTCCGTCCCTAACCCGCCCAGCGCGGATCTCCATCTCCACCCACTCGCTGCGCTCGGGGTGAATCTGGATCTCCGCACGCGCCTTCGGCGCGACCGCGTCGCGGCGGCGGGCTCTTCGCGCGAGCGCTCATCGCGTCGTGGTTGCGTCGCGGTGGTCGCCCTGCGCCCGTTATTCGGCGCCGGGCGTCGTCTTGGCGATCTGCATTAGGAACTCGACGTTGGTGCGCGTCTTGCGCAGCCGGTCGAGCAGCAAGTCGATCGCCTGCTGTGACTCGAGCGCGTGCAGCACCCGGCGCAGCTTGACGGTGACGGCCAGCTCGTCCGGCGAGAGCAGCAGCTCTTCCTTGCGGGTGCCGGACGGGTCGACGTCGATGGCCGGGAAGACGCGCTTGTCGGCGATCTCGCGCTTGAGGCGCAGCTCGGCGTTGCCCGTGCCCTTGAACTCCTCGTAGATGACGGTGTCGCCGGCCGACCCGGTCTCGACCAGCGCCGTGGCGATGATCGTCAGCGAACCGCCGTTCTCGATGTTGCGGGCCGCGCCGAGGAACCGCTTCGGCGGGTACAGCGCGGTCGAGTCGACACCACCGGACAGGATGCGCCCGCTGGCCGGGGCGGCCAGGTTGTAGGCGCGGCCCAGGCGGGTGATCGAGTCGAGCAGCACGACGACGTCGTGGCCCAGCTCGACCAGGCGCTTGGCCCGCTCGGTGGCCAGCTCGGCGACCATGGTGTGGTCCTGGGGGCGGCGGTCGAACGTCGAGGCGATGACCTCGCCCTTCACCGACCGCTGCATGTCGGTGACCTCTTCCGGGCGCTCGTCGACGAGCACCACCATGAGGTGTACCTCGGGGTTGTTGGTCGCGATCGCGTTGGCGATCGACTGCAGCACCATCGTCTTGCCGGCCTTGGGCGGCGACACGATCAGCGCGCGCTGGCCCTTGCCGATCGGCATGACCAGGTCGATGACGCGGGTGGTCAGGATGTGCGGCTCGGTCTCCAGCCGCAACCGCTCCTGCGGGTACAGCGGAGTGAGCTTGCTGAAGTCGACGCGGTTCTTCGACTCTTCCGGGTCACGGCCGTTGACCGTGTCCAGGCGCACGAGCGGGTTGAACTTCTCCCGGCGCTCGCCCTCGCGGGGCTGGCGGATCGCGCCGGTGACGGCGTCCCCGCGGCGCAGCCCGTGGCGGCGCACGAACGAGTTCGCGACGTAGATGTCATCCGATCCGGCGTAGTAACCGCTGGTACGGATGAACCAGGTGTTCTTCTCCTCGATGGCGTCGAGGATGCCGGCGACGGGCAGCAGCACGTCGTCCTCGGACACGGTGGGCTCGACCTCGTTGCCGCCGCCGCCCGGCTGGCCCGGAGCGCGATCGCGGGTGCGGCCGCGACGGTCGCGGTAGCGCCGCCCCCGGCGCCGGCCGCCGTCAAAGTCGTCGTCGTCGCGATCGTTCTGCCGGTCGTTTGGCCGATCGCTCTGGCGGTCGTTCTGCCGGTCGTTCTGCGGCCGGTCGTTCTGCGGCCGGTCGTTCCGCCGGTCGTTCTGGCGGTTCTGGCCGCCGCTGTCGGGCTGGTTCTGGTCGTTCTGGTTCTGACCGCCCTGGTTGCGGCGCTGGCCGTTCTGGTTCTGGCGGTCGTTGCGCTCGCCGCGCTCACCCTGGCCGCGACGCTCGGTCGGGGCATCGGTGGCCGCGTCGGTAGCCGCAGCCGGCGCGTCGGAGGCGGCCGCAGCCGGGACGTCCGCGGACTCAGCCGCCGGACTGCCGGCCGCGCGGCTGGCGCTGCGCCGTTCGCGACGCTGGGTGGCCGGCGCGGTTGCGGTCTCGGCCGGTGCGTCGGCCAGCGTGGGCTGCGCGTCGGCGGACCCGCCGGCGCGAGCCTGCTGGATGGCAGCCACCAGCTCGCTCTTGCGCAGCTTGCCGGTGGCGATGCCGAGGGTGCCCGCCAGCTGCTGCAACTCGGGCAGCAGCATGGACGAGAGCGAACCGCCGCGCCGCTTGGCGGGCGCACGGTCGGTGGTGCCGTTGGTGGGGGCAGCGCTCTGCTGATCGCTCGAGGGCGCCGAATCGACCGGGCTCGTGGCCGCGGCGGGCGCGCTGTCGGCGCTCACAGAAAGCAGGGTCTGCTCCGAAGTGTCTGTCACAGTGATCTCGGATCCTTCCGAAGGTGGCCCGCGCGCGTAAATCGCGCCGGGCCTGCCATGACCCGACCATGCTCTGGTCAGGTCGTTTCCCGGGCAGGCAGCGCCGGGATGTTCTTGATTGGGTCAGCCGCCGTGCGGGTAGGCAGCGGTACGACGCAGAAAGACTTCAGTCCGAGATCTCAATGAAACGGCGGAGCCGATCGCCGCTGCCTCGAGGGCGGGCGAAGTCGCTGCGTCGCGACTGACGCTCATGAGCGTAGACGCTCCCATCACCATGGGCAACACAGGGGGCCCTGTGGATGTTCCGTGTCGCGGCCGGTCACATCAGCGCGTTCTCAGCGCACGAGGTGGGCACCCAGCTGGTCGACCGCGATCGACTCGACCCGCCAACCGTCCGGTCCATGGGCCACTGCCGCCGTCGCCTCGGCCGAACCACGAGCCAGCACCAGCACGCTCGGCCCGGCGCCGGACACGACCGCCGGCAGCCCGGCCGCGCGCAGCTTGCCGACCAACGCTGCACTTTCGGGCATCGCATCGGCCCGGTACGACTGGTGCAGCCGGTCGTCGGTGGCCGCCAGCAGCGCGTTCGGGCGTCCACTGAGCGCCGCCATGAGCAGGGCCGACCGGGACACGTTGAACGCGGCGTCGGCGTGCGGCACCTGCTCGGGCAGCAGGCCGCGGGCTTCCTCGGTGGACGTCGCCGTCGGCGGGATCAGCACCACCGGCGAGATCGCGGGGTCGACGCCCAGCCGGGTCGCCTCGACCCGGCCGTCGTCGCCGGTCCAGGCAACGGTCAGCCCGCCGAGCAGGCAGGCGGCGACGTTGTCCGGGTGGCCCTCCAGTTCGGCGGCCAGAGCGAGCACCTCGTCGTCGGGCAGGTTGTTGTCGCCGCCCACGACCAGGGCCCGGCCGATCAGGACGCCGGCGGCGACGGCCGCCGCGGACGAGCCGAGGCCCCGCCCGTGCGGGATGCGGTTGGCGCATACCAGCTCGATGCCGCGCGGCTGGCCGCCGAACTGCTCGAACACGGCCCGCATCGACCGCACGACCAGGTGCGCGTCGTCGTGCGGGACGTCGTCGGCGCCCTCACCGGCGACGTCCAGCACCAGGCCGTCGTCGCCGATGCGCGCCACCACGTCGTCGTACAGCGCGAGAGCCAGGCCCAGCGTGTCGAAACCGGGGCCGAGGTTGGCGCTGCTGGCGGGCACGCGGGCGTGGATCGTCCCGGCACGGAAAGCAGGTTTGGGCATCAGGCCGTGTCTCCTATGTCCCGCTCGTCGCGAGCGGCGGTCAGGTGCGCTGCAAGACTGTGCCAGCCAGTCGAGGAGGCCGATACCGCACTTGTATCGGCGGCGACGACAACGCAGCAGGTCGCGTGCCTGAGCGTCGCGCAGCAGAGCATGGGCATAGGAGACACGGCCTAAGCCAATCCTAGGTGGACGGCGGCGGCGAGGCCGTCGACGGGAACGGTGATCGGTTTGGGCGCGCCGGAGATGGCCCACTCCGGGTCCTTGAGGCCGTGCCCGGTGAGGGTGCACACCACCACCGACCCGGCCGGCAACCGGCCGTCGCCGGCGGTGGCCAGCAGGCCGGCGACGCTGGCCGCCGATGCCGGCTCGACGAACACGCCTTCGCTGCGGGCCAGCAGCCGGTACGCCTCGAGGATCTGTTTGTCGGTCACGGCGTCGATCAGTCCACGTGACTCGTCCCGCGCGGTCTCGGCACTGGTCCACGAGGCGGGGTTGCCGATGCGGATCGCCGTGGCGATCGTCATGGGCGCGAGCACCGGTGCGCCGAGCACGATCGGGGCGGCGCCGGCCGCCTGGAAGCCGAACATCCGCGGGGTGGCGTCGACGATCCCGTCGTCCTGGTATTCGGAGTAGCCCTTCCAGTACGCGGTGATGTTGCCGGCGTTGCCCACGGGGATGCAGTGCACGTCCGGGGCACGGCCCAGCGCGTCGCAGATCTCGAAGGCGGCGGTCTTCTGACCCTGGATGCGGAACGGGTTCACCGAGTTGACCAGCGCCACCGGGTAGTCGACGGCGAGCTTGCGGGCCAGTTCCAGGCAGTCGTCGAAGTTGCCGTCGACCTGCAGCAGCGAGGCCCCGTGCACGAGCGCCTGCGCCATCTTGCCGAGCGCGATCTTGCCCTGCGGGACGAGTACCGCGCAGGTCATGCCGGCGCGGACCGCGTAGGCGGCGGCGCTGGCACTCGTGTTCCCGGTGGACGCGCAGATGACCGCCTTGGCGCCCTCGGCCGCGGCCTGCGAGATCGCCACCGTCATGCCGCGGTCCTTGAACGAACCGGTCGGGTTGGCGCCCTCGACCTTGAGGTACACCTCGCAGCTCGTCTTCGCCGACAGCATCGGCGCCGGTACCAGCGGGGTGCCGCCCTCGAACAGGGTGATCACCGGGGTGTCGTCGGTGACGGGCAACCGCGCGCGGTACGCCTCGATCACCCCGGGCCAGCGGGTTGGACGGGTCTCAGCCACCGGGCATCCCCTCGACCCGCATCACGCTGGCGACGCGGCGGATGTAGTCCAGGCCGGTCAGCCGGTCGACCGTCTTGGCCAGCGCCGAGTCGACCGCGCTGTGCGTCACGAGCACCAACTTCGCGGCGTCCTCGCGCCCCTCTTGGCGGACGGTCTGGATGCTGACGTCCTGCTCGGCGAACGCCCCCGCGACACCGGCCAGTACGCCCGGCCGGTCGGCGACGTCCAGGGCCACGTGGTAGCGGGTGCGGACGTCGTCCATGGGCTGGACGGGCAGTTCGGCATAGGCACTCTCACCGGCGCCGCGGTTGCCGCTGACCCGGTTGCGGGCAACCGCCACGAGGTCGCCCAGCACGGCGCTCGCGGTCGGCGCTCCCCCGGCGCCGCGGCCGTAGAACATCAGCGATCCGGCGGCAGCGGCCTCGACGAACACCGCGTTGAACGCGTCGCCGACGGCGGCCAGCGGGTGGGCGCGCGGGATCATCGCCGGGTGCACGCGCGCCACGACGGCGTCGTCCGTGCGCTCGCAGATGGCCAGCAGCTTGATCGTGCAGCCCATCGCCTTGGCACTGGCCATGTCGGCGGCGGTGACCTCGCCGATGCCTTCGCGGTAGACGTTGTTCGCGGTGACCCGGGTGTGGAACGCCAGCCCGGCCAGGATCGCCGCCTTGGCCGCGGCGTCGTAGCCGTCCACGTCGGCGGTCGGGTCGGCCTCGGCATAGCCCAGCGCGGTGGCCTCGGCCAGCGCCTCGTCGAAGCTCGCGCCGGTGGCGTCCATCCGCGACAGGATGTAGTTCGTGGTGCCGTTGACGATGCCGATGACCCGGTTGATGCGATCACCGGCCAGCGACTCGCGCAGCGGACGCAGCAGTGGGATCGCACCGGCCACGGCGGCCTCGTAGTACAGGTCGACCTCCGCCGCGGCCGCTGCCTCGTGCAGGGCCGCGCCGTGGTCGGCCAGCAAGGCTTTGTTGGCACTCACCACGCTCTTGCCGCGGTGCAGCGCGTCGAGCAGCAACGTCCGTACCGGCTCGATGCCGCCGATCACCTCGACCACGACGTCGACGTCGTCGCGGGCGACGAGCGCCTCGGCGTCGGTGGTGAGCAGTTCGGCCGGCACGTCGGTGTGCCGCTGCGGGCGGCGCACTGCCACACCGACGAGCTCGAGCGGCGCGCCGATCCGAGCGGTCAGATCGTCGGCCTGCTCGTTCAGCAATCGCACGACCTGCGAGCCGACCACGCCGCAGCCGAGCAGGGCCACCCTCATCGGGTGATCCCCGCGTCCAGGCGGAGCAGGTCGTCCTCGGTTTCCCTACGCACCAGTACGGTCGCCATACCATCGCGTACGGAAACCACGGGTGGACGCGGAACGTGGTTGTAGTTACTGGCCATGCTGCGGCAGTACGCGCCGGTGGCCGCCACCGCCAGCAGGTCGCCCGGGCCGACGTCGGCGGGCAGCCACGTGTCGCGCACCACGATGTCGCCGCTCTCGCAGTGCTTTCCGACGATCCGGGCCAGCTTGGCCTTCGCCGTCGACGCGCGGTTCGCCAGCGTGCACGTGTACGTGGCGTCGTACAGGGCGGTGCGGATGTTGTCGCTCATGCCGCCGTCGACGGAGACGTAGGACCGGGTCTGGCCGCCGTCGAGCACGACGTCCTTGACGGTGCCTACCTCGTAGACGGTGATCGCGGCCGGACCGACGATGGCGCGCCCCGGCTCGACACACACGCGCGGCGGCGTCAGGTCGGCGGCTCGGCACTCGCGTTCGACGATGGCCGTCAATCGCTGGGCGATCTCCTTCGGCGACTCGGGATCGTCGCCGGTCACGTAGGCGATGCCCAGCCCGCCGCCGAGGTTCAGCTCGCCGACCTCGACGCCGTGCCGATCGCGGATCGTGGCCGCCAGCTCGACAACGCGATGCGCGGCGATCTCGAAGCCGGCGGTGTCGAAGATCTGCGAGCCGATGTGCGAGTGCAGCCCAACCAGTTCGAGACTCTCGGCGGCCAATACGGCAGCGACGGCCCGTTCGGCCTGCCCGCCGGACAGCGAGAACCCGAACTTCTGGTCCTCGTGGGCGGTGGCGATGAACTCGTGGGTGTGCGCCTCGACACCGACCGTGACCCGGACGAGCACCTTCTGCCGAATCCCCGCCGCGGCGGAAATCTCAGCCAGCCTGTCTATCTCGGAGAACGAGTCGACGATGATCTGCCCGACCCGCGCCTCGACGGCCGCCTGCAACTCGCCGCGCGACTTATTGTTGCCGTGCACGCCGAGTCGCTCGCTGGGGAAACCGGCCGCGACTGCGACAGCCAGCTCGCCGCCCGTGCACACGTCCAGGCCGAGCCCTTCGTCGGCGATCCAGCGGGCGACCGTCGTACACAGAAAGGCCTTGCCGGCGTAGTACACGGTGCCGCCGCCGAACGCGGTGGCGTACGCGCGGGCCCGGTCACGCAGGTCGGCCTCGTCGAGGAACAGCGCCGGCGTGCCGTGCTGGGCCACCAGCTCCGAGACGGGGACGCCGCCCAGGTGCAGTGCGCCGTCGATCCGGCGCACCGAGCCCGGCCAGATCGCCGACGCCAGCGCGTTGAGGTCATCCGGGGGCGTGGCCGGCAGATGCTCGGCCAGCACCGACCCCGAGCGTGGCCCCGCCGGGTGCGCCGACCGGCTCATCGATCTACCCCGCCTTTCGCGGATCTGCTTGTGGACCCCTCGCAGGCTCGGGGCCCAACGCAGATCCGCACCGCTCCTTCGTCGCGGGCCGCGTCGCGGCGGCGGGGCTCTTCGCGCGAGCGCTCATCGCGTTCGTGGTCGGGTTTGCTGTGGTCGGGTTTGGTGTGGTCGAGTTCGCCGCTGCTGCGTTCGTTCATCACGGCGCTACATCCGCTCGGGGGCGGTGACGGCCAGCAGACCGAGGCCGTTCGCGAGGACGAGACGAGTGGCCTCGCACAGCCACAGCCGCGCGTCGGTGAGCGCCGTGGCCGGCTCGTCGCCCTGCGGCAGTACCCGACAGGCGTCGTAGAAGCGGTGGTAGATGCCGGCCAGGTCCTCGAGGTAGTGCGGGATGCGGTGCGGGGCGCGTAGCTCGGCCGCCGCCGCGACGATCCGCGGGAATTCGCCGAGCGCACCGAGTAGATCGGCCTCGCGCTCGTGCGTGAGCAGCGACAGATCCGGATCGGCCGACCGGGTGATACCCAGCGAGGCTGCATTCCGGGCCAGCGACGACAACCGGGCGTGCGCGTACTGCACGTAGTAGACGGGGTTGTCGTTGGTGCGCTTCGTCAGCACGTCCACGTCGACGTCGAGCGCGGAGTCGATGGCGCCGCGCACCAGCGAGTACCGAGCGGCGTCGACGCCGACTGCCTCGACCAGATCCAGCAGGGTGACGAAGTTGCCGGTGCGCTTGCCCATCCGGACCGGCTGGCCGTCCTTGACCAGCCGCACGATCTGCCCGATCAGCACCTCGAACGCGCTCGGGTCGTCGCCGATCGCCTCGGCCGCCGCCTTGAGCCGGCCGATGTAGCCGTGGTGGTCGGCACCGAGCAGGTAGATGGCCAGGTCGAATCCGCGGGCCCGCTTGTCGGCGGCGTAGGCGATGTCGGCGGCGATGTAGGCCGGCCGGCCGTCGCTCTTGATGACGACCCGGTCCTTGTCGTCGCCGTAGTCGGACGAGCGCAGCCACCACGCGCCGTCGTCGAAGTAGATCTTGCCGCCGTCCTTGAGCTGCTGGACGATCTTCTCGACCGCGCCCGAGTCGTGCAGCGAGCTCTCCAGGAAGTAGAGATCGAAGTCGACCCGGAAGTCATGCAGGGTCGCCTTGATCTCGTCGAACATCACCGGGACGCCCTCGCGCCGGAACACCTCCTGCGCATCGTCTCGAGGCAGGTCGAGCACGCGCGGCACCTTCGCGACGACCGTGGCGGCGACTTCGTCGACGTACTCGCCCGGGTAGCCGTCGTCGGGAGTCGGCTCGCCGTGTGCCCGGGCCAGCAGCGAACGGGTGAAGCGGTCGATCTGCGCGCCGTGGTCGTTGAAGTAGTACTCGCGGGCGACGCCGGCGCCCTGCGCAGCGAGCACCCGGGCCAGCGAGTCGCCCACCGCGGCCCACCGGGCACTCGGCAAGGTGACCGGCCCGGTCGGGTTGGCCGAGACGAACTCCAGATTGATGCGCCGGCCGCGGAGCGATTCGCCGTTGCCGTACGCCGGACCGGCCTCGACGATCGTGCGGGCCAGCTGGCCCAGCGTCGCCGCCGACAGCGTGATGTTGAGGAAGCCCGGCCCGGCGACGTCGACCTTCGCGATGCCGTCGACGGTGCGCAACCGAACGGCAATTGCCTCGGCGAGCTCGCGGGGTGGCCGGCCGGCCCCCTTGGCCAGGCGCAGGGCGACGTTGGTGGCGTAGTCGCCGTGGTGGCGGTTCTTCGACCGTTCGATGACGACCTCGCTGGGTCGCGTTCCGGTGAACTCCCCCGCGTCGAGGCAGGCGGTGACAGCCGTCAGGACGGCAGCGGCGAGTTCACTGGGGTTCACTTGAGGAATCCTAGTGGCCGGTGCCCCTGGATTTGCCGGCCGCCCGGTGGTTGCCCGGTCGCCGCCCAGTGGCCGACCGACGGCTCACACCCGGGCAACCTACACTAGGCGCGATTTCGTCATCCGTGCCCAGAAGGCAGGCCCATGGCCCAGCGTAAGCCCCCGACCAAGCCGAGCAAGTCCGCTCCCAAGGCGGCCAAGTCCGTCCCGACCCGCCCCGCGGCCAAGCCGCCGACGAAGCGGCCGCCGACGAAGCCCGGCAAGTCGATCGTCAACCAGAAGCAGACCCCCTGGGCCCTGATCGCCGGTGTCGTCGTCATCGTGCTCTTTGCCGGCGGGATCATCGCGTACGCGGTGACCCAGCATAAGTCGAGCAAGAGCGGCGACAGCTTCCTGAGTGAGCTGGCGGCCGCGAAGGCGATTCCCGGCCTCACGTTCAAGACGGAAGCCAGCCGCGATCACATCGCGAGCGGCACGGTCAACTACGACTCCAGCCCGCCGGTCGGCGGAGACCACAGCCCTTACTGGGCCGACTGCACCGGCACGGTCTACGCCGACGCCATCGCCAACGAGAATGCCGTGCACATGCTCGAGCACGGCGCGGTGTGGATCACCTACAAGCCCGGCCTGGCCAAGGCCGACGTCAGCACCCTGTCGAAGCTGGTGAGCGGCCAGGACCGGATGGCGATGAGCCCCTACCCCGGCCTGAAGACCAACATCTCCTTGCAGGCCTGGGGTTATCAGCTCTTCGTCGACAAGGCCTCCGATCCCCGGATCCAGCAGTTCATCGACACGTTGCGCTACAACCCGAAGACCACGCCCGAGTACGGCGCCGACTGCTCGCAGCCCACGTTCAAGACCCATCCGAGCACGTTCGGGCACCCGCTGTTCGCGCCGGTCAGCGGCTGACCGATGAGCGTCGAGCTGCAGGCACCACCGGCCGGCGACGAGAGCACGCCGTCGCGTCGTCCGGTGGTGCTGCTGCTCGTCGGCATCCTGGCGGTCGCCGCGCTGGCGATCGCCGGCACGGTCGGCTGGCTGATCGGCAACGACGGCGACGGGTCCGCGACGCCGGCCGAGTCGTCGGTCGACGCCGGCTTCGCCCGGGACATGTCGACCCACCACACCCAGGCGATCGACATGGCCAACTACACGCGTGATGCGACGAGTGACAAGAGCATCCAGATCCTGGCGCGCGACATCGAGACCGAGCAGTACTTCCAGGTCGGCGAGATGCAGGGTTGGCTCGATACCTGGGGGCTGTCGCGGACGTCGAAGCAGCCGGTCATGTCCTGGATGGCCGGCCACAACCACCTGGAATCCGACGGCCTCATGCCGGGCATGGCCACGCCGGACGAGATGGACAAGCTCGAGACTATGACTGGCAAGGCGCTGGACATCTACTTCTTGCAGCTGATGATCCGGCACCACCAGGGCGGCTTGCCGATGGCGCAGTACGGCGCCGAGCACGCGAAGGAACCCTACGTCCGCAACCTCGCCCAGAAGATGGTGCAGGCGCAGAGCAACGAGATCGTGCAGATGGAACAGCTGCTGCGCACGCTCGGCGGATCACCGCTGGCCGCCCCGAGCTGATGACGACCGGCACGGTCCACATCGTCGGACGGCAGCTGCCCGGCGCCACCTGGGACGGCCGGCACAACGTCCACATCGGCGTGCAGCGCCGCAGCGAAGTGATCGACCTGGTGCGCGCGGACGCCACCCGGGCCGAGTTCGACGTGCCGATCGATGTCGCGGACGGCGACTACCGCGGGCCGTTCGTGCACGGCCCGCGCGCGCAGCGGTTCGTCTACCTGAGCTGGGGCGAGCGGGCCCCCGACGGCACTTTCACCATGTTCCGTAGGGCCAAACTCCGATTGGGGCTGATGCCGTCAGCCGTCGCCGACGCGCTGGCCACGGGTGCCACCGTCCACGCCGAGTTGCCGTTGACGGATGCCGGCGGCGGACCGCTCGCCGCATCCGTCCCACCCGAGCTGATCACCTGGACGGTCCCGGGCTAGCGCCACGGCCCGACGCCGGCGCGGCGTCGGGCCGGCGTCCGCCCGACACGGGCGCAACGACCCCGGCTGCTAGGCTGTCACGGTTTGCAGCCCCCGTAGCTCAGGGGATAGAGCACCGCCCTCCGGAGGCGGGAGCGCAGGTTCGAATCCTGCCGGGGGCGCACATCACGTCCGGGCGCTGCAGCCAGACGGCCCGGCTTCACGTCAGGTGACGGGCGAAGAACCGGCTCCCATCGTCCCCCTCGAACTGCGGGACGCCGGTGTGCCCGCCCATGTTGGCGTGCAACGTCTTCTCGGGGGAACCGAAGGCGTCGAACAGGTCCAGGGCCAGTTGCCGGTCGTTTCCTTCGTCGTCCCACTGCAGCAGGACGTGCAGCGGAATGGTGACCTGCCGGGCCTCGTCGAACATGGCGCGGGGCACGAAGCTCCCGGCGAACAGCAGGGCGGCCGCGATGCGCGGCTCGACCACCGCCAGCCGGACGCCGATGGCAATCACCCCGCCGGCGAGCCCGACCGGGCCGCCGATCTCGGGCAGCGCAAGGAGGGCGTCCAGGGCGGCCTGCCATTCCGGGACCGCATGGTCGACCAGCGGGAGGATGAGCCGGTCGACGATGTCGTCGTCGACGGGCTGGCCGGCCGCCAACGCCCGGCGCAGGTCGGCGCGAGCCTGCTCGGCGACGGCGGAACGGGGCCGGGCACCGCTGCCGGGGAGCTCGATGGTGGCCGCGGCGTAGCCATCGGCCGCGGCGCGCCGGGCCCGGGCCGCCAGCCGGGGATACATCTTGGCCAGTCCACCGGGGTGGCCGAGCAGGATCAGCGGGGCCGGTGCGGACGGCGCGGACGCCGATCCGGGCGTCCACAGGATGCCGGGGATCTCGCCGAGGGTGAATTCGCGTTCGAGGACGCCGTCGTCGAGGCGCTGTTCGGAAGTGAAGTCCATGGTCGGACCTTTCGGGAGTGCTCGTGAACGGCGCTCCCGGACGACCTATCGTCCGACCGTGACCCCCGAGGGGAGCACCCCTGTCGATACTGCGTTCACGGGTACCACCTCCTCGATCTCTCGCACGGCTAGCGTGAAACTACCAGTGCTCGGCGATCTTGGCGGCGGCGACGTCCACGGCGATCTCGATCACCCGGGCCACGAGTGGGGAGTGGGTGCGATCGGCCTGCCACAGCAGGAAGATCTCGCGCGGCGGGAGCGCCGGTCGCAGCTCGTGGGTGCCCAGCAGGCCGTCGGAGTCGAGGTCGGCGCCGTGGACGGTGAGCCGCGGCAGCACCGCCGAGCCCAGGCCGGCGCGCACCATCGACAGCACCGTCTCGTTGCCCGTGGTGCGGAACACGATCCGCGGGCGAACGCCGCGGCGGGCGAACGTCTGCTCCACCCGCACCTGATCGCAGATCGGCGGGGGCGCCACGATCGGTGCGCCGTCGAGCTGGGCCAGTCGCACCGGGCCGTCGGGAAAGGTGCCGCGGCGGGCCACCAGCAGGTAGGGATCGTCGAGCAACTTGAGGTGTTCGACGGCCCCCTCGGCGCGGCCGTCGAAGAACGTCAGGTCGACCTCATCGACGTGGGGCTGATCGGTCTCCTCCTCGAACAGCCTGATGTCACAGCCGGGATGCTCGTCGCGCAACCGGCGCACGACCAGCGGCAGGATCACGTTGGACACGCTCTGGAAGGTGCCGATGTCGACCCGGCCGTCGCCGGCCTTGAACCGGTCGACCGCGGCCGCCATCGTCTGGGCCTTCGCCAGCAGCTCGCGTCCGTGCGCCAGCACCACCGCGCCGAGCGGCGTGATCCGCACCGGCTTGGGCCCACCGGGCCGGTCGAACACGGCGCCGCCGACGGCCTTCTCCAGCGCCGCGATCTGCTGACTCACGGTCGACTGGGTGTAGCCGAGCCGCGCTGCCGCCCGCCCGAAGGTGCCCTCGTCGGCGACGGCGGCCAGCGTGGTGAGCTGCCGCAGATCGGCGTCGGACATGGGCTCGACCCCATCCAATAGGCATCGTTAAACCCGATTGAGTTGATCGGAGAGTATCGCTTTTCGTAATGAACGGTTCGCCCTAGCGTGGCATTCATGACCGATCACATCGCCAACGGCGAGCAGCTCGTCGAGCTCGACGACGTCCAGCTGTGTGACGAGACCTTCGGAGACCCGGCCGACCCGGCGATCCTGTTCGTCGACGGTGCGGCCGCGTCGATGCTGTGGTGGGACGCCGAGCTGTGCGAACGGCTCGCGCGCGCCGACCGGTTCGTGATCCGCTACGACAACCGCGACACCGGCCGGTCCACCAGCTACCCGCCCGGGCGGCCGGGCTACACGTACACCGACCTGGCCGGGGACGCGCTCGCCATCCTGGACGCGCTGGGCGTCGAGAGCGCCCACCTCGTGTGCCGGTCGATGGCCGGCGGAATCGGGCTCATCCTCGGCGTGGACCACCCCGACCGGGTGGCGTCGCTGACGTTCGTCTCCACGTCCACCGGTGCGGACGGCCTGCCACCGCCGTCCGGCGAGCTCGGCCGCAACACCCCCACCCAACCGGATCTCACCGACGCCGCTGCGGCAGTGGACTACGTCGTGGCCTACGCCATGGCGCTCGCGGGCGGCTCGCCCTACTTCGACGAGGTCGCCACGCGGGCCCTGGTCGAGCGGGATATGGCCCGCACCCGCAACATCGCGTCCACCCTCACCAACCACGACGCGATGACCTTCGACGGGCCGTCCGGCGGTTTCGGCGACATCAAGGCGCCGACGCTGGTGGTGCACGGCGACCACGACCCGTTCCTCCCGGTGGCGCACGGGCAAGCGCTGCGCGACGCGATTCCCGGAGCGGAGCTGCTGATCCTGCCCGGCGCGGGCCACGACCTGCCGCAGCCGCTGTGGGACGTGTTCGTGCCCGCCCTGATCCAGCACACCGGAAGCGGCCGGCGATGACGCGTTCGGCCGCGGATGGGCGCGGGAGCACCGACGTGTTCGACTACGACGCCGAGTTACGCCGCCACAACGAACACTTTCGCGCCGCTGCTCGCGTCGGCTCCGGTGATCGGGTGCTCGACATCGGCTGCGGTACCGGCCAGACCACGCGCGAGGCGGCCCGCGCCGCCGCCCCCGGCAGCGTGATCGGCATTGACGTCTCGGCCCGGATGCTCGAGCGGGCCCGTCAACTCAGCGCCGACCAGGGGCTGTCCAACATCACCTACCAGCAGGCCGACGCCCAGGTTTGCCCTTTCTCGCCAGCGCATTTCGACGTCTGCATCAGCCGGTTCGGAACGATGTTCTTCGCCGACCCGGTCGCTGCGTTCACCAACATCGGGCAGGCCCTGCGCCCCGACGGCCGCCTGGTGCTGCTCATCTGGCAAGAGCGCGACCGCAACGAGTGGGCCGCCGCGATCAGCCCGGGCCGCACCACCGCATCGCCGTCCCCCAGCCGCGGTCCGGACCCGTTCTCGCTCGCCGACCCGACCGCCACCGAAGCCATTCTGGCCGCTGCCGGCTTCACCGATGTCCACTTCACCGACGTGCACGAGCCCGTCTACTACGGCCCGGACGTCCCCGCTGCCTTCGATGCCGTGCTCCACCAGCTGGGATTCAACGACCAGCTGGCCGACCTCGACGCCGCGACGGCCGAGCAAGCACGCACCCGGCTACGCGACACCCTCACCGCCCACCACACCGACGGCGGTGTGTACTTCGACTCGCGGGCCTGGATCGTCACCGCCCGTCGTCACTGACCGGAGCGCTGAGGCTCGGTCGTTCATCGGTCGGTGTGATGGACGTTGGTCCATTCGACCAGGCCACGGTCGACGAGTAGTCGCTGCAGGCGCTGCCAGGCCGGTGTGGCGCCGATGCTGTGGGCGTCGAGCCGGCCGGCAGTGGTGCCGTCGATCGCGCAGGTCGGCCTGGCGCTGGCCAGCGAGGCCGGTTGGCGAGCTGACGTGAACGGTCTTCTGCTGTTCCTCGGCGCGGTCATCGTTACGAGCGGGATTGTCATGGTCGCGGCCCGGTTCGCCGCGCGATGGCTGCCCGAGCGGCGGCGCATTCGGTAGGGTCGCTGCCGGCGCGCCGGGAAGTCTGGTCGGCATTCACCTGAGACGACCGGAGTAGTCCGTGCGCGGATTCGAGATTGTGCTCGCCTTGGTCGTGGCTGCCACGATCGTGGCGGCCCTGGCCGAGCGCTGGCGTACCCCTGCTCCCTCGCTGCTGGTGATCGCCGGACTGGCCATCGGCGCGATCCCCGGCGTGCCCGCCGTGCAACTGCGGCCCGAGATCGTCGCGATCGGAGTGCTCCCCCCGCTGCTCTACGCCGCGGCCGCCGATGTCGCGGTGAGCGAGCTGCGCAGCGTCCTCGGATCGGTCAGCACCCTGGCGGTCGGGCTGGTCGCGGCCTCGGCCGTTGCCGTCGCGTTCGTCGCCCACGCGCTGTTCCCGCAGCTGTCGCTGGCCGCAGCGTTCGTGCTCGGCGCGGTGCTGGCGAGTACCGACCCGATCGCGGTGAGCGCCCTGGCTCGGCGCATGCACCTGCCGCCCCGGTTGCTCGCCCTCGTACAGGGCGAGAGCCTGCTCAACGACGCGACGTCCCTGGTGCTGTTCCGGGTGGCGATCAGCCTGGCCACCGCCGGGGCCGGCGTCTCGATGCTCGGAGCGTCGTGGCAGTTCGTCCGGCTCGGCGGTGGTGGCGCCCTGGTCGGCCTCGGCTGCGCCTACCTCGTCGGGGCGCTGCGGCGGCGCATCCACGACCCGGTGATCGAGACGGTCACCGCGCTGGTCGTGCCCTACGCCATTTACGTCGCTGCCGAGGCCATCGGCACCTCCGGCGTGACCGCGGTCGTGCTGGCCGGGCTATACCTCGGCGAGCGCGAGCGCGGCACCGACCTGTCCAGCGGGCCGACCAGGCTGCAGGTCGCTAACGTCTACGCCGTCGTGCAGTTCCTGCTGGAAAGCGTGATCTTCGCGGTCATCGGCCTGGAGCTGCCGGCCGTCGTGCGCCGGCTGGACGGCGCCGACCGGCACTTCGTCCTCGGCGCGCTCGCCGTGGTCGCGGTCGTGATTGCCGTGCGGATGCTGTGGGTCTACCCGGCGACGTACCTGCCGCACTGGCTGCACCGCGCGAGCGGCGACGAGGTGCCCAGCTGGACGGTGCCGACGGTGATCAGCTGGGCCGGCACTCGCGGTGTCGTACCGCTGGCCGCGGCGCTGTCGATTCCGCTCACGGTCGCCGGCCACCCGTTCCCGCACCGCGACCTGATCCTGGTCCTGACCACCAGCTGCATCCTGGTCACCCTGGTCGTGCAGGGACTGACCCTGGAGCCACTGGTGCGCCGGCTCGGCGTGACCGACGACCTGACCGAGCGCGCTCGCCACGAGGCCGTCGCCCGGCACGCGGCGACCCGAGCCGCCCTGGCCCGCCTCGACGAGCTGGTCGACCTCGAGGCCGCGCCCGAGGTGGTCGCCGCGCGACTCCGCTCCGAGCTGCAACAGCAGCTCGACCGCACCCGCAGCGCCCAGAACGGCGCCACCCCGGACGCGACGCTCGCGGAAGCCACGTATCGCGCGATCCGCCGCGACCTGCTGGCCGCCGAGGCCGCCGAGCTGCTGCGGCTGCGGGCCCAGGGCGTGATCAGCGAGGCGGCCCGACGAAAGGTCCAGCGCTCGCTGGACATCCGCGAAACGGGACTCGGCTGAGCCTTGACTCGACCCATCGGTAAGTTATAGCTTACCGTTCGTGGATGCTTACCGAGCCGCTGATGCGTGGGAGGTGCTCGCCGATCCGACCCGTCGGACCATCGTCGAACGCCTGGCCGAACGGCCGCGTGCCGTGGGCGAGCTGGCCGCCGAGCTGCCGATCAGCCGCCCGGCCGTCTCGCAACACCTGAAAGTGCTGAAGGACGCCGGACTGGTCGCCGAGCAAGCCGAAGGCACCCGGCGGATCTACCGGCTCGACCCCATCGCGGTCACCGCCCTTCGCGACCAGCTCGACGCATTCTGGGCCCGCACCCTCACCGGCTTCGCCGATCTGATCGCACCACCCGACGCCGACACACCCACCAAGGAGAAGTCATGACCCAAGCAGCAGCCACCGTCGTCCGCCGCGACATCGAGGTCGAGGCACCCATCGCGCGGGCATTCAGCGTCTTCACCGAGCGCCTCGGCGACTACAAGCCGCCCGAGCACAACCTGCTGCAGGTGCCGGTCGCCGAGACCGTGTTCGAACCCAAGGTCGGGGGCGACATCTACGACCGGGGCGTCGACGGAAGCACCTGCCGGTGGGCCCGGGTCCTCGCCTACGAACCCCCGAACCGCGTCGTGTTCAGCTGGGACATCAGCCCGCAGTGGCAGCTCGAGCCCGACCCCGACAACACCAGCGAGGTGGAGGTCCGGTTCATCGCCGTATCCCCGGAGCGCACTCGCATCGAACTCGAACACCGCGACCTGGATCGCCACGGACCCGGCTGGCAGTCCGTCAGCGACGGCGTCGCCGGCGACCAGGGCTGGCCGCTCTACCTCGACCGCTACGCCGCCTTGTTCACCGCAGCCGGCTAAAAGCGGCACCTCGGACGCCGCGCCCGCTCCGGCGCTGGTCATCGGCCCAGCGGGCGCGACGTCCCCGGCGGAGTGCAGCACCGAAATTCCTCATGATCATTCCGTTCCTGCTACTCGACTGCCATGTACCTGCGGATTGCTGTCGAGATATTGCGTAAATGTGTCACGAACGTTACCGTCGCCGTGACCCCGATCACATCGGTCTCCCCCAAACCGAGAGTGAGCAGCGCATGTCCATCCGGCATCCCAGAATCAGGTCCCGCCTCGGCGTCGTCCTCAGCGGCGCGCTCGTAGTCTCCGGCGCCGCCGTCGTCCTCGCCGCTCCGGCCGCCGCAGCGGCCACCGGTGGCGTCGGCGCGACGCTGCCCTACGTCGAGGTTCAGGCCGAGAACTCGACCACCAACGGCACGATCATCGGACCGAGCGCGGTCTACGGCACGCTGCCGGCCGAGGCGTCCTACCGCAAGGCGGTGACCCTGCAGGGCAGCGGCAAGTACGTCGAGTTCACCACCCCGGTCGCCACGAACTCGATCGTCTTCCGCTACAGCATCCCCGACACCGGCAGCGGATCGGTCTACACGGCGCCCATCTCCCTCTACGTCGACGGGACGAAGCAGCCGAACTTCACCCTGACCAACGCCTACAGCTGGTACTACGGCGGCTACCCGTTCACCAACTCGCCGGGCAGCAACCCGCACCACTTCTACGACGAGGTGCACCGGCTGTTCTCGACGACGTATCAAGCGGGCACCAAGTTCCGCATCCAGGTCGACGCCGATTCGAGCGCCTCGTCCTACACGATCGACTTCGCCGACTTCGAGAACGTTCCCGCCGCGCTGTCCCAGCCCAGCGGTTCGGTGTCGGTGACCAGCCAGGGTGCCGACCCGACCGGCGCCGCCGACTCGACCGGCGCGTTCAACGCGGCGATCGCCGCCGCGGGCCCCGGTGGCACCGTGTGGATCCCGGAGGGCACGTACAAGATCCCGGGAAGCACCAGTGGTTGTGGGATGTCGTGCAGCCACCTGGTCCTGAACAACGTCACCATCAAGGGCGCCGGCATGTGGCGCTCGACGATCACCGGTAACGCGCCGGGCTTCTACGGCGGGTACGCGCCCAACGGCGGCTCCAACGTGCACCTGTCCGACTTCGCCATCTTCGGCAACGTCCAGGAGCGCAACGACGGCGACCAGGTCAACGGCATCGGCGGCGCGCTGTCGAGCTCCACCGTCGATCGCGTCTGGATCGAGCACGAGAAGGTCGGCGCCTGGATGGACGGGCCGATGGACGGCCTCGTCTTCTCCGGCATGCGCATCCGCAACACCACGGCGGACGGCGTCAACTTCCACAAGGGCGTGACCAACTCCAAGGTCACCAACAGCGACCTGCGCAACCTCGGCGACGACGGCCTGGCCACCTGGTCCGACACCAACGCCGACGCCAACGACTCGTTCGACCACGACACCGTGCAGTACCCGATCCTCGCCAACGGCATCGCGATCTACGGCGGGCACGACAACGTCGTCACCGACAACCGGGTCATCGACGCCGGCCTCACCCAGGGCGGCGGCATCCACGTCGCGCAGCGGTTCGCCTCCACCACACTGGGGCGTACGGACGTTCTGCGGAACACGATCATCCGGTCCGGCAGCCTCGATCCGAACTGGAACTTCGGCGTCGGGGCTCTGTGGTTCGACGCCCGGGACGCGGCGATGAGCGGCCTGGTGAACGTCGACAACATCCTGATCCAGCAGAGCCCGTTCGAGGCGATCCAGTTCGTGTCGGGCTCCAGCATCACCAACGTCCAGATCAACAACGCGACGATCCAGAACACCGGCACGTGGGTCGTCCAGGAGCAGGTCGGCGGCTCGGCCACCATCACCAACAGCACCGCCACCGGCACGCAGGCCCCCGCGTCGATCTACAACTGCGGCGTCGGCTTCACGTTGACCGACGGTGGCGGCAACTCCGGCGTCCTCGGCACCCCGGCCTGCCAGAACATCACCGCCCCGGCGTTTCCGCCGTACCTGCCGGACAACGGCTCGCTGATCTCGATCAGTCCGAGCGCGGTCGGGTTCGGCACGGTGGCCACCGGCTCGTCCAGCGCGCCGCAAGCGGTCACCGTCACCAACACGGGGACGGCCGCCGCCCCGGTCGGCTCGATCGCGACGTCCGGCGACTTCAGCCAGACGAACAACTGCGGCAGCTCGATCACCGCGGGCGGCTCGTGCACGGTGAACGTCACGTTCACCCCGGCCGGGACGGGCTCGCGGACCGGCAACCTGACCATCACCGCGTCCGGCATCGGCAATACCGTGCCGCTGTCGGGAACCGGCGTGGCCCCCGGGCCGATCCTCAACCCCAACCCGTCCAGCCTGGCCTTCGCCGGCACGATCGTCGGCACCTCGGCGCCGACCCAGGCCGTCACCGTCACCAACACCGGCACGACGTCGGCCACCGTCTCCGGCGTCTCTGCGAGCGGTGACTACAGCCAGACGAACAACTGCGCGACGCTGGCCGTCGGGGCCTCGTGCACCGTGACTGTCAAGTTCACCCCGGCGGCATCCGGCAACCGGACCGGCAGCGTCACGATCACCAGCAACGCCAACAACAGTCCGACGACGATCGCGCTCAACGGCAGCGGTATCGGCACCGACACGAACATCGCGCTGCACAAGACGGCCTCGGCCAGCAGCGAGGTGAACGGCACCCAGACCGCGGCCACCGCCGTCGACGGCGATGCCAACACCTACTGGGAGAGCGCCAACAACGCGTTCCCGCAGTGGCTGCAGGTCGATCTCGGCGCGACGTACACGGTCGGCAAGGTCACGCTGAAGCTGCCGCCGTCGAGCGCCTGGGGTACCCGCACCCAGACGCTGTCCGTGCAGACCAGCACCAACGGCACTACGTTCAGCACGGCTGTAGGTTCGTCGACGTACACGTTCACCTCGCCGACCAACGTGGTCAACATCCCGGTTCCGGCGACGGGTGCTCGCTACGTGCGGATCAACGTCACCGCCAACTCGGGCTGGCCGGCCGGGCAGGCGTCCGAGTTCGAGGTGTACCCGAGCGGCGGCACCAGCCCGAACTCGGCGACGCTGAGCACCAGCCCGGGCTCGCTCACGTTCGCCAGCCAAGCGCTC
Source organism: Jatrophihabitantaceae bacterium (assembly GCA_036502695.1). Classification (GTDB taxonomy): domain Bacteria; phylum Actinomycetota; class Actinomycetes; order Mycobacteriales; family Jatrophihabitantaceae; genus DASXRA01. The sequence goes on from DASXYE010000090.1 coordinate 36,954, forward strand.
AACACCACCAGCCCGGCGCAGACGGTGACGATCACCAACACCGGGACGGCGGCCGCCGCGGTCTCCTCCGTCGCGGTCGCGGGTGAGTTCACGCAGACGAACACCTGCGGCAGCTCGATCGCCGCCGGGGCGTCCTGCACGGCCAGCGTCGCGTTCCGGCCGACGGCGTCGGGCAACCGCACCGGCACCCTCACCGTCGCCAGCAACGCCACGAACAGCCCGACGACTGTCGCGCTCACCGGCACCGGCGCCGGGACCGTGTCGACCAACCTCGCCGCCGGGCGGGCGACCAGCGAGTCCAGCCACACCGACGTCTACCCGTCGAGCAATGTCACCGACACCAACCAGGGCAGCTACTGGGAGAGCGCCAACAACGCGTTCCCCCAGTGGGTACAGGTCGATCTCGGTTCCGCGCAGAGCGCCAGCCGGATCGTGCTGCAACTGCCGCCGTCGTGGGGCGCGCGCACCGAGACGTTGTCGGTCCTGGGCAGCACCGACGGGACGAACTTCTCGACGGTCAAGGCCTCGGCCGGATACACGTTCGACCCGGCGTCCAACAACACGGTCACCATCCCGATCAGCGCCACCCAGCGTTACTTCCGGCTGAACATCACCGCCAACTCCGGCTGGCCGGCCGGGCAGATCTCCGGCTTCCAGGTCTGGAACGTCTAGCCAGCGCGATCGAGGTGCCGCCGGCCGCCCCAGCGCGCCGGCGGCACCGTCGCGTCGACCGACCACCCTTCATGATCAAGAGGGGAAAGTGGTCGCTATAGCAGCCACTTTTCCCTCTTGATCAAGGACGTAGTCGGTCAGTGCCCGCCGTGCAGCGCGAGCCGGAAGGTGCCAGCGCCGACGCCGGTGAGCGTCTGGGTGAAGTGCCCCAGGTAGTCGTCGAGGAACGGCGAGCGGTCACCCTGGGTCGGCGCGTCGAACCGCTCAGTCGCCGTGATCGATCGGCGGTTCCAGCAACCTGCTCGCCGAGTGGTGGAGCTTCGCCAGCGCGTTCAGCAGATGCTTGCGCTCAGTCGCGGTGAGATCTTCGGTGATCTTGTCCTCGATCAGGCGCCGTTCGGTCTCGATCGGTTCGCGTAGTGCGCGTCCGGCATCGGTGAGCCAGAGCCGGACCAAGCGGTTGTCCCGGTCGTCGCGGCGCCTGACGAGCAGGCCGCGCTCGGCCAGTCGGGTAGCCACCTTGGTAACGGCCGGAGTGGTGACGTTGGCCACCGCGGCGATCTCGCCCGGCGTTCGGCCGTCCTGGTCCCACAGCGCAGCGAGTAGGTGATCCTGCCCGACGCGCAATCCGTGCCGCTGCATGGCTTCGTCGGCCACAGCGCGAATCGCTTTCGCCGCCTTGCTGTGCAGGTCGAGGAACTCGGGCACCGACTACCTCCCATGCTGGCGCCGAATCTGGTTGCCCCGAGGTCGTTTACCGGTTAACGTTCTAATGTCATTAACCGGTAAACGAGCTTCGGAGTTGTCATGTTACTGATCACCGGCGCGACCGGGAATGTCGGTCGCGAACTCGCCCGCGAGCTGGACACGGCGGGCGCCGCATTCCGAGTCCTGGTGCGTGACCCTGACCGGGCCAGGACGCTGCCCGAACGGGCCGAACGGGTCGTCGGCGACTTGGACGAGCCGGCGACGCTGCCGCCTGCCTTCGAGGGCGTGACCAGGCTGTTTCTTCTCGTGCCCGGCATCGGCCTCGACCACACCGCGCGCGCGCTCGCGGCGGCCGAGGCCGCCGGAGTCCGCCGCATCGTTCTGCTGTCCTCGTTCAACGTGCTCGGCGACCCGGTCCCCGCGATGGGACGCTGGCACCACGAGCGCGAGGAGATGATCCGTGCCTCGGGCCTGCCGTTCGTCTTCCTGCGACCCGGCGGCTACATGACCAACGCGTTCGACTGGCTGCCCACCATCCGCCAGGGCGGATTCGTCCTCGACCCCACCGGGCCGGGCCGCCACGCACCCATCGATCCGGCCGACATCGCCGCTGTCGCCGCCCGCGCCTTGACAGAGAACGGCCATGACGGCAAGGAGTACGTCCTCACCGGCAGCGAAGTGTTCACGGTCGCCGAACAGGTCGCCATCCTCGCCACAGCGATCGGCCGCGAGCTCGAAGTCCGCCAGATCGCCACACCCGCCGAAGCCGTCCGCTTCCGCTACCCCAACGGCGCGCCCCCCGCACTCGCCGACGCCATCGTCGAAGCGCTCACCCACGCGCGCGCCGATACCGCCGGCTTCCGCACCGACACGGTCGAGCCGCTACTCGGGCGCAAACCCCGGACGTTCGCTGACTGGTGCATGCGCAATGCCGACGCGTTCCGGTAGCCGGGTGCCCGGCGTTCGGCCGAGTCAGCGGCGCAGGGCGGTCTCGCGCTGCATGTGCGACAGCTTCGCCGGATTGCGCACCGCGTAGAGCCCGGTGATCAGCCCGTCGTCGATGCGCACCGCCAGGACGGTGTCGATCTCGCCGTCCAGCCGCAGAACCAGGGCCGGATAGCCGTTGACCTGGGCCGGCTCCAGTCCCGCGTCCAGCTGGCCCAGCCGGCTCAGCCCGGCGGCCAGCAGGCGGGCCACCTTGTCGGCGCCCATGACGGGGGCCAGCACGGCCTGCTTCACGCCGCCGCCGTCACCGAGGAAGACGACGTCGGGCGCGAGGAGATCCAGCAGCCGTTGCAGGTCGCCCGTTTCGGTGGCGCGTTGGAACGCCGCGAGCGCGTCTCGGGTCTCGGCCGCGGAGACGACCTCGCGCGGTCGGCGCGCCGCGACGTGCGCCCGGGCGCGGTGCGCGATCTGGCGGACCGCCGCCGGGCTCTTCTCGACGGCCTCGGCGATCTCGTCGTACCCGACGTCGAACACCTCGCGCAGCACGAAGACGGCTCGCTCGGTCGGGCTGAGGGTCTCCAGCACCAGCAGCATCGCCATCGAGACGCTGTCGGCCAACTCGACGTCGTCGGCTACATCCGGCGCGGTGAGCAGCGGCTCGGGCAGCCACGACCCCACGTAGGACTCCTTGCGGCGGCCGAGCGTCCGCAGCCGGGTCAGCGCCTGCCGGGTCGTGATCCGGACCAGGTAGGCCCGCTGATCGTGCACGGTGTCGAGGTCGACGCCGGCCCACCGCACCCAGGTCTCCTGCAGCACGTCCTCCGCGTCGGCCGCCGAGCCGAGTAGTTCGTAGGCGACGGTGAACAGCAGGTTGCGATGGGCCAGGAACGCCTCGGTGGCGGGATCCGGGCGTTCAGCCATGGCGGGCTCCTTCTGGCTCTCGACGGCTGCTTCTCGGCGGCTCATCCATCAGACGCCGCGACCCGCCCTGTTGTGACAGCCGGATCGGCATGGCGCGCGTCACGTACCCGCGACCGTCACAACGACCGGGTGGCCGGCGTCTCGTGTTGGTCACGACAACTCCACGAGTGAGGACGAGATCATGGAACCCCGATTCGACATGTTCGCCAACGAGGTCGGTGCCAAGTTCGCGAAGCGGTTCGCCAACACCAGCCAGGTCGTCGGCCAGTCGCCACTGCCGAAGTCCACCCAGGAGCTGGTGTCGTTGCGGGCCAGCCAGATCAACGGCTGCGGCTTTTGCATCGACATGCACACGAAGGACGCGGCGGCCGCCGGCGAGACCGCCGTCCGGCTCAACCTGGTCGCGGCCTGGCGCGAGTCCACCGTGTTCACCGAGGCGGAGCAGGCGGCGCTGGCCTTCGCCGAGGAGGGCACCCGGCTCGAGGACGCCCACCTCGGCGTGTCCGACGAGACGTGGGACCAGGTGCGCAAGCACTACGACGACGACCAGCTCGCCGCGCTGGTCTGCCTGGTCGCGCTGATCAACGCGGCCAACCGGATGGGCGTGCTCGTGCATCAGAAGGGCGGCTCCTACCAGGCCGGCATGTTCGCGGACCTGCTCAGCTGATCGGCGCGGCGCGCTTCACGGTCCTGATCAGTGGCGCGGTCTCGACGGCGTGCACCCCGGGCAGCGCGGCGAACCGGTGCGTGAAGTACTGGTAGAGATGCCGTTCGTCGACGCAGACGACCGTGGCCACCAGGTTGGTCGGGCCGGTCGTGGCGGCGACGAACGGGATCTCGGGGTGCGCGGCCATGGCCTGCCCGGTCGCCTCCAGGTGGTCCGGCTCGACCGACGCCCACATCATGGCGCCGCCGGCGAGGCCCAGGGCCCGACTGTCGAGATCGATGTCGAAATACAGCGCACCTGTACGCCACAGCTGGTCAATACGCCGGCGTACGTTGGACTCATGCCGATTGGTGGCGGCGGCCAGGCTCGCGTTGCTGGCTCGGCCGTCCCGGGCGAGGTGGGCCAGCAATGCCTCGTCAGCGGCGGTGAGCCGCACCGTCGCTCCGTCGTCGGAGAGCGACGGCAGCGGGCCGAGTCGCTCCAGTTCCGCGGCGGACAACGCCTTGGTCAGCACGTTCCAGGCCGGCGCGGTGAAGATGTGCAGCAGGGAGTGGGCGTAGATCGTCGCGACGCGGCGGCTGCCCGGCAGGTTCGTGAGCAGGAGCGCGTCGCGCTGCTCGGGACTGCGGGTCTGCAGGGCGCACACGACCTCGGTGCCGCCCGAGGCGAGATGGACCCAGCTCGTGTCCGGCCGGGCCGCGAGCGCATTCGCCACGGCCGGCGCCGACCCGGGAACGCACTGCAACCGCAGGAACCAGTCCGACCAGCCCACCCGGGAGGCGTTGGCCCGCCCGAGTACCCGTAGCCCGGCGACGTCTCGCATGCGCTGATAGCGGCGCATCACCGTCTGATCGGACACGGCCACGGCCACGGCCAGGCTGCGGAAAGACGCCCGCGGCTGAGCCGTGAGCGCGTGGACGATCCGGCGGTCGATCTCGTCCAGCAGGTAGCTTTCCACGTTTCGGATCCTAGTTCTGTCGAGATCCGGCGGGCTCGTCCGAAATCGTGGAGCGATAGACGCGACCCGACCATGATGGCCGGCATGGACAAGAAGTGGTGGACCCTGCTGGCCGTCTGCGCCGGTACGTTCATGCTGCTGCTGGATGTCACGATCGTGGTGGTCGCCCTGCCCGACATCCAGCGCGCGCTGGGCGCCAGCTTCGGCGAGGTGCAATGGGTCATCGACGCCTACGCGCTGACCCTGGCCGCGCTGCTGCTGACCGCCGGGGTGCTGGCCGATCGGTACGGCCGACGGCTGCTGTTCGGCATCGGCCTGGTGATCTTCACCCTGGGCTCGTTGCTGTGCGGGCTGGCCCAGTCGCCGATGATGCTGATCTTGTCCCGCAGCGGGCAGGGCATCGGCGGCGCGATCATGTTCGCGACCTCGCTGGCGCTGCTGGCCCACAGCTTCCGCGGCAAGGATCGGGGCATCGCGTTCGGCGTGTGGGGGGCGATCACCGGCGTGGCCACGGCCCTCGGACCGATCCTCGGCGGCGCGCTGACCAGCGGCATCAGCTGGCGGTGGATCTTCCTGGTCAACCTGCCGGTGGGCATCGCCGCGCTGGCCGTGACGATCTGGCGGCTCGAGGAATCCCGGTCGCCCCGGCCCGAACCGCCCGACTGGCTCGGGTTCGCGCTGCTCACGAGTGGCCTGGCCGGGCTGGTGTACGGGCTGATCCGGGCCAGCGAGACGAGCTGGGGCGACGGCGGGGTGGCCATCTCGCTCGCTCTCGGCGGCGTGCTGCTCGTCTCGTTCCTCGTCGCCGAGCGGCTGGTCGCCCATCCCATGTTCGACCTGTCGCTGTTCCGTACGCCGACGTTCGTCGGGGGCTCGATCGCGGCGTTCACCATGAACGGCTCGCTGTTCGCCATGTTCATCTACCTCGTGCTGTACCTGCAGAACCTGCTCGGCTTCTCGGCGATGCAGACCGGCGTGCGCCTGCTCATCGTCACCGCCGGCACGTTCGTCGCCGCCGCCGTCGCCGGGCGGCTGAGCGAGCGGGTCTCGGTGCGCTGGCTCATCGGGCCGGGGTTGGCGCTCGTCGGCATCGGGCTGTTCTTGATGGCCGGGCTCAGCCGGGACAGCTCGTGGACGCACCTCATCCCGGGCTTCATCGTCGCCGGCATCGGATCCGGGCTGGTCAACCCGCCGCTGGCCTCCACGGCCGTCGGCGTGGTGGCCCCGCAGCGGGCCGGCATGGCCTCGGGCGTCAACTCGACGTTCCGCCAGGTCGGCCTGGCCACCAGCGTCGCCGCGCTCGGCTCGATCTTCGCCTCGACGTTGCAGCACCATATCCGGCACGCCCTGGCGCCGATCCCGGCGCTGGCCGACCGGGCCCCGGACATCGCCAGCCAGGTACGGCAGGGCAACGTCGAAGGCCTGCTCGCCAGCACACCTGCGGGCCAGCGCGGTCAGCTGATCGACGCCATCCGGTCCAGCTTCGTCAGCGGTATCAACAACCTGCTCATCGTGGTCGGCATCGTCGCCCTGGTCGGTGCCGTCGCCAGCCTCATCCTCATCCGCCGCAAGGACTTCGTCGCTCGCCAGGCCGAGTCGGCGGCGCCGGGTCCCAACGGGGAACTGAGCGAAGCCGCCGTCTGACCAGCCGGATCGTCAGCCGGTGACCAGGACGGTAAAGGCCGCCTCGGCCGAGCCGTTCGGTCCGACTACCCGCAGCTGGGCTGTATAGATGCCCCGGTGGCGGTAGGCGTGCTGGCCGCTCACCCGGTAGGCGCCGTTGACGTGGGTGTTGTCGGCCGGCCGGGCCAGGGTGAGCCGGCCCGGGGTCGGCGCGGTGCCGTCACCCCAGTCGATCGTGGCGGTCAGCGTGCTGGGTTGGGCACCCGGCGCGAGCACCGTACCGACGTCCAGGGTCTGGCCGGCGTGCCATACGAGCTGGTCGGTGCCGGCCGCGTCGACGGTCCACGGCACGCGCGGGCTGGCGTGGAAGTTGGTGGCCTGCAGCGTCCACCGATCACCGAGCTGGGCCAGCCGGGCCGAGAACTGCGCGTAGTCCTGGTTGGCCTCGGGCGACCAGGCCACCTCGGCGGTGGCGGCGGCCCGCGGCCAGGTCTGGTACTCGGCCTCGGCGTCGCTGCGCAGGGTCTCTGTCCACAGTGGATCCTCGACGCCGTTGATCGCGCCGGTCGGCACGTCGGGCACGGTCGCGGCCGGCTCCCAGTTGTAGAACTGGTCGACGTCGTAGGCCGAATACGGGTAGTCGAGGTAGGTGTACGGGTAGTACGAGACGACGACGCCGGTGCCCTTGGTCTTCGCGTCGGTAGCCGTCGCCGCGTCCGACCCGTTGTAGAACTGGACGAGATCGTGCGAGCCGAGGCTGGCCGTCTCGTTGGCGTAGGACAGGTTCCACCCGGTGGTGCTCTTGCCCAGGGCGTGCACCATCGCGATGACCCGGGTCGTGAAGTAGTCGAAGTCCGGTCCGGACGTCGAGTACGACTCGTCGCCGCCGACGCCGAGATAGGGCCCGGGTGTCATCGCTGCGAGCTGTTCGAACACGTGCTGCAGGAACGTGTAGGTGACCACGGCGTGGGTGTCGAGCGACGACTGGCCGACCCGCTGCGACGTGTCGGCCGGGATGGTGTCCTGACCGGGCGGCGGCTGCGGTACCGAGTGCGCGGTGTTCAGCTGCGGGATGGCGTGCAGCAGCGAGCTCGAGTGGCCGGGCAGGTCGATCTCGGGGATCACGCTGATGTAGCGCGCGGCCGCGTAGGCGATGACCTGCCGGTACTGGGCCTGGGTCAGGAACCCGGTCTGGCCCGGCAGATTGTCGGTGCCGCCCTCGTCGATCGCGGTCGCGCCGCTGACCCGGGTCAGCCGGTCGTAGTCGATCGTGTCGCCGGGCGCCCGGCCGGAGTTGGTGATCTGGATGCGCCAGCCCTGGTCGTCGGACAGGTGCAGGTGCAAGACGTTCAGCTTGAGGTAGGACATCTGGTCGAGGTAGCGCTCGATCTCGCCGACCGAGAGGAAGTTGCGGGCCAGGTCGAGCATGACGCCGCGGTAGCCGAAGCGCGGGCCGTCGGCGAGGTGGACGCGCGGCACGGTCCACGCGGTGTGCGTCGGCCGGTTCGACTCGACGAACGCCGGGAACAGCTGCCGCAGCGACTGCACGCCGTAGAAGGCGCCGGCTGCAGTGGGGGCTTCGATGCGGACGCCGCTCGCGGTGACGTCCAGGGTGTACGCCTCTTGGTTGCCGGCGAAGCCGCTGACTGCCGCGTGCCGGTCGACCAGGATCTCGATGTCGTCGTGCACCCGGCCGCCGGTGAGCGGGATCGGGTAGCCGGTGGCCCGGCGCAGCTGCTGGGCAAGGGCTTTGCCCACCGGGGTGGCATCGCCGCGCGCGACGATGCGCGTCCACGGGGTGAGCACGAACGGGGCCGCGTTCGCGGGCTGGCTCATCGACGCGGGCGTGGGCGTGATGTCGTTGGGCACCGAGACGGGCGGGGGTGGCGGCGTGGTGAACGTCAGCTCGGCACCGTAACCCGGGGCGGCGCCGGTGCGGGCGGCCAGCCGGTACAGGTACGTCGTGCCCGGCGTCAGCCCGGTCAGCGTCGTGGTCGCGTCGACCGGGTCGGCGCCGACGGCGACGGGGGCCGTCGGACTGGTGCCGGTCCCCCACGGCCCGCTGCCGGTGGGGCCGAACTGGAACTGGTAGCTGGTGTCCGCCGCGGCCGGGACGACCTGACCGTGCAGGGTCGCCGACGTCGGCGTCAGGTCGGTGACCGCGCCGGTCGTGACCTGCGGGGTGGGCGCCGGGCCGTCCCACACCTCGAACTCGTTGATCGAGTATCCGTAGCTGCCGCTGCGCTTGATGCCCTGCATCCGTACGTACCGGTATGGCTGGCCTAGCGCGGACAGGTCGGCGGTGTCCCAGTCGCGGCAGGTCGGCGTACGTACCCCGGTGGCGTCGGTCCAGGTCGCGCCGTCGTCGGACACCTGCAGCTTGTACTGGGCCGGGCAGGACGTGGACCACTGGATCGCCACGTGGTCGATGGTCGCGGGCTGGGCGAGCTCGACCTGGAACCAGCCGTTGTCCGCGGCCTCGCCCGACCACCGCGACGAGTCGTTGTCGAAGACGCCGTCGATCGCCAGCTCCGGTCCGAGCGCCGTGGGCACCTCGCGGCCGGACGACGAGGCCACGCCGGCGAGCGCAACGTCCGTGCCGTACGAAGGTGGAACGGCCGACGCCGCCTCGACGGCGGCCGGGCTCAGCAGGACGACCAGCGCGGTCAGCGCGAGGACTCGTCGATTCACGGCACTCCCCGATTTGTCTAGACCAGTGGTACAGACCTTTACAGTTCGACCGATTGCCGGTCAAGGGGACGAGCGCGACCCGAGTAGACCTCTGGTGTCTAGGGTCGGAGGTATGCGAGTGGCACGGCTGCACGGTCCGGGCGTGATCGAGGTACACGACGAGCCGACGCCGGTACCGGCCGGGGACGAGGTGCTCGTCCGCGTCGGCGCCGTCGGGGTGTGCGGATCGGACCTGCACTGGTTCGCCGACGGGGCAATCGGTGACGCCGCGCTGACCCGGCCGCTGGTGCTCGGACACGAGATGGCCGGGGTGATCGCCTCCGGTCCACGCGCTGGTCAACGGGTGGCGATCGACCCGGCGGTGCCGTGCTTCGCCTGCCGCGCCTGCCGGGCCGGGCATCCGAACCTGTGCGAGCGGATCGTCTTCGCCGGGCACGGGCCCACCGACGGCGGGATGCGCGAGTACCTGGCCTGGCCGGCGCACCGCCTGCATCCACTACCGGCGTCGATGGACGAGGTCGACGGTGCGCTGCTCGAACCGCTCGGGGTGGCCGTCCACGCGATGGATCTGGCTCACCTGCGGCTGGCCTCGACCGTCGCCGTCGTGGGCTGCGGACCGATCGGGTTGCTCGCCGTGCAGCTGGCTCGGCTGGCCGGCGCGCGGATCATCGTCGCGGTCGAACCGCTGGCCCATCGCCGCGCGCTGGCCGCCGAGCTCGGAGCGACGCACGCGGTGGCGCCCGCCGAGGCGGCGGCAACGGTGGCCGCCGCGACCGACGGCTGGGGCGTGGACGTCGTGATCGAGCTGGCCGGCACGGACGCCGCGGTGGCCATGGCGATCGACGTGGTGCGGCCCGGCGCGCGCGTCGTGCTCGGCGGCATCCCGGACGGCGACCGCACGTCGTTCAGCGCGTCGGCGGCCCGGCGCAAGGGCCTGACCTTCCTGATGGTGCGCCGGATGAAGGAGGTCTACGAGCGGGCCATCGCACTCGTCGACTCGGGCGCCGTCGACGTGCGCCGCCTGGTGACCGAGCGCCGGTCGCTGGACGAGACGGCCGACGCCCTGAAACAGGCGGCCGCCCGCACCGGCGTCAAGACCGTGATCACCCCGTAGGGCGACGGCATGAAGCGTCGGTTACCGCCCGGACCGGGGCTCGAGTCTTCATGATCAAGAGGGAAAAGTGGTCGCTATAGCAGCCACTTCTCCCTCTTGATCATGGTGTTCGGCAGCGCGAGGCGCGCACTCGAGACGCCGCCCAGCTCGCTCCTCGAGCGTGCAACCCTATGCGGTCTGAGACCGCAGAACCTTGCACGATCGGGGTCACCGGCCGGGGGCCCGCTCCGACTCAGGGCTCAGCGCCCCAGCGTCGGGCTCGAGGTGCTGCAGGCCGATGACCGACAGCAGCTCCAGCTGGTCGGCCGCCGAAGTGCCGGGGGGCGGGGTGAACCACAGCAGTCGTTGCTGGCCGTCCTCGCTGTGCAGCGTGAGGCAGTTGAGGTCCAGGATGCCCAGCGTGGGATGCACGATCCGCTTGCGGTCGTTGCGGCGCACCGCGACGTCGTGACGTTCCCACAGCTCGGCGAACTCCGGGCTGTACCGCAGCAGTTGGGTCACCGTACGGGCGACGTCCGGGTCGTGACCGCGGCGGCCGACGACAGCGCGCAGATCGGCGACGAACACCTGCGAGTGGTGCTCGTGCTCCTCGGGTGGGTAGATGGTGCGGGACTCGGGCTCGGTGAACCATCGATACAGGAAGCTGGCGCGCAGCCCGCGCGTCTCGGGGGCCGGACCGAGCAGGGCCCGGGCCAGCGGGTTCTGCACCAACACGACGTGCAGGTCGGTGATCACCGCGGCCGGCGTGCCGACCAGCCGATCCAGCAGATCCAGCATCGCCGGCTGGACGTGCGCAGCCGGTCCGGTTGGCGGCGGTGTCGGGCGGCCGGCCAAGCGGAACACGTGATCGCGCTCGTCCCCGTTCAACCGCAGCGCCCGCGCGAGTGCGGCCAGCATCTGCTCGGACGGTTGCGCCTCGCCCCGTTCGAGCTGGATGTAGTAGTCGGTGGACGCGCCGGCGAGCTGGGCGACCTCGTCGCGCCGCAGGCCGGGCACCCGCCGGCGCGGCCCGGACGGCAGGCCGACGTCGGCCGGCCGCACGCGTTCGCGCCGGCTGCGCAGGAACGTCCCCATCTCGGCCAGATCCACCCGACCAGTATCGGGCGCCGCCCGTCGGGGTAGCCAGGGGTCGGCATCCCCTGGGAACCCGGCGCCTTCCTCCGGACGCTCCGCGGCGGCACGATTGTGATCAGCAACCCCGAGAGGACAAGCACATGCCTGACAGCACGATTGCCCTGATCACCGGCGGCAACCGCGGCCTGGGTCGCGCCGTCGCCGAGTCGCTGGCCGCCGCCGGCACCGACATCGTCATCACGTACCGCTCGCACGACACCGAGGCCAAGGAGGTCGTCGCGGCGCTGACCGCGCAGGGTCGTCGAGCCGCGGCGATCCAGCTCGACACCACCGACACCGGGACGTTCGCGGCGTTCGCCGACACGCTGCGCACCACCCTGCGCGAGCAGTGGGACCGCGACAGCGTCGACATCCTCGTGAACAACGCCGGCTTCCACGTCCGCACCACGCTGGGCGACACGACCGAGGGCGCGCTGGATCAGCTGTTCGCCGTTCACGTCAAGGGCGTCTACCTGCTGACCCAGACGCTGGCCACCGGCGACCAGCCGCTGCTCGCCGACGGCGGCCGTATCGTCAACCTGTCCACCGGGCTGGCCCGGTTCGTGACCGCGGGCAACGCCGCCTACGCCGCGATGAAGGGCGCCGTCGAGGTGCTGACCCGGTACTGGGCGGCCGAGCTCGGCCCGTGCGGCATCACCGTGAACACCATCGCGCCCGGACCGGTGGCCACCGACTTCGCGCAGGGCTACATCCGGGCCAACGACGACGTCCAGCGCGCGATGACGGATGCGACCGCGCTCGGCCGGGTGGCCCAGGCCGACGACATCGGCCCGGCCATCGCCGCGCTCGTCAGCCCCGCCGCGCACTGGATCACCGCTCAGCGCATCGAAGCCAGTGGCGGCTTCCGCCTCTGACCGGTCGCGAGCCAGCAGATGCGTGGCAGCTGCTCCCCCAGTGACGTGTCGACCACGCGGGTGCCCCGAAGGTCAACGCACCTCCTCCTGGGGGGACACGCGAAGGTGCCCGCTCCGACCAGTGGGTAGTCGTGTGCCTCGGACCGTACGCCCGATCAGGGCCGTCGCGATCAGATGCAACCCTTATGCAGCAAGGGGTTTCCCCGGGACTCGGGAAGTTGCGGAATACCCGACTCCGTCGTTTCGCCAGCTGGCGCTGGGCCGATACCGTTCTCTCATGGCACTTTCCCCCGGCCGGTACGCGATCGGCCCGGACACCGGGCAGTTGCGCATCTACACGCGCCGGGAGGGAGTTGCCGCCAAGGTGGGCCACGACCTGCTGATCACGTTCCGGCGATGGAGCGGGACGATCCAGCTCGACGACCCCGGTACGGCGAACGTCGACGTCGAGATCGAGGTCCGGTCGCTCGAGATCGTCGACGGCACGGGCGGCGCCGTTCCGCTGAGCGGTGGTGACCGCGACGACATCACGTCCACCGCGCTGCGACTGCTCGAAGCCCACCGGTACCCGACCGCGCTGTTCGGCTCGACCCGGGTGACGCCGAGCTCGGACGGTGCCAGCATCGAGGGCGCCCTGACCATCCGCGGCCACTCCGAGCCGCTCACCCTCGACGTCCTCGAGACCGGCCCGTCGACGTGGACGGCCAGCGTGCGGGTGCTGCAGTCGGCGTTCGGCATCAAGCCGTACAAGGCGTTCTTCGGCGCGCTGCGGCTGGCCGACGAGGTCCGCATCGGGGCCGACGTCAACCTCAGCAATCCCTCGTGATGATCTCGGCCTGTTCCGGGCCAACCTGACCGCCGTCGATCCCCCGGGCCGACACGCTCGAGCTGAGCGCGCGCATCAAGGCCAGCCCCTTCGTCCCGCACAAGGACTCGATCCGCGGGTTCGTCTTCGACGTGGCCACCGGCAAGCTGAACGAGGTCAAGTAGCCGATCAACCCCGGTAGCGCACGCCGTCCATGAGCAGGTCCAGCAAGCGGCCGGCCTGTGCGCGCCGGTCGGCGTCGGCGGTGGCCAGCGACAGGCCGCTCAGGCTGACGAGCACGTCTTCGGGGTCGATGTCCGCGCGCAACGTCCCGGCGGCCGCGCCGGCCTCGAGCAGCGTGGCGACCGCGCCGACCAGCCGATCGCGGCTCTCCGAGAACGGGTCGCCGCCCGAGGCGATCAGCGCCTTCAACGCGTCGCCCATCCCCCGCTTGGTGCCCATGTAGTCGACGAACCGGTCCATCCAGGTGCGCAGTGCCCGCTCGGGCGGCTGCCGTTTCAGCAACCGCTGCGCCGAGTCGCACAGCCGGTACAGCTCGTTGCGGTACGCGGCGTCGACGAGCGCCTCGCGGGTCGGGAAGTGCCGGTACAGCGTGCCGATGCCCACTTCCGCCTCGCGCGCGATCGCGTCCAGGGTGACGTCCGGGCCGTCGTGCGAGAACGCGCGGACCGCGACCTCGAGCAGCCGATCGCGGTTGCGCTGCGCGTCGGCTCGCAGCGGCCGAGTGGTCGCCATCACATCCCCCAGCGGGTAATTAATCGGAGCAGCCTCCGGTTAGTCTAGGAACGGAGGGCCCTCCGCTTCAAGTCTACGAGACGGGACAAGACCATGACCGATCGCATCACCACCCCGTTCAACGCCGAGTCGACGGCCGCCGAGGTCATCGCCGGCGTCGACCTCGTCGGACGCCGGGCCATCGTCACCGGCGGCGCGTCCGGCATCGGCGTCGAGACCGCCCGCGCGCTGGCCGACGCCGGCGCCGAGGTCACGCTGGCCGTCCGCAACGTCGAGGCCGGGCGGCAGACCGCCGAGGACATCCTCGACACCACCGGCAACAAGGTGCTGGTCACTCCCCTGGATCTCGCCGACCAGGCCTCGGTCGCGCGCTTCGTCGCCGGCTGGGACGGCCCGCTGCACATCCTGGTCAACAACGCCGGCGTCATGGCGTCCCCGCTCATGCGTACCCCGCAGGGCTGGGAGATGCAGTTCGCCACCAACCACCTCGGCCACTTCGCCCTGGCCACCGGCCTGCATTCCGCGCTGGCGAGCGCCGGCGGGGCCCGGGTCGTGTCGGTCAGCTCGTCGGCCCATCACCGGTCGCCGGTGGTGTTCGACGACATCCACTTCGAGCGCCGCGAGTACGAGCCGTGGTCGGCGTACGGGCAGTCCAAGACGGCCAACGTGTTGTTCGCCGTCGAGGGTTCGCGGCGGTGGGCCGACGACGGCATCACCATCAACGCGCTGATGCCCGGCGGCATCCGCACCAACCTGCAGCGCTACGTGGACGCCGCGGAGATCGAGCGGCTGCGCGCCGCGGCCGGTGGCGCCGACCTGAAGTGGAAGACGCCCGAGCAGGGCGCGGCCACCTCCATCCTGGTGGCGACGTCGCCGCTGCTGGAAGGCATCGGCGGGCGCTACTTCGAGGACTGCAACGAGGCCGTGGTCGGCCAGCTGAGCGCGCGCAACGGCGTGGCCGCCTACGCGCTGGACCCGGAGGCGGCGGCCCGGCTCTGGCAGGTCTCGCTGGACACCCTGGCGGCTTGATCCCAGCTCAATGGTGGTGGGCGGCCGGGTCGTCCGGGCGCCCGCCCATCATGGCCAGCATGGCTCGGCCACCGCTCCGGAAGAACCGCCACACCAGCACGGCGGCGAGCACCAGGAAGACGATGTTCAGCACGGTTGTGTAATTCCAACGGATCGAATCGTCGCCGACACTGGCGTTGCGGGATCCCTTCGGGATGAGCCCGAGCGGCTCGAACACGAACTCGATCACGTAGCCGGCCGCCGCCATCGTCGCGTAGAACGTGCCGAACAGCAGCCCGGCCATCCGCCGCCCGTAGTACTTCGCGTAGATGAGCAACAGCGGGATGATGATCAGGTCGGCGAAGATGAACGCGACGACCCCGCCGAAGCTGATGCCGCCGTTCCACAGCACCGCTGCCAATGGCACGTTGCCGATCGAGCAGACGAACGTCACCACCGCGACGAGCGGACCGATCAGCGGGCCCCAGATCTTGGCCACCAGCGGGTGATCGGCGAAGAACAGGTTCTGCCAGAACGACTCGGGGATCCACGCCCCGGCCGCCCCGGCGATCAACAGGCCGAGCACCAGGTCGCGCAGGATCGCCGCCCATTCCATGACGAAGTTGTGGCTCACCGACGTGAACCCGGCCGGCGACGTCAGCCGCCGCCAGAACGACCCGGTGCCACCGACGCTCATGTCCATGGCGGCGTGCCCCTCCATCGACCCGGCCACCCCGCGATCGGCTTGCGCCCGCGCCGCGTCGACCAGCCGGCTGGTGAGGAACCGCCGGAACAGCAAGGCCAGGAACAGGATCATCAACGGTCCGCCGACGAACTCGGCCAGGGTGAACCGCCATCCCAGCAGCAGTGCCAGGATGAGGCCGAGCTCGATCACCAGGTTCGTCGACGCGAACTGGAAGGCCATCGCCGAGGTGAAGTCCGCGCCCTTGCGGAACAGCGATCGGGCCAGGGCTACGGCGGCGTACGAGCACGACGAGGACGCCGCGCCCAGTCCCGCGGCCGTCGCCAGGCTGCGCGGACGATCGTCCGGTAGCAGCCGGGCGATGGTCGACTTGCGCACCAGCGCCTCGATCACCGCCGACAACGCGAACCCGAGGATGAGCGACCAGGTGACCTGCCAGGTCATGTTGCCGGCGACGATCAGCGCGTGCCCGATCGCGTCGATCACGCGCCGAATCTCCTCAGCCGCAGGGAGTTCGTCACCACGAACACCGACGAGCAGGCCATCGCCGCGCCGGCGATCAGCGGTGACAGCAGACCGAACGCCGCCACCGGCACGAGTACGACGTTGTAGGCGAACGCCCAGAACAGGTTGCCCTTGATGATGCGCAGGGTGCGCCGGGCCAGCCGGATCCCGTCGGCCGCCGCCCGGACGTCCCCGCGCACCAAGGTGATGTCACTGGCCTCGATGGCAGCGTCGGTACCGGTGCCCATGGCCAGGCCGAGATCGGCCTGCGCCAGCGCCGCGGCATCGTTGACCCCGTCGCCCACCATCGCCACGATCCGGCCGCGATCCTGCAGATCGCGGACCACTGCGACCTTGTCCTCCGGCCGGACCTCGGCGATCACGTCGTCGATGCCGACCGTCTCGGCGATCACCCTTGCGGCAACGGCATTGTCGCCGGTGAGCAGCACCGGACGCAGCCCCAACCGGCGCAGCTCGGCGACGGCCTCGGCACTGGTGTCCTTGACCGCATCGCCCACCGCGACGGCACCGCGCACTGCACCGTCCCAGCCGACGAGCACCGCCGTCCGGGCATCCGCCTCGATCTCGTTCTTGGTCGCGGCCAGCGGGCCGTCGACGGGCAGACCCCACTCGGCCAGCAGCGTGGCCCGGCCGGCGACGACCGCGCGCCCGTCGACCACCCCGGTGACCCCCTGCCCCGGCGTGTTCGCGAACTCGGTCACCGGCGGCAGCGGGCCGAGCGCGGTCGCCGCCGCGGACGCGATCGCCGTGCCGACCGGGTGCTCGCTGGCCGCCTCGAGGGCGCCGGCCAGTCGCAGCAGCTCGTCCTTCTCGACGCCGTCGACCGGATAGACGCGGTGCACGGTCATCCGTCCGGTGGTGATCGTGCCGGTCTTGTCGAGCACGACGGTGTCGACCCGGCGCGTCGATTCGAGCACCTCGGCGCCCTTGATCAGCAGGCCGAGCTGCGCCCCCCGGCCGGTGCCGGCCAGCAGCGCGGTCGGCGTGGCCAACCCGAGTGCGCACGGGCAGGCGATGATCAGCACCGCGACCGCGGCGGTGAACGCGGCCGCCGCTGTGCCGCCGGTGGCCAGCGTGATCAGCAGCGTCCCCAGCGCGATCACGATCACGACCGGGACGAAGATCATGCTGATGCGATCGGCCAATCGCTGCACCGGCGCCTTGCCCGACTGGGCGTCGACGACCAGCCGCGCGATCTGGGCCAGCCGGGTGTCGGCGCCGACCCGGGTGGCCCGCACGACCAGGCGCCCGCCAGCGTTGACCGTCGCACCCGTGACCGCATTGCCCGGCGCCACCTCGACCGGCACCGATTCCCCGGTGAGCAGGCTCTCGTCAATGGCCGACGATCCTTCGACGACGACACCGTCGGTCGCGACCTTCTGCCCCGGCCGGACCAGGAACAGCTCGCCGACCCCGAGCTGGCCGATCGGCACGCGCACTTCGGATCCGTCCCGCAGCACGGCCACGTCCTTCGCGCCGAGGTCGAGCAGGGCTCGCAGGGCCGCCCCGGACCGCCGCTTCGCCCGGGCCTCCAGGTAGCGGCCGGTCAGGATGAACACGACCAGCGCCGCGGCGATTTCGAGGTAGATCTGGCCGGACCCGTCACCCCGACTGGCCGTCAGCTCGAAGCGCATCCGCATGTCCGGCTCGCCGGCGTCGCCGAGGAACAGCGCGTACAGCGACCAGCCGAACGCCGCCAGGACGCCCATCGAGATAAGGGAGTCCATCGTGGCGGCGCGGTGCCGCAGGTTCGTCCACGCCGCGACGTGGAACAGCCAGCCACCCCATACCACGACCGGCGCGGCGAGCGTCAACGACAGCCACTGCCAGTTGTCGAACTGGGCGGCCGGCACCATGGCCAAGATCAGCACCGGCAGCGTCAGCACCGCCGAGATCAGCAACCGCTGTCGCAGCGGCGAGGTCGGATCGTCGTCCGGTTCGCCCGGCTCGGCCGGCGCCGATTCCGGCAGCCGCGCTGTATATCCGGTCGCCTCGACCGTGGCGATCAGCTCGGCCGGTCCGAGCAGTGCGGGGTCGTAGTGCACGCTGGCCTGCTCGGTGGCGTAGTTGACACTCGCCCGGACCCCGTCCAGGCGGTTCAGCTTCTTCTCGACGCGGGCCGCGCACGACGCGCAGGTCATCCCGCCGACGGCTAGATCCACTGCGACCGTCGGACCGGTGACAACCTCGCTGCTCGTCATGCGATCCTCCGGTCAGTCCTGCTTGAGCTCGTAGCCGGCCTCGGCCACGGCGGCGCGAACCTGGTCGTCGGTGTAGCCCGCGCCGGTCACGGTGACCCGGCCGGACGCCAGGTCGACGGCGACGGTGCTCACCCCGGGTACCTGGCCCACCTCGCCGCCCACGGCGTTCACGCAGTGTTCGCAGGTCATCCCCACGACCGTGTACGTCTTCTCCACCATCAGCTCCCTTGTCGGGTACGGAACCCCCGTGGGGTATGTTTACGGCGCGACGAGGCTTCCTGTCAAGTACCCCTCGGGGGTATGCTGCCGGCTGAGACGGAGGCAACCATGCACGGATACGCGGCTGACAAGGACGACTACCTCAAACGGTTGCGCCGCATCGAGGGCCAGGTGCGGGGCATCGCGAAGATGGTCGACGACGACAAGTACTGCATCGACATCCTCACCCAGGTCAGCGCCGCGACGAAGGCGCTGCAGGCCGTCGCGCTCGGCCTGCTCGAACAGCACCTGGGCAGCTGCGTCGTCGACGCCGCCCGCGCCGGGGGCACCGAGGCCGACGTGAAGGTCAAGGAAGCCGCCGACGCGATCGCCCGCCTCGTCCGCTCCTAGCTACAACGCGGCTGACCGCCGTCCTCGCCGCCGTCCTCGCCGCCGTCCTCGTTGAGTGGTGCGTTTCGCGTCGAGTGGTGCGTTGTAACGCACCACTCAACGGTGGCAGGATGCTCGGCGCGGGCCGGTCGTGCTGGTGGGCGCCGCCTCGGACGCGCGTGCAGGAAGATCAGCCCCGCAACGCGATCTTCCTGCGCATAGCGCCCTATGAGGCAGCCCGCGCAGGAAGATCCGATCGGCGGCGTGATCTTCCTGCGAACCGTCACAAGAACCGAGCTCTGGGACGCCCCCGCTCGGCACCCGCTCGGCCCGCTCGGCACCCGCTCGGCCCCCGCTCGGCCCGCTCGGCACCCGCTCGACCCACGTCGCGCACGGCGCACCCATCCCAGTTGTCGAGGTCTGTCCGGCAATCCTGCGGTCCGGGCTAGACGCCGCTGGCTGCCGGTCCGCCGACCAGGTTGCCAGCCGTCTCATCCGCGTTAGGTACTGTCGAGGCGGCTTCGCGCCGGGGCGCCGCCGTCGTGCTGGCGCCACGCAGTGCGGTCGATGCGAATCAGGGGGCCACCTTGAGCCAGTGGAGCACGCCGACGACCTACGACGGCGGATCGAGCGGCAGCCCGCCGGGACGCCGTAGTCACCGTATCGACAACGGCGGTGGAGGCGGCCGCCGGACGATGCTGATCGCCGCGGTCGTCGTGCTGGTGGCGGTAGTCGCCATCGGTGGCGTGGCGGCGGCCCGGCTGAGCGGCCGGCACCACGACCACAAGGCGGCATCCCCGCCGACCAGCCCGGCGCCCGGCAAGTCGGCCGGCACCTCGGCCAAGGCCAGCGCCCCCGCTGGACCGACGAAGCCGGTGCACGTGAGCCTGTTCCAGGGCGACGGGCAGACGTACGGGATCGGGATGCCGATCATCGCCCAGTTCTCGAAGAAGGTCACCGACGCGCACGCCTTCAACAAGGCGGTGACGGTGACGGTGAACGGCAAGCCCGCTGACGGCGCGTGGTTCTGGGTGGCCTCGAGTGCTGGGTACGCCATGGAAGCGCACTACCGGCCCAGGGATTTCTGGCCGGCGCACTCGAAGATCCAGATGATCATGCCGCTCAAGGGCATCGGCGCCGGCAAGGGCCTGGCCTTCGACGACAGCCTGACCTTGAGCATCAACATCGGGGCCGCGCACGTGTCCACCGTCAACGGCACCAACGAGAAGATGACCGTGACCTCCGACGGGCAGCCCGTCAAGCAATTCCCGGTCTCCTTGGGGCAGGCCAGCACCCCGACCTACCTGGGCACCAAGGTCGTGATGGCCAAGAAGAACCCGCAACACATGGTCAGCGCGCCGGGCGAGGCCAACCCCTACGCCCTGGACGTGCCCTGGTCGGTCCGCCTGACCAACTCCGGGGAGTTCGTGCACGCCGCCGCGTGGAACACCGGCAACATCGGCTCACGCAGCACCTCACACGGCTGCACCAACCTCACCGTGGCCGACGCCAAGTGGTTCTACAACTTCTCCGTCATCGGCGACGTCGTGCAGTACACGAATACCGGCACCAACAACACCATGCCGTCCTGGGACGGCTTCGGTGACTGGAATGTGTCCTGGACCGACTGGCAAGAAGGCAACCTGCTCAAGAATTAGCCAGCTTGGCTGGTCAAGCTAGACAGCGCGGCTGTACGGTTGCCCGCATGGACGATGTGGACGCTCTAGCCGAGCAACTACGTGCCAATGCCAGCCGCCTCGTGCGGTCCAGTGCTCGCCCTGGGACGTTGCCCCCTGGCGAGTCGGCCGTGCTGGCCAGTCTCGACCGCGACGGACCGCTGAGCATCGCCCGGCTGGCCGAGGAGCGCGGCGTACGGCACCAGACTGCCGCGAAGATCGTCGCGCAGCTGGAGGCCGAAGGCCTGGTGGCCAAGCGCAGCCACCCGGACGACGCGCGCATGGTGCTCGTCCGGATCACCCGCACCGGCGGTACGGCCCTGCGCCGTGACCGCAAGGCGCGGGCGGCTTGGCTCGCCGACGCCATCCGCGAGCAGCTGAACGCGAAGCAGCAGGCTCGGCTGAGCGAGCTCGCCACGGTGCTCGAGGCACTGGCCAGCTACGCCCCCGACGCCTGACGCTCAGCCGCTTCAGAACGTCCAGCCCGCTTCAGAAGCGGTCGGCCTTGTCGACCACATTGCGCAGCGGTCGTCCCGCGGCGAAACGCTCGGCGTTGTCGCGGACGATCGCGTAGCGGCGCTCGTCGGTCTCGGGGCCCACCCCCGCGACGTGCGGGGTGATCAGCGCCTGCGGCACCGTCCACAGTGGATGGTCAGCCGGCAATGGCTCATGCGGCACGACGTCGATCGCCGCACCCCGCAACTGCCCGGCGCGCAACGCCGCGGCAAGATCGTCCAGATCCACCAGGGCGCCCCGCCCGACGTTGACCAGCATCGCGCCCGGCTTGAACCGCGCCAGCCGCGTTGCCGTGATCAGCCGGTCGGTGGCCGGCGTGTGCGGCACGGTCAGCACGACGACATCGGCCCGGGGCAGCACGGCATCCAGCGCCTCGGCCGGGTGCAGCTCGGCGACGCCGGCCGGACTCTCGCTCAGCCGCGCGTCTGTCGCGATGATCGTGCAGTCGAACGGTCCGAGCTGGCGCGCGATCTCGCGGCCGACGGCGCCCAGCCCGACGATCAGCACGGTGGCCCGCTGCAGGTGCAGCACGTCCTCGAGCGGCGCCCAGCTGCGGGCCCGCGCGTACGTGTGGAGGTTGCGGGCCAGCGCCAGCAGCAGCGCAACGGCGTGCGTGGCCACGTGGTCGGTGTACGTGTCGCGCAGGTTCGTCACCACGACCGGATGGGCGACCAGCTCGGCGAAGTAGAACTCCGGCGGCGGTCCGGCCTGCGGTGCCTGCAACCACCGCAATCGAGGTGCGGCGGCCAGCAGCGACGGCGTCAACGTGCCGTACGCCGCGTCGGCGGTCGCGAGGAATCCCCTTGCCGCGTCGGCATCATCGGCCACGAGCACCTCGGCCTGGCCGCTCAGGTCCGCGACGAGCCGGCGAGCGTGCGCGCGGGGTGCGTCGGGCAGGACGACGAGCCGGATCACATGTGCTCACCCAGCGGCACCTCGGCGAAGTGCCCGCCCAACAGGCGCGAGTTGACCTCCGGATCCGGCGGGCCCGCCTCGACCTCGGCGGCGAACCGCTCGGAGTCGTCCTTCGGCTGGTAGCCGAGCGCCCGCGCCGGCGCGATGTCGTACCAGGCGCGAGTGTTGGCCGAGACGCCGAACGTCACGACGTAGCCGGGCGACGGGGCGCGCAGGCACACGTCGAACAGGTGCACGCCGTCGGCCGGGCTCAGCCAGGTGGCCAGCATCCGCCGCGAGTTCGGCTGCTCGAACATCGACCCGATCCGGATGCACACCACGTCCATCCCGAACCGGTCGTGGAACAGCCGGCCGAGCGCCTCGCCGAACACCTTGGACAGGCCGTAGTACCCGTCCGGACGCGGCGGGGTGTCCAGCCGCGCGAAGTCACTCACCGGCTCGAAGCCCACGGCGTGGTTGCTGCTGGCGTAGACGATGCGCGAGACGCCGGCTTGCTGGGCCGCGGCGAACAAGCGCTGGGTACCGACGATGTTGGAGTCGAGGATGTCGGCGAACGGTGCCTCGACCGAGATGCCGGCCAGGTGCACGATCGCGTCGACGCCCTGCACCGCCGCGGCCAGGGCGGCCTCGTCACGCAGGTCCGCGACGACAGCGTCGGGCGCGTCGGGGATCGGCACCCGGTCGAGCAGGCGCAGCTGCCAGCCGAGTCCGGGCAGGCCGTCGCGCAGGTAGCGGCCGACCCCGCCGGCCGCCCCGGTCAGCAAGACGAGGGGCATATCAGCAGGCTATCAGCGCACTGAACCTCAGTCAGATACGTGAATCCGATGGGATCGCGTGATCCGGTCGATCTCGTCCCGGGCGTCGAGCATCGCCTGGGCGATCTCCTTCTCGCGCTCGGCCGACATCCGGGCCACCGGCACCGAACAGCTGATCGCGTCACGCGCCGGCCGCTGGTAGTGCAGGGCCACCCCGAGGCAGCGCAGGCCGACCGTGTTCTCCTCGCGGTCCACGGAGTAGCCGCGCTTGCGCGCCTTGGCCAGGTCGGCCAGCAACTTCCCCTGATCGGTCAGCGTGTTCTTGGTCAACGCTTCGAGCTTGGACGGCAGGATGGCGCGGACTTCATCGTCGTCGCGATCGGCCAGCAAGGCCTTGCCGAGCGAGGTCGTGTAGGCCGGCAACCGCCGTCCCACCCGGGAGAACGGCCGCAGGTAGTGGTGCGACTCGCGGGTGGCCAGGTAGACGACGTCGCTGCCGTCGAGGCGGGCCAGGTGGCAGGTCTCCCCCGTCTGCTCGGCCAGCCGGTCCAGCGCCGAGCGCGCCCCGCCGACCACCTCGTCGGAGTCGATGTAGGACGTGCCGACGAGCAGGGCCCGCAACCCGATGCGGTAGAGCGTGCCCGTGGCGTCGGTCTCGATCCAACCCACGTCGACCAGCGTGCGCAGCAGCACGTACAGGCTGCTCTTCGGGTAGCCGAGGCTCTCCTGCAGCGAGCCCAGCGAATGCAGGCCCGGGTGCCGGGCGAAGAAGTCCAGCACCTCGACCGTCCGGACGGCGGATTTGACGGCGTGCCCCGAACTTTGCGCGGCGCTCATCCAGCACTCCTTGACTCTGCGACCTCAGCGGTCGTACGGTTCACGTTCATAAACTTAGTTCAGCATACTGAACGGAGTTCGTAATGCCCCCCTCGCGTTACCTCCGAGTC
Organism: Jatrophihabitantaceae bacterium; assembly: GCA_036502695.1. Lineage (GTDB taxonomy): Bacteria > Actinomycetota > Actinomycetes > Mycobacteriales > Jatrophihabitantaceae > DASXRA01. Next base: position 60,636 of record DASXYE010000090.1, read on the forward strand.
GCTTCGGTCGTGGCAGCCTCCGCCGTGATTCTCGCAGCTACGGCCTGTAGTAGCTCGTCATCGGGGGGCGGCGGCGGCACGCTGCAGGTCTGGGTCCGCGGCGCCGGCGACGCGCAGAAGGCCTACCAGAAGCTGCTGGACTCGTTCACCGCCAAGACCGGCATCAAGACCAAGCTGTTCATGACGCTCACCGACTTCGAGACGAAGGTGAACGCCGCGGCGTCCGCGCACAAGCTGCCCGACGTCGTCGTGGACGACGCCGCGCAGACCGGGGCGTTCCAGTCCGAGGGGATCATCCGCGAGGTCGACCGCAGCTCCATCACCGGCGACAACCAGATCGCCGACGCCACCTGGAACGTCGCCAAGAGCGTCAGCGGCAAGTACTACGCGGTGCCGTTCTCGGTGCAAGCCAACCTGCTGTTCGTCCGCCAGGACTGGCTGCAACAGCTGCACCTGCAGCCGCCGAAGGCGTGGGACGACCTGGCCGCCGTCGCCAAGGCGTTCACCACGAAGGACCCGAACCACAACGGCAAGGCCGACACGTACGGCATCGACGTCCCGGGCTCGACCAGCCGCGGCTACATCTCCTGGTACTGGTCGACGTTCCTGTGGCAGGCCGGCGGCGACTACTTCGCCCCGGCCGGGCCGGGCAAGTACACGTCGACGATCAACTCGCCGGCCGCCGTCGACGCCGCGACCTACTTCGAGAAGTTCTTCTGCAGTGACAAGACCGTGCAGCCCAGCGCGGTCAACGACGTCACGGCCGACGCGAACAAGGTGTTCCAGTCCGGGACGGCCGGGCTGTACCTCACCGGCCCGTACGCGTACGCCACCGCCGATGCCACCCCGGTGAAGGGGCACTACGAGGTGGTGGCGCCGCCGGCCGGCCCCAAGAACGCGCAGACGCTGGCCGAGGCCACGAACATCTTCCTGATGGCCGGCTCGAAGCACGACGACCAGGCCAAGCAACTCGCCGAGTACATGATCACGCCCGCGGCCCAGCAGATCGGCATGACCGGCGTGGCCACCTCGACGATCGTGCGGCTGCCGGTGAACACCACCATCAACTCCGCGACCGCGCACAACGGCGACCCTCGGTGGGCCCTCGCCCAAAAGCTGTACGCGTCGCAGGGCCACTTCGAACCGGACTTCCTGCCGAACTGGCAGGCGTTCCGGCAGGCGACGTCCGACGCCCTGAACAAGCTGGTATCCACCTGCGGTGATCCGAAGTCGACCCTCGACGGGTTGAACGGCACCTTCCAGAACCTGCTCGAGCAGCAAGGCGTCTCCGGCTAGTGGCAACGCTGGTAGCCGCCCCAGAAGCGGCCGCCCCGGCGCCGGTGCGACGGACCCGGCGCCGGCGGCGGCACTGGCGGCAGGGGTTCGTCCCGTGGCTGTTCCTCGCCCCGGCGCTGGCGTTCTTCGGGGTCTTCAAGTTCTGGCCGACCGTCTGGGGCATCTGGCTGAGCGTGTTCCGGGTGCGTCCCTACCTGGGCAACCAGTGGGTCGGCTTCGCCAACTACCGGCACGCGTTCAAGGACACGCTGCTGCACACGGCCGTGTGGCACACCGTGCTGGACGCGTTCGTCACGGTCGCCGTCTCGGCGTTCGTCGGGTTCTTCCTGGCGCTGCTGCTGGAAGGCCCGTCGCGGACGCTGCGCCTCGTCCGGACGGCGGTGTTCTTGCCGGTCGTGACGGCGATGGTGGCCGTCGCCGAGCTGTGGGGCGTGCTGCTGTTCCCGGCGCGGTACGGCGCGGTCAACTCGCTGATCGGGCACCTGGGCCTGGGTCCCGAGCCGTTCCTGAACAGCCCGCACTCGGCGTTGTGGTCGGTGATGCTCATCCAGATCTGGAAGAGCGCGCCGTACGACATGGTGATCTTCGTGGCGGGCCTCGCCGGCATCGACCGCCAGCTGTACGAGGCGTGCAGCATCGACGGCGCGAACGCGTGGCACCGGCTGCGCTACGTCACCCTGCCGGCGTTGCGACCGATCACCACCATCGTGATCACGCTCGGGATCATCCGCGGACTGCGGGTGTTCACCGAGATCTACGTACTCACCAACGGCGGGCCGGCCGGCGCGACCGAGACGGTGACGACGTTCGGGTACAAGCAGGCGACCACGGGCAACGACACCGGATACGCCACCGCGATCTCGACGATGCTGCTGGCCGCCACCGTGGTGCTGACCGCGCTGGTGTTGTGGTGGCGCCGCCGCCGGGAGGACGCATGAGAGCCGACACCGCGCTCGGGCTGCGGATGCCGCGGGGCCGGGCGCCGCGACGGGTCGTCCGGGTGCTGCTGTGCGTGCTCGTGCTGGCGATCTTCCTGCTGCCGTTCTGGACGCTCGTGATGACCGCGCTGAGTGGGGCCACCATGCAGAGCGGCGAGGTGGCCCTGCTGCCCCGGCAGCCGACCTTCGCGAACGTCACCGACGCCTGGCACTTCGGCGTGGCCCGGGGCCTGCTGAACTCGCTCATCGTCGTGGCCGTCGGGCTCACCCTGCAGGTCAGCGTGAGCGCACTCGCCGCGTACTCGCTGGCCCGCAAGCGATTCCGCGGCGCCTCGCTGGTGCTGCTCGTGCTGCTGGCCACGATGATGATGCCCGAGGAGATCATCGCCATCCCGCTGTACCTGGTGCTGGGCAAGATCCCGCAGCCGATCACCGGCGGCACCCTGATCGACTCGTACGGCGGGCTGATCCTGCCCCTGGTCGGCTGGGCGCTGCCGATCTACGTGCTGACCGGCTTCATGCGCACCATCCCGGACGAACTCGAAGAGGCGGCCCGCATCGACGGCGCCGGCGACTTCGGCATCTTCCTGCGCGTGATCGTGCCGCTGTGCCGCCCGGCGCTGGCCACCTGCGCGGTGTTCGGCTTCCTCATGATCTGGGACCAGTACCTGCTGCCGCTGCTCGTCGCGCAGAGCAAGAACACGTACACCCTCACCCTGGTCGTCACCAGCCTGCAGTCCAGCCAAGAACTGTCCCAGGGCGTCCGGCTGGCCGCCGCTCTCATCCTGCTCGTGCCTAGTGTGATCGTGTACCTGCTGCTGCAGCGGTTCTTCGAACGAGGACTGCTCAGCGGTTCGCTGAAGGGATAGGAACATCGTGCCGAACGCTCCCCTGGTCGACCGTCTCGACGGTCTGCTCTTCTTTCCCGTGACCGCCTTCTCCTCGTCCGGCGAGCTGGAGCTGGACCCGTTCCGTGAGCACGTCCGCCGGGGTATCGAGGCCGGCGCCGCCGGGGTGTTCGCCGCGTGCGGCACCGGCGAGTTCTCCGCCCTCGACCTGGACGAGTACGCCGCCTGCGTGGCCGCCGCCGTCGAGGTCGCCGACGGGCGGGTGCCGATCATCGCCGGCACCGGGTACGGGGGTGCGCTCGCGTCGCGGTTCCTCGAGCGGGCGGCCGACGCCGGCGCGGACGGCGCCCTGGTGCTGCCGCCGTACCTCGTCGACGGTGGGCCGGACGGGCTGCGGGCGCACTACGAGCAGCTGGCCGACGCCTCGCCGCTCGACCTCATCCTCTACCAGCGCGGCTCGGCGATCTTCGAACCGTCGACGGTGGCCGCGCTGGCCGAGCATCCGCGCATCGTCGGCTTCAAGGACGGCCACGGCGACGTCGACCTGATGCAGCGCATCGTCGCGACCGTGCCGTCGATGTTCTACCTGAACGGGCTGCCCACCGCCGAGGTCAGCCAGCCCGCGTATCGCGCGGTCGGCGTCAACGTCTACTCGTCGGCGGTGTACTGCTTCGCACCGGACATCGCGCTGGCGTTCTACCGGGCGCTGCGCGGCGGCGACGACGTGCTGGTGGGACGCCTCCTCGACGAGTTCTACGTGCCGTTCGTCGAGCTGCGCCGGCGCGGCCCGGGGTACGCCGTGGCGCTCGTCAAGGCCGGCGTGCGCCTGACCGGCCTGGACGTCGGCCCGGTGCGGGCGCCGCTGCGCGAGGCCGACGACGAGCACGTCAAGGCACTGGCCGAGCTGATCGAGCGCGGCCGGCGGGTGCTCGGATGAGCGAGCTGGCAATTCGCGAGGTGCGGATCACGCCCGTCGCGGTCAAGGATCCGCCGCTGCTCAACTCGGTCGGCGTGCACGAGCCGTTCGCGCTGCGGGCGATCATCGAGCTGGACGCCGGCGACGGGCTGATCGGGCTGGGCGAGGCCTACGGCGACGACCCGTCGCTGGAACGGCTACTGAAGGTCGCGCCGGCGCTGATCGGGCTGGACCCGTTCGACCGGCACGAGCTGCACCGGCGCACGGCCACCGCTCTCGGCGAGGCGCCCGAGGACATGCCCACCGACATGATCGGCCCGCCCAGCGCGAACAAGACGCTGGCCGCGACGTTCGCCGCCTTCGAGGTGCCGGCGCTCGATCTGGCCGGCCAGGCGATCGGCCGGCCGGTCAGCGACCTGCTCGGCGGGGCCGTCCGCCCGGCGGTGCCCTACAGCGGCTACCTGTTCTACAAGTGGGCCGGCCATCCGAGTCGCGCCTCCGACGGATTCGGCGAGGCGCTCACGCCGGACGGCATCGTCGCCCAGGCGAAGTGGCTGGTGGGCACGCACGGGTTCGGCTCGCTGAAGCTGAAGGGCGGGGTGTTCGCGCCCGACGAGGAGGTCGCCGCGATCCACGCGCTGCACGCGGCGTTCCCCGAGCATCCGCTGCGCATCGACCCGAACACCAACTGGACGGTGCCGACGAGCATACGGGTGGGTACGGAGCTGGCCGGCGTCCTGGAATACCTCGAGGATCCGACGGAGGGCCTGGCCGGTATGGCCGAGGTCGCCCGCGCGGTGCCGATGCCGCTGGCCACCAACATGTGCGTGACCACGTTCGACGATCTGCCCGCCGCCATCGCGCAGAAGTCGGTGCAGGTCGTGCTGTCCGACCACCACTACTGGGGCGGGCTGCACGAGTCGGTGCTGCTCGGCGGCATCTGCCGGACGTTCGACCTGGGCCTGTCGATGCACTCCAACACGCACCTGGGCATCAGCCTGGCGGCGTCGACGCACCTGGCCGCAGCCGTGCCGAACCTCAGCTACGCGTGCGACACGCACATCCCCTGGCAGGTCGAGGACGTGATCGAGCCCGGCGTGCTGCGCTTCGTCGACGGCGCCGTGGCGGTGCCGACCGGCCCGGGCCTGGGCGTCACGCTCGACCGCGATGCCCTGGCCCGGCTGCACGAGCAGTACCGCACGTGCGGCATCCGGCGGCGCGACGACGTCGGCTACATGCGCACGATCGAGCCGTCCTGGGCGGGCACCCGGCCGAGATGGTGAGCGCCGGCGCGTACGTCTACCCGTGGGACGTGGTCGGCGATCCGGCCGCCGCTTCGCGGATTGCCGAACTCGGCGTGACCGATGCCGTGCTGGCCGCGGCGTATCACACGACAAGGGCGCTCACCCCGCTCCATCCGCGGCACCGCATCGTGGTAGCCCAGCACGCGGCGGCGTACTACCCACCGGACCCCGGCGTATGGAAAGGCCGCCGCCTGCAGCCGGGGCCGGCCACCTGGGTGGACGGGCCCGACTCGTTCGGCACGGCGGCGGCCGCGCTACGTACAGCCGGGCTGAACGTCCAGGCCTGGGTGGTATTGGCGCACAACACCCGGCTCGGCGAGCAGTTCCCGGACGTCGCCGTGCGCAACGCCTACGGCGACGTCTACCCATGGGCGCTGTGCATCGCGCAGGACGACGTGCGCGAGTACGCCATCACGCTGGTCGGCGAGATCGGCGATCGCGACGACCTCGACGGGTTCGAGCTCGAGGCGTGCGGCTGGTACGGCTACGACCACCAGAGCGCGCACGACAAGTCCACTGGCGTAAAGCTAACCGCATTCGAGGAGTACCTGTTCTCGCTGTGCTTCTGCCCGGCGTGTGCGCGCGCGTACGCCGACGTGGGCGTTGCTGCGGACGAGCTGCGCACCACCGTCCGTACCCGTCTCGACGCGACGTTCGCCGGCACCACCCCGATCGAGTTCGACGCGGCCCTGGCCGAAGCCGTCGCCCGGATGCGCATCGCGGTCAGTGCCCGGTTCCGCGCCGACGTCGTGGCGGCAGCCCGTCCGCACCGGACGCTGGTGCACGCGCATCCCGACCCGTTGCGGTACGGCGCGAACGTCGGCGTCGACCTGTCCAGGCCGGTGGCCGACGGGCTGGTGCTCAACTGCTGGCGAGACGTGGACGAGGCCGACGCCGCGATCACCACTGCCACGAAGGCCGGGCACCGCGTCGCAGCCAGCTTCCTTGCCGTCGGCGGGATGGGCGGCGACCTCGCCGGCTTGCCGTCACGCGTCGAGCGGGCCCGGGCCGCCGGCGCCGAAGACCTGCGCTTCTACCACGCCGGCCTGGCGGCACCGGCCGATCTCGAAGCACTCCGTGCGCTACCAGTGATGGACAAGGATGGATGACATGACCGCAACTGTGGAGAGCGTCGACCCCAGGACCGGGCAGGTCGTCGAGGTCGTCGCGCACGAGTTCACGCCGGACGAGGTGGACGCGCGCTGCGTGGCGGCCGCGGCCGTGGCCCCGGCCCTGGACGACGCCGGCCCGAGCGGCCGG
>DASXYE010000091.1:0-12585 GCA_036502695.1 Jatrophihabitantaceae bacterium
CGGCGGCTCGCCACGGTCGGCGTGGTGCGCGGCAAAGGAGTAGCCAAAGGCTGTGTCCTACCCGCCGGATTCGGCTCCGGTCTCGCCCCACTCGCAGGCTCGGGGGCAATCCCGGATCCGAGCCTTCGCTGCGCTCGGCCCGCATAGCGGCCGGCGGGCTCTTCGCGCGAGCGCTCATCGCCGCGTGGGCTGGGTTCCTTAGCCGAAGGCGGAGTGCTCAGCTCGGCTGTATTCGCTCCGGGGGAGGGACGGCGTCGCGCGGAACGTCCGCGCCACCAGCGCAGGTCGGCGCCGTCCGACTCGCGAGCGGGGGCCGTCGTGGCGGCGACGGTGCTGGTGAGTCCGCGCACCACGCCGCCGGCCTGCTCGGGCCGTACGTCGTGGCCCAGCGGTTGGATGGCGGCCGGTGCCGTCCACCGGGTCGGCAGTTCCCGGACGAAGCTCGCGGCACTCGCGGCGACCGGCCGATCCAGTACGGACGTGACGACCCGGTCGAGTGGGGCGAGTTCGCGCCACGCGTCGCGCGGCGCCCCGACCGGCGCTCCGGCGCCCGGCCCAGCGGCCGGATCAGAAGAAGCAGAAGGGGTCGGCTCAGCGCGGCGCCGGCCGAACGGCCAGAAAGGAACCGCCATGTGTGCTCACCACCCCGCCTGATCCGGTTCGGTGGCCAGTCGCTCGTTGATCTGGCCAATCTGTGCGATGAAGGCCCGCCGTAGCGGATGCTCGAGGTCGAGGATGTCGGCCAGTGGCCAATGGAAGTGGTACGCGACGTACGACGCTTCCTCGAGCAGTTGCTCAGTGCCGTACGTCAGGATTCCCCCGGTGGTCGGCCTCCCGAGATGTCGACGGCGAACTCGTGCGAACAGGCCGGGCAGGCCACCGCGACCCGGGTGTGCCCCTCGGCGTTCACCCGGCGATACAGGTCCTGCAGCATCGCCAGGTCCGCGGCGAACATGCCCTCGACGACGTTGGTGTTGATGGCCGGCAACGTCCCCAAAGACGTGATCACCCGCGCCAGCAGCAGCACCGTCAGGTACGCCTCGTTGTCCTGCACCCGCGGGTCGCGCAGCGGCAGGATCTCGTCGCGCGCCGTCGCCAGCCGCATCGTGCCGTCGCGGTGGGCGACGCCGTTCTCGTCCACGTACCCGATGGGCAACGTGAACGAGAACTCCGTCCGCACCGCTTCCACCGCGGTCATCAGGTGAACTCGAGCCGGCCGATGGTGAGGACGACGGTTTCCAGCAGGACGGTGTCCGCGCCGGCGGTCAGCTTGCCGATCTCCACCCGCGACGGCCACGCGTCGAAGAAGTTGTAGCGGGTGACCTCGCCGTGCGCGTAGTCGTACAGGATGATCGAGCCGTCCTTGCGGGCGTCGGAGATCTTGCCTTCCTGCACCGTCTTCATCCACGTCCAGAACGCGGGGTCGGCGACCTTGCCGCGCGAGAGGTGGATGTCGTCGTACTTCACCGAGCCGGGCATCTTCTGCAGGATCGGCTGGCCCTTGAGCTGGTTGGACCGGTTCTCGACGATGCCGATCGAGATGCCCAGGCCGGTGACCTCCTTGAACTGGGCCACCGTGACCCCGGTGATGTCGACGAAGAAGCTGTAACTGGCAAGCGGATCGAGCATGGTGGTCATGAGCGGACGTCCTTACTGGCGGGATTGGCTTACTCGCTGATGGCGGAGGTGCCGGTGGGCAGCTGGGCGAGGCGGAACACGACGAACTCCGCCGGCTTGACGACCGCCAGGCCGATCTCGCAGATCAGCTGGCCGGCCTCGATGGTCTCGCTGGGGTTGGTCTCGTCGTCGCACTTGACGTAGAAGGCCTGGTCAACCGTCTCGCCGAAGAGGCCGCCGTCCAGCCAGACCCGGAACAGGAACGAGCGGATCGAGCGGATGAGCCGCTCCCACAGGTCCTTGTCGTTCGGCTCGAACACCACCCACTGGGTGCCACCGCGGAGCGAGGACTCGACGTAGTTGTAGAGCCGCCGCACGTTGATGTAGCGCCATGCCGGATCCGACGACAAGGTGCGTGCGCCCCAGACCCGGATGCCCCGGCCCGGGAAGGACCGCACGCAGTTGATGCCGACCGGGTTGAGCAGGTCGTGTTCGGCCCGGGTGATCGCGGCGCCCGTGCCGATGACGCCGCGCACGACCTCGTTGGCCGGCGCCTTGTGCACGCCGCGGGTCGAGTCGTTGCGGGCCCACACCCCGGCCAGGTGGCCCGACGGCGGGATCAGCGTGGCCGCGCCCTCGGCCGGGTCGAAGACCTTCAGCCACGGGTAGTACAGCGCGGCGTACTTCGAGTCGTAGCCGGCGGTGTTGACCCGCCAGTCGTGCACCTGCTGCGCGTTGAGGTCCGGCGGCGCGTCCAGGATGGCGACCCGGTCACCCATCAGCTCGCAGTGGGCGATCATCGAGGTCTGCACGGCCTGCACGCCGTCGGCGTCGATCGCGCCGGCCTGGTAGGCGGCCATCAGGTCGGGCACCACCACCATCGTGACGTTGTCGATCGTCTCCAGGCCGCCGAAGCCGGTGCGATCCGCGGCGCTGCCGACGTAGTCGTCCGGACGGGCCACCACGGCGCCACCGGCCGGACGGGCCAGCCCCACCGTGGCGTTCGCCGGGCGGCGGTCGGCCACCTCCCCTCTAGCGCCCTTCGCCTCGACCAGCCGGATCAGCGAGGATGCCTGGTTCACCACCGTCACGACGTTGCCGCGGCCGCGCTTGGCCGTGACCGGTCCGTGCACCTCCTCGCGATCGCCGGCGCGGATCACGACCCGGAACGAGTCGGCCGGCGCGTCCTCACCCGGATCGGTGATCTCCACCGATACGGGCGGGCCGTCGTCGCTGACTGCCGTCGCGATGTAGGCGGCGGCATCGCCAGAGGCCGACGTGAGCTGGGCCTGCGGCTTGGGCGGGGCCTCGTTCGAGATCGGTCCGCCGATGCGGACCACGTAGGCCTGCCCGCCGCCGTTGAGGAAGTACCCGTACACCGCCTGGCCGAGGTAGGTGCCGGGCACCGGCTCACCGAAGGTCGTCGTGTACTGCGTCCAGTTGGTGACCAGGACCGGCTCGTTCAGCGGCCCTTCGGCGGTCAGCCCCACGAACGCGGCCACTGCGGTGCCGACGCCTTCAATCGGCCTGGCCGCCGCCTCGAGCTCCTCGACATATACGCCGGGAGATAGGTAGTTCGGCATCGTGCGTCCCTTCGATGGCTAGAGGTCGGCGATCCCGTACGGATACGGGTCGGTGTCGTCGTACTGCGGGTCGTCGTCGGTCTGGCCCACGGCGGGGTCGGGCGGATCGTCCGGTCGGTTGGACTGCAGCTCGGGGATGAGGTCGGCGAAGTCGTTGCCGCCCAGCAGGTCACCGAGGCGGGCATCGTCTGCGTCCTGTTCGGGCATGTGCTCGCGTCCCTACCTGTCCTCGTCGATCTGGCCGTCGTCCTGGGTGTTCTCGGTCTCGACGAACGACTCGTCGCTGCCGGGGTCGTTGTCGGGCGTGTATTCCTGGGTGTTCTGCGTCTGCACCCAGGCCTCGTCGTTGTTCGGGTCGTTGTCCGGCGTGTATTCCTGGGTGTTCTCGGTCTCGGCCCACGACTCGGTCATGTCGCCTCCTTCGGGGGATCGGCTCGCTTGGCCGGCTTGGTTGGCGCGCTCTTCTTGGCCTCGGGCGCGCCGGCCTCGGGCGAGGCGGTATCGGAGGATGCGGTGTCATCCGCGATCGCTTCGGGGTTGAGCGGCTCGATCGGCTTGGGCAGCGGCGGCTGGACCGCGGCTCGGGCCGCTTCCGCTTGCTCGGCCGCGGCCGTTGCCGCGGCGGCCTTCTCCTTGTCCGACGCGGGCGGCTGCGGCGCGGACCGGGGCGGTCCGGCGGGCGCGGTCTCGGACGCTGCGGCGGTGCGGGCCGGGTCGGCACCGGGCACCGGGTTGACCTGGATCTGCGGCTGCTGCTGGACCGGCGGGGCCGGCGGCGGCGCGGGCGGCGGCGGCATCGGGACGGTGACCGTGAGCTCGAGTCCGGCCTTGAGATCGCCGGCGTAGTTCAAGAACATGCCGCGCTTGATGCCGGCCCCGGCGTTGACGAGCACCGGATACCCGGGCTCGGCCAGCGTCGGCGGCAACACCTCGACGGGCAGCACGTCCAGCGTGGCGAAGTAGCGGACGATCGCGGCGAGCACCTTGTGCTCGACGATCACGTTCGGGGCGAAGACGGAGACCGTGTAGTGCAGATCCCAGCGTTGCATCGGCGGACGGCGGGCGATGATCTTGCCTTCGTCGTCGCGGATGCTCTCGTACACCGACTCGCGCCGCTGGGCGTTCTCGCGCAGGTCGTACATGAACAGGTTGACCGTCGGCGCCTTCAGCGACTGGATCCAGGGCCGGCTCGGCGGATCGAAGGCAATGTTGATCGGCGCGGTGCCGATGACCTTGGCCTTCAGCACCGCGGCCAACGCCTGGTCGGTCTCCGCGATCACAGCGGAAGCTTGATCGACTTCTCACGCGCGAGGAACGCCGGATAGGGCGCTGGCCCGGGCCGTGGGGCCGCCCGTTCGGGCAGCCCGATCGCGCCGCGCCGTCGCCCTGCGCCCCGCCCGGACGTCCGTGCCGGTATCGCAGGGATGCTCCTAATGTCGCCGACCATGGGTGCACAGGCAGTACTTGTTCCGGCGCAGCTAACCGTCGCGCCGGGCGGCGAGGTCGTTGCCGAGATCACGGTGACCAACTCCGGCCGCGTGGTCGACTCGTTCGCGCTGGAGATCCTCGGTCCGGCCGCGCTGTGGACGCGCTGCGAGCCGGAGACGGTGTCGGTCTTCCCGGGCCAGTCGGCGGTCGCGCATGTGATCCTCAGCCCGCCGGCCGACGGGTCGGTGCCGGCCGGGCCGCTCACGTTCGGCGTGCACATCCGCTCGCACGAGGACCCGCCGGGTTCGGTCGTCGCCGAGGGCGTGCTCGACGTCGAAGCGGTGACCGCCCTCACCGCGGAGCTGTCGCCGCGGACCGATCGGGCGCGGGGCCGCTGGCGCAGCAAGCATCAGGTCGCCATCGACAACCGCGGCAACGCAGCGGCCACCGTCGAGGTGGTCGGCTTCGACGAGCAGGACATCCTCGACGTCACGGCCTCCCCGCAGCAGCAGGAGGTGGCCGCGGGGTCGGCGGCGTTCGTCACGGTGCGGGCCAAGGCCCGGCACCGTTTCTGGAAGGGCCCGAGCCAGACCAAGCCGTTCGCGGTCGAGGTCCGTTCACCGTCCGCGACGCCGATCCGGCTGAACGGCACGCTGCTGAACGAGGCGGTCCTGCCGGCCTGGCTGCCCAAGGCGATCGCCGGCGTCCTGGTCGGGGCCGGCGTGCTGGCCGCACTGTGGTTCGTCGCGTTCAAGCCGACGATCAAGGACACCGCGTCCGACGCGGCGAACGATCAGGTCAAGGTGGTGCTGTCGCAGGCCGGCGTCGCGACCAACGGCAACGGGAGCGGCAACGGCGCAGGCGGGGGCGGTGCCGGTGGGGGTGGCAACGGCGGGCAGCCGGCCACGCCGACGACGCTCGCGCCGCAGCCGCCCGGGTCAGGGGCGCCGTCGTCGCCGACCAAGCCGAGCAAGCCGCCGGCCAAGTCGACGAAGAAGCCGCTGCCCGCTCCGGCCGACTTCGCACAGACGCTCAACCCGAAGAACCGGTCCCTGGCGGCTGACTCGAAACACCAGATCCAGGTCACCGACGTGTTCTTCCAGAACCCGGCGCAGGACCAGGGCCGGCTCACCCTCAGCCGGGATGGGCAGGTGTTCTACGACCTGCCGCTGGCATCCTTGGCGTTCTACGACGAGCACGTGATCACGCCGATCATCGTGCCGAGCGGGCAATCGCTGACCCTGACGGTCGCCTGTCAGAACCCCGGCAACAAGGCTTGCACGGCGTCGGTCTTCGTCCTCGGCGCGGTCCTGACGACCGCCTTGTAGACGAACTGCCCGATCGGGCAGCGTTTCGGCCGGGTGGGCCTTTTGCCAGGCCCATCCGGCACCTATCCTGATCACGCAAGGCTGCTCAGGGCCAGTCTGGGTTGCGGCACCGTTTCGCCGAACCCAACCCAGGAGACACGACGTGTCCGGCTCCCCGGCGTGGGGTCGCCCCATGAGGCGACCAGAGCGCCCCGATAGGCGTGGCGTCGCCGATGCTGCCCCCGTGATCATTGGTGTGCAGGTCGTGCGGACTGGGGCAGCCGCCCCGGCTCCGGCCGCACTCCGGCCCATCGCATCGTCACCTGCCCCGCACCGGAGGTAAGCCGTGTTCGCCGACAGTCTTCGTCGACGGCTCAGTCGTCCTGGCCGCGTACTGCGCGCGACCGTGCTGTTCACCGTCGCCCTGGCCGTGGTGACGCTCGCCGTCGCCGTGGTTCACCCGCGTCGCGCCGCGGCCGACGACAACTTCGCCACGATCAGCCCGATGGTCATGATCGACACGAAGTACGGCGATCCGTACGACGACACGAAGCTCACCGCCTCGGTCCGGCTCTCGGGCCTGCCGGTGCACATCGCGTTCACGTACAACGGCGCCTCCGAACCGAGCTGGACTATCGACTACAACACCGACGGTGGCCCGCAGACGCTCGACGAGCCCGTGCCGGCGAACTACTTCGACTGCGCGAAGGACAACACGCTGCGCATCGACACCGACTACCAGGGCGCCCATCCGAGCCAGACCCAGACGTTCACCGGGATCGAGCTCAAGTGCCCGAAGATCGCGGTGCAGCCGCCGAAGGTCACCGGCGCCGGCGCCGTCACCATCTCGGTTACCGGCTGGGACTCGGGCAACAGCTTCGACAGCGATGGCCCTTACGACGCAGGCGATCCCGCTCGGACCAAACGGCTCTACGTCGATGGCAAGGAGAGCCAGGATCAGCCGGCCGGCTCGTTCGGCTACAAGGTCGCCCCGCAGGCCACCGTCAACCTGGGCTGCGGCGAGCACACGGTCGAGCTCGATCAGAGATACCCGGCCCTTGACGCGGATGGCGCCACCAGCTCGATACGAGCGAGCACCACGCTCACCGTGTCGTGCCCGACCTGGACCGTCAGCCCGCAGGGCGTCATTTCTAAGAAGACGAATACGGATCTGGCGATCGGCGACAAGACCACCGTCTACCCGCCGGGCACGACCGCCGTTGCCACGTTCAACGGCACGAACATCACCCTGGGCAGCATGGACGTGGACCAGGACGGGCACCTGTCCGGGACGTTCTCCGACCAGGGTTATCTCCAGTGCGGGAACATCTACAGCTACACGGACGAGATCCTCGTGCAGATCACCGAGCCGGATCCCGGGCCGCCCACCGGGACGCCCTCCGGGACGTCGTCCGGGACGCCCTCCGCCCCGCCGGACCCGGTCAAGTTGCGTGAGGTGGCCGCCGCCCCCACGACGACCTCGGTGGACATCCCGGTCGTGTCGCTGTGTCCGGCGGTGAACCTGTCGCACGAAGAGGTCGGGCAGGCGGCGGGGCCGTTCACGCAGCGGGTCCAGTTCTTCGAGTTCGACGACGACAACGACCCGTACGGCGTCGGCCGACTGGGGGACAAGACCGTCTATCTCAATGGCGCGCAGGTGGCGACGGTGTCCCAGCCGAGCGTCTCGCACACCGGCGACGACCCGTCGGCCGACATCTCGATGGCCGGGCAGTGCGGCGAGAACACCGTGCGGGTCGACCAGCCGACGAGCTTCGGCCTCGCCACCGCGCAGAGCACGTTCACCGTGCTGTGCCCGCAGATCTCGATCTCGCCGGCGGTGGTCACGAGCAAGTCGCTGCCGAGCACGATCTCCTTGCAGGGCAGCTCGTTCCACGCCACCGGGCGCTACACCTGGCCCTACGTCGTGACGGTCGACAACAAGCAGGTCGCGCACGGCGACACGGGCCAGAACGGCGCGATCGCTACGACGTTCCCGGCATCGGCCCTGGCTTGCGGCCTGCACACCGTCACCGTCACCGAGCAGCCTCGCCAAGGTGGCGAGGACAACGTCGTCGCGCCGGCCGAAGGGCCGGCTCCGGCCAACGCGCCGGGCGCGGCCACGCCGGCCGCGGCGAGCGACCCGGACGGACCGATGACCGCGAGCGCGCCGCTCGTGGTGAACTGCCCGGCCGCGACCAACCCGCCGAAGCACCTCACGATTACGCCGCCGAAGACGACCCCGAGCGCGACCCTGAGCGTCCAGCCCTCCGTGGTCATCTCCGGCATGAGGACCCTTGTGAGCGGCACCGGTTTCACGCCCGGCAAGCACGTGACGTTGACCTGGCTGCTACCGCACGGTGCGACCGAGACCGTGCGCACGGTGGCGCCGATTACGCCGGACAAGAACGGCACGTTCGTTGCTCTGGTGCTGATCCCGCTGCACGAGCTCGGCGGCGACCGCATCTTGAAAGGCACCGACGGTCCGAACACCGCCGCGGCCGACGCGCTGGTGATGACCGGGCCGATGCAGCCGTCCGGGCACAACCCGCGCATCGTCGTGCGGCACTGACTGTTCTTATCCCGCCTTTCGCGAATCTGCTTGTGGACCCACTCGCTGCGCTCGGGGTCCAACGCAGATCCGCACCGCTCCTTCGTCGCAGGCCGCGTCGCGGCGGCGGGGCTCTTCGCGCGAGCGCTCATCGCGTTCGTGGTCCCGTCGGCTGAGGCGAGGTCTTGCCGTCGGGCTCGAGCGCTCATCGCGTTGCGTTCTTGGCTGGGTTTGCTCTGGTCATCTCGCGTGGACGTGCGAAACCCCGTGTGGCTTTGCGGGCCACACGGGGTTCAGCGGGTTGGTGCTTTAGATCCAGCCGTTACGCAGGGCGTAGGCCACGGCGTGCGTGCGGTTGCGCAGGTGCAGCCGGATCGTGAGGTCCTGCAGCACCGTCTTGATGGTGCGCTCTGAGTAGTTCAGCGAGTCGGCGACCTCGCGGGTGGACAGCCCCTCGGCGACGAGCTCGAGCACGTCGCGCTCCCGCTTGGTCAGCCCGGCGAACGACAACCCGTTGGGCTCACGCACCTGGCGGTTGAGCCGGCCGACCTGGTCGAGCAGGTGCCGCAGCAGCTGCGGTGGCAGCTCGGCGTCGCCGCGCGAGGCGGCCTGGATGACGTGCACCAGCTTCTCCGGCGTGACGTCCGAGCGGCCGATCACCGCGCACACGCCCGCCTCGACGGCGGTCACCAGCGTCCGCGGATCGATGTGCCCGGCGATCAGCACGATGGACACCCCGTTGTCGCGGTGCAGTGACCGCAGCCAGCGGATGCGCTCCTCGTCCAGGCTGTCGGCGATCGCCACGGCCACGACCGCGGGCTCGCCGTCGTCGACGACGTGCACCTCCCGGTAGTGGCGCAGGTGGGCCATGATGCCCAGCTGCGAGATCGGGTCGGCGGCGTAGACGCGCACCCGGACGGGGGCGGCCATCCGGCCGAATCCCGCCTCGAGCTCGGTGTCCACCAGCGTGAGCCGGCGCGACGTCTCCTCGAGCTGTCGCGCGATCGCGCGGTCCGGCGCGATGAGTGTTGGTGTGTAGGTGTCGGTCATGTGAGTCCCCCTTTGCGGGACCGGCGCGACACCCGCATCCGACGGCAGGTCGAGTTCGTCCGGTCCATGCGTCTAGCCTGCTCCGGTATCGCCCGCGGCGAATGCGTGTAACTACCTGGATTTACGCGTACAGGTAGGGGGCCGCGTAGGTAGTGGGCGTCGCAGCGACTGCGCGCAGGGCACAGGCCCAGGGACAGGCCGAGCGGCAGGCGGCCTGGTACCTGCACGATCGCATGGCTCTGCCCCGGCCACGGCGTCCGATCGGGCGCGAAAAGGGGTAGCCGGAGCTGCCCGAAGGGGCTCGGGGCAGCGCGAAGCCGGGCCCTGCCTTCCCCCTCGAAGGCAGGACCCGGATCGCTCGCTCGGCTGGCTGCCCCTAGATCCAGCCGCGCCGCACCGCGTAGGCCACGGCCTGGGTGCGGTTGCGCAGGTGCAGTCGACTGGTGATCTCCTGCACCACGTTCTTGATCGTCCGCTCGGAGTAGCACAGCTGCCCGGCGATCTCGCGGGTCGAGCAGCCGTCGGCGAGCAGCGACAACACGGTCCGCTCGCGGGAGCTGAGCCCGGTGGCCAGCCCGTGCGACGAGCGGAGCCGAGCTGACAAGGTCGGGTCCGCCTGGTGGACCGCCGTCCCGGCCGGACGAGCCGACTGCTCGCCCCTCGGCCAGAACGAGCCGTTCACCGCGGACAGGCGGCGTGCCCCGGTCGCTGCCGTAGTGCGCTGCGCCATCACTGCTGGATCACTCACCGTCTGTCTCCCACCCGGATCAACGGAACCCTGATCATCTGGAGTGGCGAGCGGCCGTCCTGATACACGGGCAATGCGGCCACTTGCGCCGAGCCGCCCGGACGGACGGACGGCGCTGCCCGATCGGGCCGGTGACGGTGCCCCCGATCATGCACGCGCGCGCCTGCCGAGCTGCGCCGCCTCCGGGCTCGAATGGACGGGATCGCACCGCAACCGCAGGGGAAAGCCGGTCACCATGTCCCACCGCCCGAACGCCGTGCCGTACGCGCCGCGGCACGCGAACCGCCGCCCGACCGCGCCCGCGCCGGTCTTCCAGTCCCGTCGGCTGCGGGCCGCCCTGGCCAGCGGCCTGCTCGTCGGGGTGATCTCGCTGGTCGGCGCCAGCGAATCGACATCCGGCGCGGGGGCCAACGCCCTGCGCCCGGAGCCCGATGGGGCCAGCCGGGCCGAGGCGCCACCGGATCTCGCGGCCGCGCCGGTCGCGCCGCCGGCCCCGGTCGCACCGCTCGCGCCGGTTGCGCGGCATCGATCGAAGCCGGTACCGGCCCGGCCCGGGCAGCCCGGGACGGGACCCGGACCCTCCGGACCGGTACACGTGCCGCACCCGGCGCCGGTAACGCAGCCGATCGTCTCCGGGCTGGCCGCCAACGGCATCCCGAGTGTGGCGCTGAACGCCTACCGGGTGGCCGCCGCGCGCGTCGCCGATGTACAGCCGGGCTGTGGTGTCGACTGGTCATTGTTGGCGGGCATCGGCCGGGTCGAGTCCGACCACGGCCGGTTCGCGGGAGCCGCGCTGCACGCCGACGGCACGTCCACGTCGCGCATCATCGGCATCCCGCTGGACGGGTCGCACTCGGCGCTCATCCGCGACACCGACGGGGGCCGCCTGGACGGCGACCGCGTGTTCGACCGGGCGGTCGGCCCGATGCAGTTCATCCCGTCCACGTGGGCCCATTGGGGCGCCGACGCGGATGGGGACGGGGTCGCCGACCCGTTCGACATCAACGATGCCGCCCTGGCGGCGGCCCGGTACCTGTGTGCCGCCGGTGGCGATCTGCGGACGACGGCCGGCCGTATCGCGGCGGTGCTGTCCTACAACCACTCCGACGAGTACGTGGCCCGCGTGCTGGCCCTCGCCGCGGCGTATCGGGCAGGCGTGCCGGTCGACGGCATCCCGGTCCGCGGCCGCACCACGGGTGCGTTGCCGCCGGCCGGCGGTCCGAGCCACGCGCAGTTGCCGCCGGTCAACCCGGGCCGGCCGCTCACGCCGGACGCCAGGCCCGCCACGCTGCACCAGCATCCGGTGCAGCACTCGATGAGGCCGCAGACATCGCCGCCCGCGCGGCCGGCCGGTGCGTTGCCGCGGCACCCGCAGACGCCCACCGGGACACCCTCGCAACCCCCGTCCGGGACGCCGTCCAGCCCGCCGGTCGGGCCGACCCCGACACCGACGCCGACCTCCAGCGGTCCGATGGCGGCCGACGCCCCCGCGCCGCCGCCGTCGGACCCGGCGTCCGCTGGGCTGTTGTGCGGCGTGCTCGGCGTGATCCTGCCCTGCCCGCCGCCCCGCTAGCCGTAGTCTGAGGCCATGACGGCCAGTCCACTGCCCCCCACTCATCTGCTCACGGTGGACGAGTACGCCGCGCTGGGTGAGGACGAGCACGGCCGCACCGAGCTGATGGAGGGCAGCCTGGTGATGTCACCCAGCCCCACTCTCGACCACAACCTCGCCAGCTTTCGGTTGGCGATGCAGCTGTCTCCGCAGGCGCCGGCCGGCTATGTGGTCATTCCGGACGTCGACGTCGACCTGCAACTGGTGCCACGCGACCAGCCCGGCTCGTCCCGCCGGCCGGACCTGCTGGTGGTCGAGCACACCGCCCCGGCCCGGCAGCGCGCCGACGGCGGGTTGCTGCGGGCGTCCGAGGTGCTGATCGTGGTCGAGATCGTCTCGCCCGGCTCGGTGCGCACCGACAACATCGTCAAGCGGGCCGAGTACGCCGACGCCGGCATCCCGCACTACTGGATCGTCGACCTGGACGGACCGATCTCGCTGCTCGCCGCGCACCTGAGCGAGCAGTTCGGCTACCGCGACGAGCCGGCCGCGACCGGCGCGTACGTCGCGGACGAACCGTTCCCGGTGCGACTCGAGCTCGACCAGCTCCGCTAGTGTCCCGAGTCAGAAATTCTCGCGCAGCCTGCGGCGCCAGGATCGACGCTCGCCGCGTTGTCGTCGTCGGCAGGACGAGTCAAGTACAGCTCTCCTCCTCCGCCTTGCGAGCCTCGATCCTGATCGCCGCATCCTGC
>DASXYE010000092.1:0-3991 GCA_036502695.1 Jatrophihabitantaceae bacterium
CGGGGCAGCGCCACGGTGGTGGCCCGCCCGTCGAGGACCACCGTCACCTGGCTGGCCGGGCCGTCGGGTACGGCGTCGGCGTGGACGGCCGGCGGCGGCGCGACGTCCTCGACGTAGAACAGCTCGCGGTGGATGCGGGCCGGATCGGCGCCCAGCTCGGTCAGGGTCTGCTGGGCGTCGGTGACCAGCCCGAACGGGCCGCACAGCCACCAGTGGTCGACGGTCTGCGGCTCGCAGACGAGCGGCAGCAGCTCGCGCAGCTTGGCCGCGTCCAGCCGGCCGCTGAACAGCTCGACGTCGCGCGCCTCGCGGGACAGCACGTGCGTCAGCGTGATCCGATCGGGGTAGCGGTCCTTCAGATCGGCCAGCTCGTCGGCGAACATCACCGTGTCGGTCCGCCGGTTGCCGTACAGCAGGGTGACCCGGGTGTCCGGGTTGCGCAGCACCGACGCGGCGATCGACAGCATCGGCGTGATGCCCGACCCGGCGGCGATCAACCCGTGGTGGCCGGGTGCGTCGAGGTCCGGCACGAACCGGCCGGACGGCGGCAACGCCTGGATCGTGTCGCCGGCCTTGAGCTCGTGCACCAGCCACTGCGACACCTCGCCGCCCGGCACCTCGCGCACCCCGATGCGCAGCTTCGACCCGGCCGGCGCGCAGATGGAGTACGAGCGCCGCGCGTCCCCGCGCTGGATCGTCAGCGACTGTCCCGGGCGGAACGCGAATTCCTCCGGGGTGTCGAGCGTGATCGCCACGGCGTCGTCGCACAGCGGGTCGACGGCCACCACACGCAGTTCGCTGAAGGTTGCCATCAGATCGCCTTGATCAGTTCGAATGGTTCGGCGCAGGCCCGGCAGCGGTGCAGGGCCTTGCACGCGGTGGCGCCGAAGTGCGACACCTCGACCGTGTCGGTCGATCCACAACGCGGGCAAGCGGCGCTCGCCCGCCGGCCGAGCTGCAACGGCGTCCGTTTCGGTGCTGGTCCTGGGGGAGCGATGCCGTTTTCGGCCAGCGTGCGGCGGCCGTCGGCGGTGATCCAGTCGGTGGTCCAGGCCGGGTGCAGGACGGTGCGCACCTCGACGTCGCGGTAACCGGCCGCGTTGAGGTGCCGGGTGACGTCCGCCCGGATGGCGCCCATCGCCGGACAGCCCGAGTACGTCGGGGTGATCTCGACCGTGACGTGCTCGCCGTCCTCGCGAACCGTGCGCAGGATGCCCAGGTCGGCGATGGTCAGCATCGGCAGCTCGGGGTCCTTCACTTGGGCTGCGATGTCCCTGGCGCTCACCATGTCGCCCCCGGGTAGGCCCGGGCCACGCTCTGCATCTCGGCCAGCAGGTAGCTCAACGCTTCGGTGTGCACGCCGTCGCGGCCGGCCTGGTTGGCGACTCTCGCCATCGGCGCGACGTCCGGGACGGTCAGTGTGGCTGGCTCGAGTACCTGGGCGAGCACCGCGTCGAACTCGGCCCTGAGCTGGGCCGGGTCCACGCCGATCCGCTGCTCGACGGGGTTCGAGATGAACAGCTCGGCTGTATACGGCCAGATAGCGGCGAGCCCGGCGGTCATGCGCTCGTGCGAGAACTCGGTGCCGTCGCCGAGCCGCACCGTCCAGCCGGCGGCGTAGTCGCGGTGGTAGCTGAGCTCCTTGACACCCTTGGTGGCGATCGCGGCGAGCACCGGATCGGCCGACTCGGTAAGGCGTTCGAGCAACGCCAGCCGCCAGATCGAGAAGACGAGCAGGCGAGCGATCTCCTGGGCGAAGTCGCCTCGCGGCAGCTCGGCCAGGTGCACGTTGCGGAACTCGTGCGCGTCCCGCAGGTAGGCCAGGCTGTCCTCGTCGCCCTCGCCGCGAGCTTGCGCAGCCCGGCTGAGCAACAGCCGGGCCTGGCCGAGCAGATCCAGGGCGATGTTGGCCAGCGCGACCTCGTCCTCGAGCTCGGGGGCGTTGGTGCACCACTCGGACAGCCGGTGGCTGTAGATCAGGGCGTCGTCGCCGAGCATCAGGCAGTACGCGGCCAGTTCGGCCGCGTCCATACCTTCGGGTACGGACGGGTCGACGCCGGCCAGCGGGTCATCGAAGCCGGTGCCGAACGCCCAGTGCG
Source organism: Jatrophihabitantaceae bacterium (assembly GCA_036502695.1). Taxonomy (GTDB): domain Bacteria; phylum Actinomycetota; class Actinomycetes; order Mycobacteriales; family Jatrophihabitantaceae; genus DASXRA01. Next base: position 2,100 of record DASXYE010000092.1, read on the forward strand.
TGTGGTCGCTCTGCTCCATGATCGCGTCGTACGCGTTGATCTCATGCTCATTCATATGTGCGGCACATCCTCGGGGATGTGGTAGAAGGTCGGGTGCCGGTAGACCTTGTCGCCGCTGGGCGCGAAGAACGGGTCCTTCTCATCTGGGCTGGACGCGGTGATCGCATCCGAGCGCACCACCCAGATGCTGACGCCCTCGTTGCGGCGGGTGTACAGGTCGCGGGCGTGGTGCAGCGCCATGTCGGCGTCGGCGGCGTGCAGCGAGCCCACGTGGACGTGGTTGAGCCCCCGCTTGCCGCGCAGGAACACCTCGAACAGTGGCCAGTTGTCGGTCATGACTGCTTCTCCGCGTGGGCCATGGCGGCGTCGCGGACCCAGGCGCCGTCCTCGTGGGCGCGCCGGCGCTGGGCGATCCGCGCGACGCTGCACGGGCCGGCGCCGGTGATGACCCGCTTGAACTCGTCCCAGTCGGGCTCGCCGAAGTCGTGCGCGCCGCGGTCGTCGTTCCATCGCAACTCCGGGTCGGGCAGGGTCACGCCCAGGGCCTCGGCCTGCGGCACGGTCATGTCGACGAACCGCTGCCGCAGCTCGTCGTTGGTGTTCCGCTTGATCCGCCAGGCCATCGACTGGGCCGTGTTGGGCGACTCGGCGTCAGGTGGGCCGAACATCATCAGCGACGGCCACCACCACCGATTCGTCGACTCCTGCACCATCTCCTGCTGGGCCGGCGTGCCGCGCATCATCGTCATGAGCAGCTCGTAGCCCTGCCGCTGGTGGAACGACTCCTCCTTGCAGATCCGGATCATCGCCCGGGCGTAGGGGCCGTAACTGCTGCGGCACAAGGGAACCTGGTTGCAGATCGCGGCGCCGTCGACCAGCCAGCCGATGACGCCCACGTCGGCGAACGTCAGCGTCGGGTAGTTGAAGATCGACGAGTACTTCTGCCGACCCTCGATGAGCCGCTCGGTCAGGTCGGTGCGCTCGGCGCCCAGCGTCGCGGTGGCGCTGTACAGGTACAGCCCGTGGCCGGCCTCGTCCTGCACCTTGGCGAGCAGAATCGCCTTACGCCGCAAGGACGGCGCGCGAGTGAGCCAGTTGCCCTCGGGCTGCATTCCGATGATCTCCGAGTGCGCGTGCTGCGCGATCTGGCGGATCATCGTCTTGCGGTACGCCTCGGGCATCCAGTCGCGCGGTTCGATGCGCTGGTCGTGCGTGACCGTCGTGTCGAAGTGTTCCTCCAGCGCGGCAGTCATGACTTGCTCACCAACGTCAGCACGTCGTACTTGGCCACCGAGTCGCCGTCCTGGTTGGTCACATCGGCGTCCCAGCGCACTTCGCCGTAGTCGGCGTCGACGCGCGGGGTGATCTGCTTGGCGGTCAGCGTCACGGTGAGTGAGTCACCGGGGTTGACCGGCGTGAGGAAGCGCAGGTTCTCCAGGCCGTAGTTAGCCAGCACCGGACCCGGATCCGGCTGCACGAACAGACCGGCCGCGAACGACACGATCAGGTAGCCGTGCGCGACCCGGCCCTCGAAGAACGGGTTGGCCCGCGCGGCCTCCTCGTCCATGTGCGCGTAGAACGTGTCGCCGGTGAACTCGGCGAAGTGCTCGATGTCCTCGAGCGACACGGTCCGTGGTTCGGTGACCAGGCGTCGCCGATCTTCAGCTCGGCCAGCGACTTGCGGAACGGATGCCCGCCGCTGGCGTCGCGCTCGGCGCCGGTCACCCAGCGGTTCGTGACCCGGCTGAGAACGCGCGGCGAGGCCTGCACGGCGGTGCGCTGCATGTGGTGCAACACGCCGCGGATGCCGCCCAGCTCCTCGCCGCCGCCGGCCCGTCCGGGACCACCGTGCACCAGCATCGGCAGCGGTGAACCGTGTCCGGTGGACTCGC
>DASXYE010000093.1:0-3053 GCA_036502695.1 Jatrophihabitantaceae bacterium
CGGCGCGCGCCCGCCGCGAGACCTACATCGGACCGTGGCTGCCCGAACCGGTCGACACCAGCGCCGATCCGTACCTGGGCGCGGAGCGGGCCGAGGCCCTCGAGCTCGCGGTGCTGCTGCTGATGGAACGGCTGTCGCCCAACGAGCGGGCCGCGTACGTGCTGCGCGAGGCCTTCGACTACCCGTACGCCGAGATCGCCGACATCTTGGCGCTGCACGAGCCCGCCGTCCGGCAACTCGTCAGCCGAGCTCGCAAGCACGTCCAAGCCGAGCGCCGCACCCCCGTCCCCGCCGCCGAGCAGCGCAAGCTGCTGAGCGCCTTCGTCACCGCCGCCCGCTCCGGAGATCTGGCGGTGCTGGAGGACCTGTTCGCCGCCGATGTGGTCAGCCTCGCCGACAGCAACGGCGCGGTCCGCGCGGCTTCGCGGACCCCGATCGTCGGCGCGACCCGGTTGGCCAAGGTCGTCCAGGCCTTCGCGGCGTCACACTTCTGGGACGACGTGGACGTGCAGTGGGCGAGCATCAACGGGCAACCGGCCGGGCTGCTGCTGCGCGCCGGGCAGGTCTTCGCCGCGCTCACCACAAGCGCGTCCACCGAAGGCATCGATCAGGTGCTGTGGCTGATGAACCCGGCCAAACTCGGCGCTGTCACAACCGACGGGGCTGCCCGGTCCTAGCTGCTGACCGGGCGGAACCAGCCGGCCGGCGGGACAGATAGGAACCCCATGAAGATCGTGGTTATCGGCGGCACCGGTCTGGTCGGCTCGAAGCTCGTCACGCAGCTGAGCGAGCAGGGTCACGACGCGGTAGCCGCTTCGCCGAACACCGGCGTCAACACCGTGACCGGTGCGGGGCTGGCCAACGCCCTGGCCGGGGCGGCGGTGGTGGTCGACGTGTCCAACTCGCCGTCGTGGGAGGACGCCGCCGTGCTCGAGTTCTTCCGGACGTCCACCCGGAACCTGCTGGCCGCCGAGACGAACACCGGCGTCGGCCACCACGTCGCGCTGTCCATCGTGGGCACCGAGAGGCTGCCCGACAGCGGCTACCTGCGGGCGAAGGTCGCGCAGGAGAAACTGATCGAGGCGTCGACGGTCCCGTACTCGCTGGTGCACGCGACCCAGTTCTTCGAGTTCGTGGCCGGCATCGCCGACGGGGCCACCGAGGGCAATACGGTGCGGATGCCGCCGGTGGGCTTCCAGCCGATCGCCGCCGAGGACGTCGCGCAGGCGGTGGCCCGGGTCGCGACGGGCGCGCCGTTGAACGGGCGGGTCGAGGTGGCCGGACCGCAGCGCTACCGGATGGACGAGTTCTTCCGCAAGGTGCTGGCCGAGCGCGACGATCCACGCGAGGTGGTCACCGACGAGCACGCCCGCTACTTCGGCACCGAACTCGGCGAGGGATCGCTGGTGCCGGCCGGCGAAGCGATCCTGGGCCAGACGAACTTCGACGACTGGCGCGGCGACGCCGGCAACTACCCCGTCGCCCGGCCGACCACCTGAGGCCGCGAGACGCGGAAACAGGCGTCACGCCCGCACGGCCACCTGGTGCCCGAACACGACCGTGTTGCCCTGCGGGGCATGGGGACGCAGGAGTCCGCCGCACGTGATAATCCGCAGCGTGGGTTGCGGGGTTTGCTCGTACACCTTGCCGGCCGGGAACGTCTTGGCCGAATAGGGCGTCACCTGGTCGACGGCGTAGCTAACGATCTTGCCGTCGGCGCGGCGCAGCTCGACCCGATCCCCCGGCTCGAGGGCACGCAGGCGATAGAGGGCGCCGGGGCCGGACCGGCTGGCGATGTACCCGACGATGATCGTCGGGCCGGCTTCGCCGGGGGTGGCGCCGTCTGCGTACCAGCCGAGCCGCCGTGGGCCGGGAAACTGGATGGTGCTGTGGTCGGCGTTGAGTCCGAGGCGCTGCAGCGGGCCGTTCACTTTGATGGCCGGGATGCTGACTCGGGCCGGCGCCGAGCGGGGCAAGCCGCGCTGTGGCTGGGCGACGTGGTGCTGCGCGCTCGCCGGCGACTTGCTCGATTTCGCAGCAGGAGTTCGGGCCAGGCCGAGAGCGCCGAGGCCGAACAACGTCAGCGCCCCGGTGACGAGCACGATGACGGCCGCCGGAGCGGCGAAGCCCCGGCGTCGAGCCTTGGGTTTCATCGGCAATCCCCTGCGGACGTCAGCGCTTTGTCCGCCGGGCGATCGGACGACCCAACGGCGCCGGCGCGGCCTTGCCGGGGTAGATGGCCGGATGGGCCGATGCGACGGAGCCGCCGCACGTACCGAAGTCCTGGCTGGTCTCGAACAACAGCGACCACGCGGCGCTACCGCAAGCGTCCTGGTGCATGCCGCCGATCAGCGTGACCGTCTGCTGGGAGGCGATGGTGCCCGCTGCCACATCCGCCGGCGTGCAGCTGTGGAAGTTCGTCTGCGAGACGAAGAGCAACGACCACGCCGTGTTGCCACAAGGGTTCTGCTGCAGACCGCCGACGGCGGTGACGGCCTGTTGGGAGGCGGTGCCGCCGTGAACGGCGGCACCTCCCTTCCGTGCACTCGAACCGGCCACCGCGGCACCGCTGCCGCAGGTGCCGAAGTCGGTGGACGTCTCGAACAACAGCGAGGCATCCGCCGAACCACAAGGGTTCTGCATCAACCCACCAATAGCAGTGACCGCCTGCTGCGAGGCAGCCGAACCACCAGCGGCCGACCCGGACGCCGAACCACCCGAACCCGCGGCGCACTGACCGAACGCCGTGGAGTTCTCGAACAGCAACGAGGCCATCGCGTTACCGCACGGGTTCTGCATCAACCCACCAATAGCAGTGACCGCCTGCTGCGAGGCAGCCGAACCACCACCGGCACTAGCCGAGCCTGACGCCCCCGAACCACCAGCAGCGCACTGACCAAACGCGGTCGAGTTCTCGAACAGCAACGAAGCCATCGCGTTACCGCACGGGTTCTGCATCAACCCACCAATAGCGGTGACCGCCTGCTGCGAAGCAGCCGAACCACCAGCGGCACTAGCCGAGCCTGACGCCCCCGAACCACCAGCAGCGCACT
>DASXYE010000094.1:0-4991 GCA_036502695.1 Jatrophihabitantaceae bacterium
ACGACGGTGTCCCCGAGCAACGGCGCGCCGCCCAAGCGCAACCGGTTCAAGGCCACCATGGCGCGCGTCGACGGCGGCTGGAAACTCAGCGCACTCGACCAGGTGACGGTGAGCATGTCATGACGACCGCAGCCACCATCCTCGACAGCAGTGACGTCGCCGACGCGCCGTCCGACCGCACGCCCGGCAAGGCGATCGCGATCGTGCTGCGCCTGCGCTGGCCGGTCATCGCGATCGCGCTGACGCTCGCCCTGGTCGGCGTCGGCGTGGTCCTCATGCTGCGCACGCACTCGCTGCGCTCGGGCCCGGCGACCGCCAACCGGGCCCTGTCCGATCGCGACGCGACGTCCGAGGTCATCGGCCAGGTCAGCACCGCGCTGAGCAAGGTGCTCAGCTACCAGTACGCGAACCCAGCCGCGAACAAGCAAGCCGCGGCGGCTTTGCTCAGCGGCGATGCGGCCACGCAGTATCAGACGCTGTTCACCGCACTGCAGAAGAAGGCGCCCGGCGAGAAGCTGACGCTGATCGCGAAGGTCTCCGTCGCCGGCGTGAAGTCACTGCGCGGCAATACAGCCGAGCTGCTGGTTTTCCTGGATCAGTCGTCGACCCGGGCCAGTGACGAGGCGAGCAGCACGGCGGCGGCGATGCTCGACGTCACCGCAGTCAGGCACGGCTCGGCCTGGAAGATCACCGAGCTACGACCGCTGTAGACCTCCGCGCAGCTGCGGGATCGTGACCGAATCCGGGGTACCCGCGCCCGATTCGGCCCATGCCACAAGGCGATTCACGTCGACCTGGTACGGCGACTCGTCGCGGTACGCGGCGAGTCCGGCCGCCCCGCGGCGCAGCAGTCGGGCCGCGCCGACCGGGTTGCCGCGCGCGGCGTGGGTCAGTCCGACCGCCAGCTGGGCCAGGCCCTTCCAGAACGCCCGCTCGGCGGACGGTGCCGCCTTCCAGGCGTCCTCGAGCACCTCGTGCGCGTGGAACGGCCGTCCCAGGTCGAGCAGTCGCTGCGCCTCGGCCAGCGCTTCGTCCGGTCGGCGCGGCACTCCTTCGGGCTGGCGGGGCACGCCGACGGCGCCGTGCGGCAGCGGCCGGCCCAGGCCGTCGCGCGGACGGGCGTTGCGGGCCCGGCCGGCCGGATCCCGGTCACGGTCGGCTCGCCTCGGCGCGTCTGGCATACCTACATTGTGGTCACGACCGGTCGAATGACACGATCATCGGCGGAACCCGTCGTCGCGGAAGGGAATTTCATGGCCAGCCCCGGTTGGTATCCGGACCCGAATGACCTCGGCTATCAGCAGTTCTACGACGGTCATCAGTGGACCGGCCAGCGTCGACCGGCAGGCGCCGAGGATTCACCCGCGCCGCCGTCCGAACCGACCGCGCCGCAGGCATCGGCCGCGCCGCAGGCACCGGCCGCCGGTCCCGGTCCGGAAACCGACCAGACGCAGCAGAATCCGCACGGGCCGGTTCCGCCGTTCCAGCCGGTGCCGACGGCGCAGCTGCCGCCGGCCGGCGGACCGGGGCAGCCGTGGGTTCCCCAGCAACCGTCCTGGCAGCAGCAGCCCGCGCCGCCGCCCGGCCCCCAGCAGTGGCAGCAACCGCCCGGTCCGCAGTGGCAGCAACAACCGTGGGCGGGTGGCCCGCCCCCGCAACGGCGCAGCCGGGTCCCGCTGATCATCGCGCTGGTGGTCGTGGTCGTCGCCGGCCTGGCCGTCGGCGGCTTCTTCCTCTTCAAGGGCAAGAGCTCGCCCGCGGCGTTCACGTTCGACGGCAAGGCGATCGATCAGCCCGATCAGCCGCTCAGCAAGGCCGCCTCGACCGTCGACTCGCTCGTCGCATCCCGGCACGGGGCCAAGAGCAAGGACACCCGCTGCTACTTCGCGGTACCCGAGAAGCCGGCCGACAAGGCGAAGGCGTCCGACATCGACCACTCGGCGTGGTGCGGTCCGGTGCTGTTCGTCGACGGCGCGGCCGACAAGCAGTACCTGCGTTTCAGCCTGAACAGTCAGGACGCGGACGGCGGCAAGGTGCAGCTGACGCCGTCGGCGCAGCCGGCGTCGAACGACCCCGAGGCGCTGCCGGCCGGGCTGAACCTCAAGCGGCCCGACAAGGCATCGGCTCCCGGCGGCAACGGCGGGTTGTCCGTACCGGCCCCGCCGCCGGCGGCGAAGGATTCGATCGTCACCGCCGACGTGGGGTCGCAGCCGATTCCCGCTGCCCCGGCCGGTGCCGCGATGGGCACCGGCAACGGCGGCGCCGCCGTGACGAAGCTCGGCCCGGTCAAGCGGTACGGCACCGGTGACACCGCCCGCAGCGCGCCGGACGGCCAGAAACTCATCGCGTTCACGCTCGCCGGCACCGAGGACGACGCCGGGGTGCCGTCCCTGGCCAGCGGCTCGCTCTCGATCTCGGTCGACGGTCACACGGGCCACAAACTGCCCGAGGCCGTTCCCGGACAGCCGTACGTGGCGGCCGTACCGAACTCGGCTCGCAAGGTCGACCTGGTACTGACCGGCAGTGCCAGGCAGACGGTGTCGTTGCTGAACGGCAAGCCCGGCGCGGGCAACATCAAGCTGTACGCCCGGTCGCACCGCGAACAACTGCTGTCCAAGTCGGGCACGATCACGTTCCGGTACTCGGCGGAGATCGTGCTGCCCGGTGGCGGCGGCGGCACGTCCCAGACCGGCACCTGGTCGGTGAACCTGGCGCGGTTGAGCTACACGATCCCGGCCCGGCACGCCAAGGCGAGTGGTCCCGGGCAGGCGCTGCTCTACGTCGACATGGGCTACACGCTGGCGGGCCAGACCGACCTGGGCTTCGACCCCAGCATCGCGACGTTCACGACGAACTCCGGGCACCGTGTCCGCGCCCGCAACATCGCGGGCGTCGCCGGCAAGATCTACAACGTGTTCGACGTGCCCGCGGACCTGACCTCCGGCACGCTGCACATCGCCGGCTCGTACACGCGCAAGTTCGCCAACGCCAACCAGACCTACACGACGACGGTCACGCCGATCACGGTCGCAATCACGATCCCGAAGGGTTAGGAGCTCTCGTAACGGGGCCGCGGGTCGAACCCGGCGGCGCGATAACAGGCGTCGATGAGCTGCATCGTCGCGACGGCATCGTCGGCGTCGATGGGCAGCGGCTCGCCGTCGCGCAGCCGGGCCGCGAACGCCTCGAGCATGTAGGTGTAGGTCAGCCGGGTGCCGGGCTGCTCGATGCGGCTGCCGGCCGGCGTGGCCACGAAGATGCGGTCGTCCTCGTGCGGCAACACGAAGTTGGCCGCGGTGGCCTCGCCCCGGCTGCCGATGATCTTGCAGGTCATCTGCAGCCGCTCGCCGTCCATGTTGCAGCGCGCCGAACCGACCGCGCCGTTGGGGAATTCCAGGTCGGCGTCGATCCACTCGTCCACGCCGGGCTTGCCCTCGCGCTCCTCGCCGCGCGCCGCGACGAGGGTCGGCTCGCCCCCGGCCCAGGGCGCCAGCATCCGATGCGCATGCAGGGCGTAGCAGCCCAGATCCATCATCGCGCCGCCGGCCAGGGGCAACGACCAGCGCGGATCGTCGTCGTCCGGCGCCGGGATGACCATGTTCACCTCGACGCGCTGCAGATCGCCGAGCTCGCCCGAGTCGAGCAGGTCGTGCAATCGCAACGTCACCGGATGGAACAGGTAGTGGAAGCCCTCGAGCACGACGACGTCAGCCTTGGCCGCGGCGTCACGGACCTCGGCCGCCTCGTCGGCATTGCTGGCGAAGGGCTTCTCGCTCAGCACGTGCTTGCCGGCCTCGATGGCGGCCAGGTTCCACGGCCCGTGCAGGCCGTTCGCCAGCGGGTTGTAGATCGCCTCGACCTCCGGGTCGGCGATCACGTCGGCGTAGGAGTCGAGCACTCGCTCGACGCCGTGCTCGTCGGCAAAGGCCTGCGCCCGGTCACGATCACGGGCGGCGACGGCCACCAGCCGGGTACCGGTCTCGTGGGCGGCCGGGACAATGGCGCGTTCGGAGATCCGGGCCGCGCCGAGAACTCCGAGACGAAGCGGTTCGGTCATGGTCACGTACCTTATTCGCTCCACCTGAGGAGGCGCGCCGGCCATGTCTGATCACCTCGTGCCGACCTTGGACGATCCGCCGGCGACCACGTCCGATCCCCGGGAACTGTTGCTGCGCTACCTCGACTGGTACCGGGATGCCTTGCTGCGCAAGGTCAACGGGCTGTCCGACGCCCAGCTGCGCGCACCCGTCGAGCCGCTGGGCTGGTCGCCGCTCGGGCTGATCCAGCACCTGGGCTGGGTCGAGCGGCGGTGGCTGCGCTGGGGGTTCGCGGCCGAGGCCGTCGAGCCCTACCGGGACGGCGACGAGGACGCCGAGTGGCGGGTGGACGCGCCGACCGCCGAGGTCCTCGCGGCGTATCGGGCCGAGGTCGCGCAGGCGCGGTCGCTGACTGTCGGCGCCGACCTGGCCACCCCGTCCCGTACCGGCGGGCGGTTCCCGCACGCGGCCACCGCCCCGTCACTCGGCCGGATCCTGTTCCACCTGCTGCAGGAGTACGCCCGGCACGTCGGCCAGTTGGACGTCGCCCGCGAACTCATCGACGGGACGACCGGCGAATAGCGGCTGCCTCAGGCTTCGCGGCGGGCGGTGTGCGCCGTGAGTTCGGCATCGAGCCGGGACGGCTCCCAGCGCTCACGTACCGCCTGCGCGAGGAGGTCCGCCTGGGTCGGTGGCGCCAGCCCGTCGAGCGGCGGGTCGCGGTCGAGGTTGGTGGGGAAGGCGTAGCCCTCGGCGGAGGCGGCGACGGCGTCGCGCAGGGTGCGCTCGTCGGCGCCGGCGGCCTTCTGCGCCAGCAGCACGGGGTAGAGGGCGCGGACCATCGCCCGGCGGTCGACGGTCTCCATCGCCCGGCCGAACGCCGAGGAGACCTGCAGCAGGTTGGCCATGCGGCGCACGTCGGCCGACCGGTTGGTGCCGGCGCCGTGGAAGAGG
>DASXYE010000095.1:0-15746 GCA_036502695.1 Jatrophihabitantaceae bacterium
CAAGTTCGGCTACGTGCCCGACATGATCACCTGCGCCAAGGGCCTGACCAGCGGCTACTCCCCCATCGGCGCGTGCATCGTCAGCGACCGGATCGCCGAGCCGTTCTGGAACGGGGACGCGTCCTTCCCGCACGGCTACACCTTCGGCGGGCACCCGGTGTCGGCCGCGGTGGCGATGGCCAACCTGGACATCTTCGAGCGCGAGGGGCTCAACCAGCGCGTCCTCGACAACGAGGCGGCGTTCCGCTCCACGCTGGAGAAGCTGAACGACCTGCCGATCGTGGGCGACGTCCGCGGCGACGGCTACTTCTACGGCATCGAGATGGTCAAGGACAAGGCGACCAAGGAGACGTTCGACGACGACGAGTCCGAGCGGCTGCTGCGCGGGTTCTTGTCCAAGGCGCTGTTCGACGCGGGGCTGTACTGCCGGGCCGACGACCGCGGCGACCCGGTCATCCAGCTGTCGCCGCCGCTCATCGTCGGGCAGCCCGAGTTCGACGAGATGGAACAGATCCTGCGCGACGTGCTGACCCAGGCCTGGAAGCGCCTCTAGCTTCTCGATAGTGGTTCGGACGCACCACATACCGTGGCGTCCGAACCACTATCGGGGCGACGGCGGGAAGTCGAAGCGGGAGCCGGCCTGATCCAACAGCGCCGTGGTCGGCTCGACCGACCAGACGACGGTCAGCTCGGCGGCGAGCGTCTCGACCAGTTGGGCCACGTCGGCGGCCGCCCTCTCGTGCATCGCCTCGGCGACGATCAGCACGGCATGGGTGTCCTCGCGCACCGCCGAGTGCGCGCTCTGCCGGTGCGTCCAGCGACGGGCGTGCGCGTGGCCGGCGGCGTCGGCGAACACGATCTCGCCCGGCTCGGGATGCTCGATGTCACCGGCGAAGCTGAGGTACGTCTCGTCGCCGCCGGCCGGGCGCACCTCGACGTGGTCGGCGATCCGGGCGACGTCCAGCACCGCGACCGGGATCGCGAACGCCACCGACACGGCGTTGGCCAGCTCGACGAGCGGATGCCGGCGCGGCAGCTCGCCGAACTTGCGGTAGCGCCGCAGCAGCGACTCGGCCGCGCACCGGTACTGGGTGGGCTTGAGGCCCATCCGCGCGAAGGCCCGCCGCCAGGCCTGGATCGGCGGCCACTGCGCCTCGGACGTGTCGGCGAGCCGCGCGTCCGCGACGGCCGTGTGCGCCGCGACCCGGGCGCTGACGTCCGGATCGGCGGTGATGCCCTCGACGTACAGCACGCCGGCGATCAGGTCGGGATGCTCGGCCCACACCTCGGCGGAGTGACGCAGGTACATCAGCCGCACTCCCCGACCGGCACCGGACGCGCACGACGCAGCCGGCGCAGGCTCACCAGCCGGCGCAACCGGCGCAGCTGAGGCCAGCCGAGCAGCCCGCCGGCCAGGCCACCGATCACGACGAGCAGTCCGAGCCAGACAGTCGGGCCGGGCGTGCCCCGCCCGAGCACCACGCCGGTCACCGCGGCCGAGATCGGCGCGATGCCGGTGAGCAGCCCGGCCCGTCCCGCCCCGAGCACCGCCACCGCCGAGTACCAGAGCACGAACGCGAAGGCGGTGACCAGCACGGCCAGGTAGCCGATCGCGGCCCATTGCGCGCCGGTGAGCCGCAGCGCCGCGCTCGGGCCCTCGAACGCGCCCAGCACCGCGAACATGGCAGCGCCCAGCCACACCGAGTGCACCGAGACGCCCCACGCGCCGTGGCGGCGCAGCACCGGCACCGCCAGCAAGGTGAATCCGCCCTCGCACAGCAGCGCGACGCCGGCCCACGCCACGCCGATCGCGTCGGTGCGGCCGGTGCCTTCGGCCAGCACACTGCCCGCGGTCACGACGACGGCGGCCACGAGCACCGCCCGCGTGGGTCGGCGGCGTTCCAGCAGCGGACCGATGACGCCGAGCAGGATCGGCACACCAGCCACGGCGACGGCGATCACCGCCGGCTCGGCGTGCGCGACGCCGCGGACCACGGCGATGTTGAACAGCACCAGCCCGGTCGCGGCGACCCCGCCCAGCCACAGCCACTCGCGTCCCCGTGGTCGCACGATGGGGGCCCGTGCCATCCGGGCCATCGCGAGCAGCAGCAGGGCCGCGATGAGGTAGCGGATGGCCTGGGCGACGAACAGCGGCGCGGTGGTGAGCGTGTGCGAGACGCTGACGCTGCCGCCGACGAGCACCATCCCGCCGACGCCGGCCGCCACACTGCGCGGGGGAATGTCCATGCGTCCACCATCGGTGCACAATGGCCCGATGGACAGATCCAATGATCGGCGATCTGAGAGGTCCATAACTGGCAGCGACTTCCTCCAGCTGACCATCGGCGACGCCCCCGCCGGCGGCCGCGCCGACTGGCTGGCCGAGCAGCTTCGGCAGGCCATCGCCCAGCAGCGCTTGCCGATCGGCAGCCGATTGCCGGCCAGCCGGATCCTGGCCGCCGAACTGCAGGTCTCCCGCGGCGTGGTCACCGAGGCCTACCGCCGGCTCACCGAGGACGGGCAGCTCGCGGGCCGCGGCCGGGCCGGCACCGTCGTCGTGGCTACGCCGGTCAGCGTCGGGCCGGACAGCGCCCCGCGACCGCCATCCACCGCGGTTTTCGCCACGACGCCCGACGCCGCGTCCTTCTATGCCCTGCGCGCCGCCCCGGCGCGGATCGACCTGTCCCCCGGTCTGCCGGACCTGGCCGCGTTCCCCCGAGCGGCCTGGTTGCGGGCCGAGCGGGCCGCGCTCGACGAGCTCACCCCGGCCGACTTCGGCTACGGCGACGCCCAGGGGGCACCGGCGTTCCGGGCCGCGATCACCAACTGGCTGGCGCGCACGCGGGGCATCAGAGTCAGCCCGGACGAGGTGATCGTCGTGGCCGGGGTCGCCCAGGCCTTCGCCCTGCTCGCTCGAGTACTTCGGGCCGACGGCATCGCGGCGATCGGCGTCGAGGATCCCGGATCACTCGGCGGCCGCCAGCAGCTGCAGAGCTGGGGAATGGCCACGCCGCCGATCCCGGTGGACGGCTCCGGGTTGGACGTCGACCTGCTGCGCGCCGCGAACCTGCCGGCCGTGATGCTGACGCCGGCCCATCAGTTCCCGACCGGCGTGGTGCTCGACGGCAACCGCCGCCGCGAACTGCTGCGGTGGGCCGACGACGGCGGGCTGATCATCGAGGACGACTACGACGCCGAACATCGCTACGACCGCCCGCCCGTGCCGGCGCTGCGGGCGATGGCGGCCGAGCAGATCTGCTACACCGGCAGCGTCTCCAAGCTGCTGGCCCCCGCACTGCGGGTCGGCTGGCTGATCGTGCCGGCGCGCTACCACGAGGCGGTGGCCGCCGCCAAGCGCGACGCCGATCTCGGCAACGCCGTGCTGGCCCAGCTGGTACTGGCCCGGCTGATGGAGTCCGGTGAGCTGGAACGCCAGCTGCGCTACGTACGCCGCCGGCACCGTCGCCGCCGGGACGCGATGATCGAGGCTATCGAGCACCACCTGCCGACGGCCCGGGTGCACGGCGCGGCGGCCGGGCTGCACCTGATGATCACCTTCGAGGCCCCGTTCGACGACATCGCGCTCGCAGCCGCGGCGCTGGCCCGGGGCGTCAAGGTGCACCCGCTGTCCTGGCACGCCCAGCGCCCGGGTCCACCCGGGCTGGTGCTGGGCTACGCGGCCACCCCGCCGAACGACATCAGCGCGGGCATCGCCGCCGTTGCCGATGCGCTCCGAGCGATCTAGCGGGCCACCCCACCGCGGAGGTGCTCGAAGATCAGGTTGGTCTCGGTGACGGCGACGTCGGGGTTGCCGCTGAGGTTCACCACGACGAAGTCGCGCAGGTTCTCGGTGCTCGTCGCGGCGATGTGCACGTAGAAGTCGACGGCGCCGGCCAGGAAGAACACGTTGAGCACCTCGGGCAGCGCAGCGACCTGCCCGGCGAACGACGAGAGGTGCCCGCGGGCGTGCGACTGCAGCCGCACCGCGATCATCGCCTGGATGGGCCGGCCGAGCGCGGCCGGGTTGATGTCGGCGTGGTAACCGCGGATCACGCCCCGCTCGCGCAACGACCGAACCCGGCCCAGTGCGGTGGACGCGGCGATGCCGACCTGCTCCGCGAGTGCGTTGTTGGGCACCCTCGCATCACGCGCCAATACACGCAGTATTCGAAGATCAACAGCGTCCAATTCGGGCGCTTGAAGATTGTTCGAGCCGGCCCGGACCGTGTTTCGGTTGGATGAACGTCCTGTTGCCATAGCAGCAATCTAGCGAATCATCATCAGCCCGGTGGCGCTGCGCTGCATGATGATTCATTATTCGGGGCATATTCCTCACCAGTCAACGGCAGCCTGTGGAGGCACTGACGTGAAGGTCGGCATTCCTACCGAGATCAAGAACCACGAGTACCGGGTGGCCATAACACCCGCCGGTGTGCACGAGCTCGTGGCCGGCGGCCACGAGGTGTACGTGCAGCGCGACGCGGGGGTGGGCTCGTCCATCCCGAACGAGGCGTACACGGCGGCGGGCGCACGCATTCTCGAGACGGCGGACGAGGTCTGGGGCGTCGGCGAGCTGATCCTCAAGGTCAAGGAGCCCATCGCCGACGAGTACCACCGCATGCGCAAGGACCAGGTGCTGTTCACCTACCTGCACCTGGCCGCGTCCCAGGACTGCACCGACGCGCTGCTCAAGTCGCGGACCACGGCCATCGCCTACGAGACCGTGCAGACCGCGAACGGCGCGCTGCCGCTGCTGGCCCCGATGTCCGAGGTCGCCGGCCGGTTGGCCCCGCAGGTCGGTGCGTACTCGCTGATGCGCCCGTCCGGTGGCCGCGGCGTCCTGCCCGGCGGCGTGCCCGGCGTGCAGCCGGCCCGCGTTGTCGTCATCGGCGGCGGCGTGGCCGGTGTGAACGCGGCGACCATCGCGGCCGGCATGGGCTCGGACGTGGAGATCATGGACACCAACGTCGACCGGCTGCGTCAGATCGACCGCGAGTTCCAGGGCCGGATCCGCACGGTCACGTCCAACCGCTACGCGCTCGAGCAGGCAGCGCTGCAGGCCGACCTGGTGATCGGCGCCGTGCTGATCCCGGGGGCCAAGGCGCCCAAGCTGATCAGCAACGAGCTGGTGTCGCGGATGAAGCCGGGCTCGGTGCTCGTCGACATCTCGATCGACCAGGGCGGCTGCTTCGAGGACTCCCGGCCCACGACGCACGCCGACCCGACCTACCTGGTCCACAACTCGGTCTTCTACTGCGTGGCCAACATGCCGGGCGCGGTGCCCCATACCTCGACGTATGCACTCACCAACGTCACGCTCCCCTACGCCGTCGAGCTGGCCAACCGCGGCTGGCAGGACGCGCTGCGGCGTGACCCGGCGCTGGCGCTCGGCCTGAACACGCACGACGGCGCCGTGACCAACGCGCCGGTCGCCGAGGCGCTCGGCTACGAGTCGGTCAGCATCGCCTCGGTGCTGGGCTGATCGAGGCACTGCCTGAATCCGCTGTGGTGGGACGCGCCGGGTGATCTCACCCGGCGCGCGCCGCTGCGAGGCCCGTCCACTGTGGACGTTGCCATCGTCGGGGCCGGCTTCACCGGACTGTGGACGGCGTACTACCTGCTCGGCGCGGACCCGTCCCTGCGCGTGGCCGTCGTCGAGCAGGAGTTCGCCGGTTTCGGCGCGTCCGGGCGTAACGGGGGCTGGTGCTCGGCCCTGTTCCCGACCAGCGCGGCGACCCTGGCCCGCGAGCACGGCCACGCCGCCGCCGCCGCGCAGTACGGCGCACTGCGCGATTCGGTGGCCGAGGTCGTCCGGGTGGCCGCCGTCGAGGGCATCGACGCCGACGTCGTCCAGGGCGGCACCGTCGTGGTCGCCCGGTCGGCACCACAACTGGCTCGGGCCGACGCCGAGGTGGCCGAGGCCGCCGAGTTCGGCATCGAGCTGCACCGGCTCGACGCAGAGGCGGCCCGGCATCGCCTGAATTCCACCTCCGTACTGGGAGGTACGTTCGCTCCGCACTGCGCGGCCATCCAACCGTTCAAGCTGGTCCGCGGGCTGGCCGCCGCCGTCGAGGCGCGCGGCGCGACGATCCACGAGGGGACGCCGGCGCGCACCGTCGCGCCCCATCTCGTCACGACCAGCGACGGTGTCTTGCATGCCGATGTCGTCGTACGGGCCACCGAGGGGTATACAGCCCGGCTGCCGAACCTGCGACGAGCCATCGCCCCGGTGTACTCGCTGATGATCGCCACCGAACCACTACCGGAAGCAACGTGGCGCGAGATCGGCCTAGCAGAACGCGAGACGTTCTCCGACTACCGGCACCTGATCATCTACGGCCAGCGCACCGCCGACGGCCGGCTCGCGTTCGGCGGGCGGGGCGCGCCGTACCACTTCGGTTCGCGCATCAAGCCGGGCTACGACACGGTCCCCCACGTGTTCGACGCGCTGCAGGCCACGCTCGTCGAGCTGTTCCCGGTGTTGCGCGACGTGACGGTCACCCACCGGTGGGGCGGGCCGCTCGGGGTGGCCCGCGACTGGCACGCCTCGGTCGGGCTCGATCGCAGCACCGGGCTGGCCTGGGCCGGCGGGTACGTCGGCGACGGCGTCTCGACGACGAACCTGGCCGGGCGCACCCTGACCGACCTCGTCCTGCAGCGACCGTCGCCCCTGGTCGAGCTGCCGTGGGTGGGCCACCGGTCCCGCCCCTGGGAACCGGAACCGCTGCGCTGGCTGGGCGCCAACGCCGGCCTGCGCGCCATGACCTGGGCCGACGCCGCGGAGGCCCGTCGCGGGCACCCGTCCCGGGCGGCGTCGGCGGTGAACCGCATAATCGGCCGATGAGGCCGAACTCATGAGCAGGACGACGATCACGCGGCTGGCCGACAAGGCCAGCAATGACCGGGCAGAGCTCGATCAGCTGCTGGACACCGTCCACATAGGACACTTCGCGATCGTCGACGCGGACGGGCACCCCGTAGTCCTGCCGACCGCCACCGTGCGCGACGGCGACCGGGTGCTCGTGCACGGTTCGACCGGTTCGACGTGGCTGCGCCGGCTGGCCACCGGGGAACCGACCAGCCTGGCCGTGACGTCGTTCGACGGCCTGGTGGTGGCGCGCTCGGCGTTCGAGTCGTCCATGCGCTACCGCAGCGCCGTGCTGTTCGGGCAATGCACGGTGATCACTGACTCGGCTGACAAGCTGCGCGCGCTCGACCTGATCACCGACGGGCTGATCCCCGGACGCAGCCAGGAGATCCGCCCGTCCACGACGAAGGAGCTGGCCGCCGTGCTGGTACTGGCGCTGCCGATCGAGCAGTGGTCGCTGAAGGTGTCCGAGGGTTGGCCGGACGACCCGGCCGACGACGTGGCCGGTCCGGCCTGGGCCGGCGTCTTGCCGGTACTGCAGAGCTATGACCATCCACTGCCCGCGCCCGACCTGCGGGCCGGCATCGATCTGCCGGAATCAGTACGGGAGCTGCTGACATGATGCCGACGCTGCGACCCGCCCGTCCGGCCGACGAGCCCGCCATCGACGACCTGTGCCAGGCCTCGGCGCGCGAGCTGTTCCCGGGCTACTACGACGTTCAGCAGAGCCCCAGTGCCGTCAAGTACTTCGCCGTCCTGGACCGCACCCTGATCGAGGACGGGACCTACTACGTGCACGACGCCGACGGCGAGATCGTCGCCTGTGGTGGATGGAGCCGGCGCAACAAGCTGTTCAACGGCAGCGGCGCCGGCGACGACGCCCGGCTGCTCGACCCCGCAAGCGAACCGGCTCGCATCCGAGCCATGTTCGTGCGCGCCGACTGGACCCGGCGCGGACTCGCCCGGGCGATCCTGCAACACAGCCTGGATGCTGCTCGGGCCGAGGGATTCGGCTCGGTGGTACTGGCGGCAACCCTGCCCGGGGTGCCGTTCTACGAGTCGCTCGGCTTCACCGTGGCCGAGCAGACCGTGGACACCCTGCCCGACGGCGTTCAGGTCCCGGGCGCCCGGATGACCCGGTCCATCGAGGTATAGCCCGTGTTCTGCACCAGTTGCCCCGACGTTAACCCGCCCCGTCGAGGATCGTGCGCATGGCCGTCACCCGCCGCAGCGTGCTGCAAGCCGGACTCATGAGCGCCGGCGCCCTCGTCCTGGCTCCGACCCGGTTCGCCGCCGCCGAGGCGGGCGCGAGCACCACCAAGACGATCACTGGCCACCTCGACACCGGCGCCGCCGACTTCGTCTACCTGCCCGTCGACGTGCCACACGGCGTCAACCAGCTCGCCGTCTCGTACAGCTACGACAAGCCGGCCGTGCCACCGGGGGTGCTGGCCAACTCCTGCGACATCGGCGTCTTCGACCAGCACGGGATCGACCTCGGCGGCGACGGGTTCCGCGGCTGGTCGGGCGGATTCCGCACCGAGTTCGCGATCAGCGCCGAGTCGGCCACCCCGGGCTACCTGCCCGGGCCGGTGCGCGCCGGGCGGTGGCACGTCGTCCTCGGCCCGTACCAGGTCGCGCCGCAGGGATTGAACTACCAGGTCCAGATCACCCTGACGTTCGGCCCGGACGGCGCCCCGTTCCGGCCGCAGTACCCGCCGCAGCGCGTCGCCGGCAAGACACGAGGCTGGTACCGCGGCGACTGCCACCTGCACACGGTGTACTCCGACGGCAAGCGGCTGCCCAAGGAGGTCGCGGCCGGCGCCCGTACAGCCGGGCTGGATTTCATGGTCACGACCGACCACAACACGCCCGCGTCGCACGGCGTCTGGGGTCCGCTGGCCGGCGACGACCTGCTGATCATCACCGGCGAGGAGATCACCACCCGCAACGGCCACTACCTCGGTCTCGGGTTGCCGCCCGGCGAGTGGATCGACTGGCGCTACCGGGCTCGCGACGGGGGTGACTACGCCGAGGCGGCCCGGCAGATCCACCGCAGTGGCGGCATCGTCGTGCCGGCCCACCCGTACTGCGCGTTCGTCGCCTGCCGGTGGAAGTTCGGCTACGACGAGGCCGACGCCGTCGAGGTGTGGAACGGGCCGTGGACCGTGGACGACGAATCAGCCGTGGACACCTGGGACTCGATGCTCGTCGAGTCGGTGCGCGGCAAGCGGCGGTGGCTGCCGGCCATGGGCAACAGTGACGCGCACAGCGAGCCCCAGGTGATCGGCCTGCCGCACAACGTCGTGCTGTCCGACGGGCTGTCGAAGGACGCGGTGCTCGACGGCATCCGCTCCGGTCGGACCTGGATCGCCGAGTCCTCGACGGTGAATGTGTCGTTCTCGGCGAAGAGCGGCGGCCGGACCGCCGGCATCAGCGAGCGCCTGGCCGTCGGCGAGCAGGCACCGGTGGACGTCACGCTCGAGGTCAGCGGGGTGCCCAACGGGGTCGTGCGGATCCTCTCCGACGAGGGCCACGTGCTGCAGGCCCAGCTCGACGCATCCGGCGCGGGGACCGTCACCTACCGGACCACACCGTCGCTGGCCGCCTACGTGCGGGCCGAGGTACGGCACCTGCGCCCGGACGGCACGCCGGGCAACGGCAACGGCATGGGTCCCGACCTGCAGCTCGGCCCGATGGCCGCGCTGACCAACCCGATCTTCCTGGGCCGGGACTGACTCGGCCGGGACTAGTCGCGGTAGCGCAGGCCGTCCAACGCCATGAGCAGGATGCGGTCGAGCTGTTCGGGCGTGGCGGACTTGATCATCGAGATGCCACTGACCATCCGCACGACGTCGGTGAAGTCGGTATCGGCGCGCACCGAGCCGTCCTCCTGCGCGCGCCGCAACAGCGGTTCGCCGGCCTGCCAGATCGCGTCGTGGCACTTGCGGAATATCTGCGATTCCATGCCCATAGTGGTCAGCAGCTCGTCGGACAGCGCCCGCTTGGCCAGCGCGTAGGCGACGAAGCGGCGCAGCCAGGACACCAGCGCGTCCCAGGGCGGCAGGTCGGTGAAGTCCTCGGCGGAGGCGGCCAGCGCCTCGACCTCTTCGACGTAAACCGCTTGCAGCAAATCGTGCCGAGTGGGGAAATGGCGGTAGAGCGTGCCGATACCGACATCGGCCCGCCGCGCGATCTCTTCCAAGGACGCGGAGCTGCCCAGGTCGGTGAACGCCTGCCGGGCCGCGTTGATCAGCTTGTCGTAGTTGCGGCGCGCGTCAGCTCGCTTCGGCCGGTCGGCCAGCGTCACCGTGGAAGGCGTCGCCATCGAAAGTCAGCTCCAATATCCACTTGCAAAACGGAGGGGCCCTCCGTATAGTTTCTGGAGGCAGCCTCCACTTTAACACTTCAAGCCTCAAGGATCGAGTAACTCTATGACTTCGTCTTTGACCGCAGCGCCGCCGGTTCGCCGGTCGCCTGTTGCGCGCGGCGCGTCGACGATTGCGCTCGCCCTCATCCTCACCACCCAGCTGATGGTGATCCTCGACGCCACGATCGTCACCATCGCGCTTCCCGACATCCAAGGCACCCTGCACTTCTCGCCCACCAGCTTGTCGTGGGTGCAGAACATCTACAGCCTGACGTTCGGCGGCCTGCTGCTGCTGGGCGCCCGGGCCGGCGACATCCTCGGCCGGCGCCGCGTGCTCATCGGCGGCATCGTCTTGTTCACCATCGCGTCGCTACTCGGCGGGCTGGCCCAATCGTCGGAGTGGCTGCTGATGGCCCGGGCCCTGCAGGGCGTCGGCGCCGCGATCGCCGCACCGTCCACCCTGGCCCTGCTGACCGCGAGCTTCCCCGAGGGGCCGCAGCGGTTGAAGGCCATCGGCCTCTACAGCGCCGTGTCCTCGGGTGGCGCCAGCGTCGGGCTGGTGCTCGGCGGCATGCTGACCGACTGGGCCTCGTGGCGCTGGTCGCTGTTCATCAACGTGCCGATCGGCATCGCCCTGGTCCTGCTCGCGCCGAAGTACCTGTCCGAGACCGAACGCCAGCCCGGCCGCTTCGACCTGTCCGGCGCCATCACCTCGACGCTGGGCATGTCCTCACTGGTGTACGGCTTCGTCCGGGCCGGGTCCGACGGCTGGTCGGACAACGGCACGCTGCTCGCGTTCGCAGCCGGCGTCGTGCTGCTCGCCGGGTTCGTGATGGTCGAGCTGCGGGCCAGCCAGCCGATCACGCCGCTGCGGATGTTCGCCAGCCGCGAGCGGTCCAGCTCCTACGTCGCTCGATTGCTGCTCGTCGGCGGCATGTTCGGGATGTTCTTCTTCATGACCCAGTACCTGCAAGACGTCCGCGACTACAGCCCGCTCAAGGCCGGGTTCGCGTTCTTGCCGATGACCGTGGCCCTGTTCGCCATGGTGCGGGTGGTGCCCAAGGTCATGGCGCGGGTCGGCGCCAAGCGGCTGATGGTGGCCGGCGAGGGGCTGGCGCTGGTGGGCATGATCTGGTTGTCGCAGATCACGTCGCACACCCAGTACTTCCCGGGGATCGTCGTGCCGATGTTCCTGCTGGGCCTGGGCATGGGCGTCGCGTTCATCCCGCTGACCACGGCGTCGCTGGCCGGCGTCGAGCCCCGTGATGCCGGTGCGGCATCCGGGCTGGTGAACGTCGTCCAGCAGGTCGGCGGCGCGCTGGGCGTGGGCATCCTGGTGACCGTGTTCGGCACCGCCCGGCACAACGCCGAGCGCCACCCGATCGCCGGGCTGTCGCCGGTGGCCCAGCAACACCACGACACCGCCCACGCCATCTCGGCGGCGTTCACCGGGTCGGCGGTGTTCCTCGCGCTGACGTTCGTGGTGATCGTGTTCGCGATCCGGGTCCGCCCGCCGAAGGTCGAGGCCGCCGGGGCCATGTCCCGGGAAGAGGCACTGGAGGCGGCGGCAGAACCGGCCTGACGCATCCCGCTACGACGAGCCGGTCAGCCCCTGGGCTGGCCGGCTCGTCAGCTGTTGTCCACGAACTCGCGCAACGACTGCAGGTAGGTCCGCCCGGACGGGCCGAGGTCGCCGGCTGACTCGAGCGTGAGCAGGGGGCGCACCGCGTTCGGATCGAGCTGGTTCCACGCCGCCAGGAGGTAGACGGCGTGCAGCTGCGCCTCGCGGGCGTCGGCGTCCGGGCTGCGCAGGCCCGTCAGAACGTCGCGGATCGTGGCGGCGGGGATGTTCGGAGTCATCGGCTTGTCGTGAGCGTAGTTCGTGACCGCGCTTCGGGCGGCGCGCAGGATCAGGATGTCGGCCCGTTGCGGGCGCAAGGGTTGCGGACTCAAGCGCCTTTGCATCTGACGCCGAGCGCCGGATAGCGTGATCGCCAAGCGAACGAAACGGCCCCGGAGGGAGCGGCGTGACATCCGAGTCAGGCCTGAGCGGCGAGGGGCTGGACCAGTTGCTGACCAGCGCCCGGCAGGCCCTCGAGGCCGCTCGCAGCGGCACCGCAGCTGATCGCGAACCCATCGAGGCGGTCGGTACGGCCGGCGACGACGAGCAGATCCGGGTCACGGTCCGCACGCCGGGCGAGGTGACGTCCATCCAGCTCGATCCCCGCGCGATGCGCCTGCCGTCCGAGGACCTCGCCGAGCAGCTCACGCTCGCCGTCAACCAGGCGCTGACCGCACTGCGGGCCAACGCCGTGGCCGCGGTCGCCCCGGTCGACCTGGACACGCTCAACGGCCAGCTGGAGAACCTCCATCAGGAGTCCATCCGCCAGATGGAGCGATTCTCCTCCGCGGTCGGGGGTGCCGTCGACCAGATCCGGCGGCGGGGCGGCACATGACCGGGTTCGACGTCGACCCGGACTCACTACTCCGAGCCTCGACCGCCATGCAGACCTCGGCCGATCAGCTCGACCAGGCCCTCGACGGATTCGTCAACTCGCTCAGCTCGATCGTGGAGCCGTGGGGGGCGGACCTGCTCGGGCAACTCATCGGGGGCGGGTACGCCGCGATCGAGGACCTCGCGATCAAGACGTACAGCAGCATCGTCGACGGTCTGGACAGCTTCGCCGAGGGCATCGAGGACATGGCCACCACCTACGGCGGCACCGAGGAGTCCACCACCTCGAACATCCGCTCGGCCGGGGAGTAACCACGATGGGGCTGCAACTTCCCGGCGAGCTGGTCACGATCCTGCAGGATCTGGGCTACAACTGGCCCGAGGCCGACGAGGAGAAGCTGTTCGACCTCGGCGGGGTGTGGATGAGCTTCGCCGGACAGCTCGAGCCGGTGGCCCAGTCGGCGTCGTCGGCCGCCGAACAGGTGTGGAACCAGAACACCGGCGCGGCGATCGACGCGTTCAAGGCGAAGTGGCAGGCCGACGGCTCTCCCGGCAGCTCGCTCGAGGACAGCGTCACCGGCTCGGAGCTCGTCGGCCCGCTGCTGATGGTCGCGGCCGGGGTCGTGCTCGCCCTGAAGATCAACGTCATCGTCCAGTTGGTCACGCTCGCGATCGAGATCGTCCAGGCCATCGCGACGGCCGGCCCGACGTTCGGCGCATCACTGCTGGAGATCCCCGTGTTCAAGGAGATCACCAGCCGGCTGGTGAACCTGCTCATCAGCCTGGCGATGGAGGCGATCCTTGGCTAAGGGCGGCGGCCGCGCCGCCAAGGGGGTAGCCCGGGCGGTCGCGAAGGAAGAGAAGAACTTCATCTGGAAGGCCTGCGAAGGGATCTTCCGGCCGGTGAAGACCGACGCGTTCGAGCAGGCCGAGAAGGATGCGCTGAAGAAGGGCAGGAAGCTCGACGACCCGCGGGCCGGCCACCCGACGCATCGCACGTCCGAGCCGCGAGTGCCCAAGCCCAAGCAACGCGAACTGGCCGGAGAACTCGGCTACGAGCCCTACCAGCCCCGCGGGGGCGCCCCCAAGGAACCGATCTTCCACAACCCGAACGGCGAACCGCCCTACATCAGCTACGACCACACCGGCCACGGCTCGGCCGACCGTTCCGGCGAGCTCCCACCCAACGTGGCCTGGAAGGGCGCGAACGACCCGAAGACGCTGATGAACCGCGGTCGCGACGGCACGTACGTGCCGAAGTACGACTCGAACGGCAACGTCCATTTCGATCGGGTCAGGGACTAGGAAGCAGTCATGATCAAGCACCGGTACCGAGTCACGAAGTACAACCCCGGCTATCGCGACCGGTGGGGCGCGTACGCCCATGATGAGTGGACCAACCGGCGCGACATCGGCCGCGACATCGACGGGCATGTGCTGACCGAGGACGAGTACCTGTCGACCGAGAACCGCTATCTGTACGTGCTCACCGCGTTCGCGCAGGAGGCCGGCGTCCAACGGTTGACCGTCGTCGGGCTGGACAAGCCGCCGGCCACTCCCCCGCAGTGGCAGCACCTCGAAGAGGGCACGACGGTGTCGCTCGACGAGGCGGTCGAGATCGCGCGGATCATGCTGCGCGAGGGACCGCTCGGCGCCCGGCTGGAGGACGGCGACCGGTTCTACGTCCACATCGACGACGACCTGTACATGTTCATCGGCACCGAGATCGAGCCGACGTTCGCGATCTCCGAAGCAGAGCGGCTGGGCCTGTTCGTCGAGCCCGACGTCGCGTCACCGTTGCAGCCCGATCCGGCCGAACGGTACTGGTGGCTCGACGACGGGATGCCGGTCCGGCACCAGCTCGTCGCGTACGACCGCCAGGACGGCCACCCGCTCGGCCGCTGGGACATCCCGGACGCGAAGGTGCCGGACCTGCGGGCGCTCTACCCGCCCAAGCCGGACGACGACAATTTCTACGACGCCTACGAGGTGGACGACCTGCGCCGGACGGCGGTCGGCCAGGTGCTCGGGTGGGAGCTCGACCCGAACGTCGAGTACCTGCTGGAGACCTACACCCGGCGCTAGCTGCCGGGGCCTAACCGCTGGCGGCGAGCTGGCCGCACGCGCCGTCGATCTCCCGGCCGCGGGTGTCGCGCACGGTCACGGCGACGCCGTGTGCCTCGAGCCGTCGCACGAACTCGCGCTCGACCGGCTTGGGCGAGGCGTCCCACTGCGAGCCCGGCGTGGGGTTCAGCGGGATCAGGTTGACGTGGGCGAGCCGATCGCGCAGCAGCTCGCCGAGGCGATCGGCCCGCCACGGCTGGTCGTTCACGTCGCGGATCATCGCGTACTCGATGGAGTAGCGGCGCCCGGTGCGGTCGGCGTAGGCGTCGGCGGCGGCCAGCACCTCGTCGACCTTCCAGCGCGTGTTCACCGGGACGAGGGTGTCGCGCAGCTCGTCGTCCGGGGCATGCAGCGACACGGCCAGCGTGACCTTGAAGCCCTCGTCGGCCAGCCGGCCGATCGCCGGGACGAGGCCGACCGTCGACACGGTGATCGAGCGCTGCGACAGGCCGAGCCCGTCCGGCGCGGGGTCGATCAGTCGATGCAGCGCGGCGGCCAGCCGGGCGAAGTTGGCCAGCGGCTCGCCCATGCCCATGAACACGACGTTCGACAGCCGGGTGACACCGCCCGGCAGCTCGCCGCGGGCGCACGTGCGGGCGGCGGCCACGACCTGATCGACGATCTCGGCGGTGGACAGGTTGCGGCGCAGGCCACCCTGGCCGGTCGCGCAGAACGGGCAGGCCATGCCACATCCAGCCTGGCTGGATACACATACGGTGACCCGATCCGGGTAGCGCATCAGCACGCTCTCGACCAGGGTGCCGTCGTGCAGGCGCCACAGCGACTTGCGGGTCGTGCCGGCATCCGTCTCCAGGTGGCGCACCTCGGTGAGCAACGGCGGCAGCAACCCGGCCAGCTGCGGGCGGACGGCGCGCGGCACGTCGCTCATCGCCTCGATGTCGCTCTCGAAGCGGGCGAAGTACTGCCGG